>NZ_JAHWGR010000042.1:0-61583 GCF_020873825.1 Micromonospora sp. DH13
CTGCTGGTGCTGCGGGTCGGCGACGGCGACCCGCCCCGACGCCCCGGCCGGCAGCCGCACCGGGAGGTGCGCCGGTGGGTGGGCGGGCGGGCCGGTGGCGGGGACGCCCCGGGTCCGGCTGAGCTCACCGATCTGGGCCAGGCAGCGCAGCCGGCTGCCGATGAAGTGGGTGTCGGCCCAGCCGGCCGGCGTGGGGTGGGCGTGTGGCCACAACGCGTACCGCCCGGCCCGGTTGACGACGACGCGGAGGAACTGTGCTGCCATGGCCGGCCTCCCGTTCCGTCGGTGGACCGGTCCGCCATATCCGGCACGGACCGGCTCCGGTGGATTGAGTGGGAAATGATACGTCGCGTCGGTTGCCTCCCGGTTACCCGCGCCCGCCGGCCGTCGCGCCATCCGGCGTCGGGCCCGCCGTCGGGACGCCCGTAACCGGGGTCTAACCCGGCCTGCCTAACGTCCGCCGGAGACCGACAACCAGCGACGGGGGCGGGGCCGTGCCGATCCGGGCGCGACGCCCGCCGACCCGAGACCGAGATCCGTCGACCACCTGAAGGAGGCGGCCGTGCCCGACACCGCTGCTTGGGAGCGACATCTGCAGGACGTCCCGCGGGCGGTCAACCTGCCCGCCGACCGGACCGCCGCCGCGCGCGACGCGGCGCCCGTCGTCCGGGAGGTGCCGGGCGGGCCGTACCCGGCCGCCGACCTCCTCGCCGGCGTCGGCGCGCTGCTGCACCGCTACGGCGGCGAGCCGCGCCTGCTCGTCGGCCGGTCCGTGGCCGCGACCGGGCGGCTGCTCGCCGTCCGGCTCACCGTCGAGGGCGGACAGACCGTCGCCGGGCTGCGCGCCGCCGCCGCCGAGGCCGTCCGGGCGGCCGTCGACCTCGGCGGGGTCACGCCGGCCGAGCTGGCGCGGCTACGCGGCGTGGACCCGGCCGGCGGGCAGCGGCCCTGCCACGCGGTGGTGGTCGACGGGCCGCCGGAGGCCGCCGACCCGGCCGCCGCCGAGCTGACCGTCACCAGCGCCGACGGGCGCACGTGCCTCGTCGCGGACCCGCGCTTCGCCCCCGGCACCGTCGCGCGCATCGCCGCGCACCTCGGCCGGCTGCTCACCGCCCTCGCCGGTGACCCGGACGCCCGCGTCGCCGAGCTGCCCCTGCTCGGCCCCGACGAGCGGTCGGCCATCCTCTACGAGTGGAACGACACCGCCCGGCAGTTCCCGCCGGAGCAGTTCCCCGAGCTGGTCGCCCACGTCGCCCGCGAGGCCCCCGACCGTCCCGCCGTCGTGGCCGGCGACCGCACCCTCGGCTACGGCGACCTCGACGCCGACGCCAACCGGCTCGCGCAGCACCTGGCGGGCCTCGGCGTCGGCCGGGGCGACCGGGTCGGCGTCTGCCTGGAACGCTCCCCGGAGAGCATCCTCGCCCAGCTCGCCGCGTTCCGGCTGGCCGCCACGGCGGTGCTGCTGGACCCCGAGTACCCGCAGGAGCGGCTGGAGTTCATGGTCGACGACTCGCGGGCCGCGGCCGTGCTGACCCGCGCCGGCCTGCGCGCCCGCCTCGGCGCGGTGGCCTGCCCCGTCGTGGAGGTCGAGGGCGACGAGTGGCGGGCCGCCCCTGCCGTCGACCCCGGCTGCCCGGTCGCCGACGAGGAGGTCTGCCACATCGCCTACACCTCCGGGTCCACGGGCAAGCCGAAGGCGGTGCTGCTGCGCCACGGCCCGCTGCGCAACACCGTGCACGTCCTGCGCGAGCAGTGCGGCCTCGCGCCGGGGCAGCGCGGCACCTGGCTCTGCTCGCCCGGCTTCGGCCTGGTGCAGGTGGACTGCTTCCCGATCCTGGCCGTCGGCGGCACCGTGCACATCCCGGAGCCGGCCGTCGCCGCGTCCCCGGAGCAGCTGCGCGACTGGCTGGTCGAGCAGCGCATCGAGCAGTCGCTGGTGCTCACCGCGATGGCCGAGCGGCTGTGGCGGCTGGACTGGCCCGCCGGCACCGCGCTGCGCTGGATGCGCATCGCCGGCGAGCGGGTGCGCTCCTGGCCCGACCCGCAGCTGCCGTTCCGGGTGCTCAACGTCTACGGCTCCGCCGAGGCCACCGTGGTCGGCACCTGCGACCTGTCCACCCTGGCCGCCGAGGCGCCCGACGGCCGCCCCGACCGGATGCCGCCGGTGGGCCGCCCGGTGGCCAACGTCCGGGCGTACGTGCTGGACGCGAACCGCCAGCCGGTGCCCCCCGGGGTGCTCGGCGAGCTGTACGTCTCCGGCGAGAGCCTGTCGCGCGGCTACCTCAACCGGCCGGAGGTCAACGGCGCCAAGTTCCTGCCCAACGAGCTGCCCGGCGACCCGTACCCCGTGCTGTACCGCAGCGGCGACGTCGCCCGGTACTGGCCCGACGGCACCGTGGAGATCGTCGGCCGCACCGACAACGAGGTGAAGATCCGCGGCTACCGGGTGCACCTCGGCGAGATCGAGAGCGTCCTGGCCGAGCAGCCGGGGGTGCGCCAGTGCGCGGTGCTGGCCCGCGAGGACACCCCGGGGGAGCGGCGGCTCGTCGCGTACGTCGAGCCGGACCGCGCCCGGCCGCCGGAGCTGACGGCGGTCCGGGCCGCCCTGCGGCGGCGGCTGCCGAGCTACATGGTGCCGGCGGCGTACGTCGTCGACGACCTGCCCACCACGGCCAACGGCAAGATCGACCGGGCGGTGCTGCCGCCCCCGCCGCGCACCCGCCCCGAGTTGGACACGCCGTACCGGGCGCCGGAGAACCCGGCGCAGGAGCGGGTGGCCCGGATCTGGGCCGAGGTGCTCGACCTCGACGACATCGGCGTCGACGACGACTTCTTCGAGCTGGGCGGCGACTCGCTGCGGGCGATGCGGCTGCTGGCCCGGCTGCGCGACGAGGCGCGGCTGCGGCTGAAGATGTCCGAGCTGTTCCGCGCGCCCACCGTGGCCGCCCTCGCCGAGCGGGCCGGCACTCCCCGGCGGGCCCCCGGGGTCGTGACGCACGACGCGGCGGGCCGCCACGCGCCGTTCGGCCTCGGCGCGGCCCAGGCCGGCCTGGCCGGCGCACCCGGCGTGCGGTACGTCGAGTGGCAGCGCGACTGGCTCGACGTGGACCGGTTCGTCGCCGCGTGGCAGCGGCTGGTCACGCAGCAGGACGCCCTGCGGCTGGTTTTCGCCGCCGACGGCACCCAGCGGGTCGTCGAGCGCGCGCCCGCCCCGCCGCCGGTGCGCGACCTGACCGACGCCGTCGACGCCGCCGACCGGCTCGACCAGGTCCGCGCCGAGCTGCTGGCCACGCCGTTCGACCTGGCCGAGGGGCCACCGTACCGGCTGCGGTTGACGCTGCTGCCCGACGACGTCGTCGCCGTGCACCTGGCCGTGCACCCGGCGGTCGCCGACGACCGCAGCCTCGACGAGGTGCTGCCCCGGCTGCTCGCCGCCGGCTACGAGGAGCCGGACGGGCCCGCGCCCGCGCTGACCGTCCGGGACCTGCTGCGCGCCGAACCCGCGCCGCCGGCGGAGTCCGCCGCGCCGGCGGGGCCCGTCGCCGCCGATCCGGTCCGGTTGCAGCGCGCCGTCGGCGACGGCTGGTCCGCGCTGGCCGCCGCCGCCCGGCGGGCCGGCACCGGCCCCGAGGAGCTGCTCGGCGCGCTCGCCGTCGACGCGTACGCCGAGGCGACCGGGGCCCCGGCGGCCCTGGCTCCGGCCCCGGCCGGCGCGCCGGCGGCGGCCCGGGACGTCGTGGGCCCGCTGACCGGCGGCCCGACCGACGGGGGGCCCGCCGTCGCCGTGCGCGTGCTGCGCGCCGACGACGACGGCGAGGACTGGCTGCCGGTACGCCGGGCGAACCTGCTGCCCGGCGTCGCGGCCGACCTGACCGCGCGGGTGACCGGCCCCCGGCTGGAGCTGGACTGGACCTGCCCGGGCGGCGAGGCGGCCCGGGCGACGCTCGACCGCGTCGACGCCGCCCTGCGCGCCCGGCTCGCCGACCCGGCCGTCGACCCGACCGCCCCCGCCACCGTCGCGGTGGGCGGCTGACCTCCACCGGTGGCGGCGGCGTCGGTCGCCGCCACCGGCTCAGGGCCCGCGCCGGCCGGCGCGGACCCCCGTCGAAGATTCAGCGAGGTGAACCATGACCGTGATCATCGTGCTCCGGGAGACGGCCACCGAAAGCGAACTGTCCCAGGTGCTCAACCTGGCCGACCGGGTCGGCTCCGACGTGCGCCGGCACAGCCCCCACCTGCTCTCCCTCACCGGCGACCTGGCGACGGTGGACCAGGCGGTCGCGCACCTGCCCCAGGTCCGGCACGTCGCCGGAGTGCCGGGGCAGTACCCGTGCGCGTCCGCCCAGGCCCGCATCGGGCTGCCCAGCAGCGTGCGGCTCGGCGACGCCACGGTCGGCCCGGGCGGGTTCACCGTCATCGCCGGCCCCTGCTCCGTGGAGAGCCGCGACCAGCTGCTGGAGGTGGCGCACGCCGTACGCGACTGCGGCGCGCACGCCCTGCGCGGCGGCGCGTTCAAGCCGCGCAGCTCCCCGTACGCCTTCCAGGGGCTGGGCCGGCGTGGCCTGGCCCTGCTGGCGGAGGCCCGCCGCGCCACCGGCCTGCCGGTCGTCTCCGAGGTCCTCGACGTCCGCGACCTCGACGCGATGCTGCCGGCGGTGGACATGCTCCAGGTGGGGGCCCGCAACATGCAGAACTACGCGCTGCTGCGGGAGCTGGGCCGGCTGCGGGTGCCGGTGTTGCTCAAGCGCGGCCTGGCCGCCACGATCGACGAGACGCTGATGGCCGCCGAGTACATCCTCGACGGCGGCAACCCCGACGTCGTCCTCTGCGAGCGCGGCATCCGCACCTTCGAGACGGGCTACCGCTTCACCCTCGACATCGCCGCCGTGCCGGTGTTCAAGGAGCGCAGCCACCTGCCGGTGATCATCGACCCGAGCCACGCCGCCGGGGAGACCAGCCGGGTGCTGCCGCTGGCCCTGGCCGCGGCGGCCTGCGGCGCGGACGGGATCATCGTGGAGACCCACTGCGACCCCGCCGCGGCGCTCTGCGACGGCAAGCAGGCCCTGCCCACGCACCGCCTGCCGGAGCTCGTCGACGGGGTGCTCCAGGTGGCGCGCGCCGCCGGGCGGCTCACCGCCGACCGGCGGGCCGGCGAGGAGCGCGAACTGGTGCTGGCGGGGGCGCCGGCCGGGCCGGTGGCGGCGGCCCGGGTCGTCCGGCGCTGACCGTCGGGCCTGAGCTGACCGGCCGGCCCCGGCCCGGTGCCACCCGGGGCGGCCCGGTCGGTCAGCTGGTCTCCTCGGTGGAGAGCAGCCGCGCGGCCACGGCCTTGCGGATGGCGTCCACCCGGGACACCGCGTCGAGCTTGGCGTAGATGTTGGTCAGGTGCCGCTTCACGGTGCCCTCGGTGATCCCGAGCCGGTGGGCGATCTGCCCGTTGCTGTACGCCTGCGCGACCAGCCGCAGCACGTCCAGCTCCCGCTGCGACAGCAGCGGCGGCGTGCCCTCCTGGTGGCTCTCCAACTGGCCGATCGTCTCCCGGGACACCGACAGCAGCACGTTGTCCCGCCCCCGGCCGACGGAGTGCACGGCGGCGATCAGCTCCTCGCCGGCGATGTTCTTCACCAGGTAGGCGTACGCGCCCCGGGCCAGCAGGTCCTGCACGATGGCCGCGCTCTCGTGCATGGTGAGCACGATGACCCGGGTGTGCGGGAACTCCCGGCGCACCCGGTCGATGACGACCGGCGTGCCGGGGCCGGGCATCTCGACGTCGAGCAGCAGCACGTCCGGGTGCAGGTGGGCCACGAGCGCGAGGGCCTCGTCGGAGGTGGCCGCCTCGCCCACCACGGCGCAGCCCGGGTCGGTCTCCAGCAGTTCGCGCAGGCCGTCGCGGAACAGCATGTGGTCGTCGGCGACGACCACCCGGGTCTGCCCGGTGCCGTGGGTCATCGCGACTCCCCGGACAACGGCACGCAGATGGCGACCGTGGTGCCCCCGGCGGGGCCGGGGCAGATGGACACCGCCCCGCCGACCAGCTCGACGCGTTCCCGCATGGACAGCAGGCCGCCGCCGGAGAGGTCCTGGGGGCTCGGCGTGAAGCCGCGGCCGTGGTCGCGGACGGTCGCGGTGAGCGCCGTGCCGCACACCTCGACCGAGACGTCCAGCCGGTCGCTGCCGGAGTGCAGCAGGGCGTTGCGGACCGCCTCGCGCAGCACGAGGTAGATCTCCTCGGCGATGGCCTGCGGGACGGTGCGGGTGTCGCCGGTGACGGTGCAGGTGATCGCGACGCTCGACGGGACGCTCGCCTTCAGGTAGCCGCGCAGCGCGTCCTCCAGCCCGGCCGGCCCCACCGAGTGCCGCAGCTCCTCGGACAGGGCCCGGGTCAGCGACAGCGCGTCCCGCATGGCGCGCCCGGCCTGGTCGAGCTTGCCCTCGGCCCGGTCCGACCGGCGTTTCTGGTAGATGCGGTGCAGGTCGAGGTGTTGCAGCCCCACGCCGATGGCGTGCGCCACCCGGTCGTGCAGCTCCCGGCCGATCCGGCGGCGCTCGGCCAGGTGCGAGGTGAACACCCGCTCCAGCAGGAAACCCACGTAGGACAGGGCGCCCGTCTCGATCCGGGCCATGATCGTGCGGTGCAGCGTGGCGGCGATGGTGGCGGTGACCGCGCCGTCGTCGGCGTCCCCGCGGGCGTACTCGCGGATCAGCGGGGGCAGGGCGGCCTCGAAGAGCAGGGTCGCGGCGCGCAGCGACTGGACGGGGTGGATGCCGCGCTGGGCGCGGTCGCGGCCGACACTGAGCGTGAACGGGGTCGCCACCGGCGTCATCTCGGCGGTGCCGCTGGCCCCGTACCGGTCGACGTCGTCGATGACCGCGTTGGCCTGGCACAGCGCCTGCCGGCGCGCCTCCGGGTCGGCGAAGATCGCGTTGCCGGTGGCCCGTAGTCGCTGCTCGTAGGCGTCGAGGATCTCGGCCCGGACCGCGGGTGGCAGGCCGCGTCCGGTCGTGCCCGCATCTGTCCTCGTGTCCCCCACCGCACCTCTCAGCCCAGCGCCGGCTCATGGTCCGAGTTGACCCCCGCACACTAGTGTCCCTGAGTGCCGACACAGGTCGCAACCGGACCGAGTAGCGCCAGGTGGGCCAGGTACTGGGTGGCCATGAAGACCCGGTACGGGCGGCGTCGACGCGCCGGCGTGCCGTCCCCGGCCGTCCCGCAGGTCAACCCGGTCAGCACCAGCGCCCCGGCCACGGTGAGCCAGGACGCGACCCGGACGGCCGGCCACGCGTCGTGGGCCGCGAGCAGGAAGGCGAGCGCGACGGTGAGCGCGACGGCCGCCACGGACCGGCGGGCCCACGGCACGCCCCGCGTGACGGGCAGGGTGCGTCGCCCGGCGAGCCGGTCGCCGGGCACGTCGGAGAGGTCCTTGGCGAGGGCCCCGACGGCCATCCACAGGGCCATCGCGACGCAGAAGACCCACAGGTGCGGCACCGGCCGGGCCCCGGCGCTGTCCGCCCCGGCCAGGTAGGTGAGCAGGCCGGCGATCACCACCGCGCCGGCGGTGCCGGCGACCCGGCGCTTCAACGGCGCCCGGCCCATCGAATACCACCAGCCGAGCGCGAGCTGCCCCGCGCCGAGCAGCACCAGCGTCGAGCCGACGGTCGCGGCCACCAGCAGGCCGGCCGCCGCCAGCCCGTGCGCGGTCCGCAGGGCGACGTCCCGGTCGAGCCGGCCCCGGGCGATCGGGCGGCGGGAGCCGTTGGCCCGGTCCTCGGTGACGTCGGCGACGCCGTTGAGCAGGTAGACGCTCCAGGTCAGCAGCAGCCAGGCCAGCGCGCCCCGGCCGAGGGCGCCGTCGAGGTCCGCCCCGGACAACGCGCCGGCCGCCGCGCCCGCGGCGAACCGGAGCAGGAAGATCACCTGCACCACCGGCCGGGCCTCCACGAAGGACAGGCCGAGGGCCCGCCACCACCGGCCCGACGGTCGGGTCGCCGTCAGCGTGCTCATGGTCATCGTCACCAGCTCCCCTCGGTCGTCGTCGGACCGATCGTCCGGTGTGGACGACGGCGCGGTCGTCTGTCGCAGGTCACAGCGCCCGGGTGCGGTAGGTCGTAGCCCGACTGTCACCTTGGTCGTAGGGGGAGTACCCAGTTGCGAACGGTTCCCTTGTGGACTCGGGAGGTCGTTTTAGCGTCGGAGGTGTCGATGAAGGTTTCCGTCACCGCCTGAGAAGGGACACCCATGCTGCCGAACCCTCCCGCCGCCGTCACCGTTCGTTTCCTCGGTGACTTCGCGGTCACCGTCGACGGCGTGCCCGTCGAGCGCTGGCGCGCCGGCAAGGCGCGCAACCTCTTCCAGTTCCTCGTGCTCAACCGGGGTCACGTGGTGCCCCGGGAGCGGCTCTACGAGGTGCTCTGGCCCGACAGCGACACGGACCGGTCGACCTCGCTGAAGGTGGCCGCCCACGCGCTGCGGCAGATCCTCGGCAGCTGCCCCGGCGGCACCGGGGTCGAGATCGTCTACCAGGACGTCGGATACCTGCTGCGGTGCGCCGAGATCTGCGTCGACGCCGAGGAGTTCGAGGCGGCCGTCGACGCCGCGCGGGAGGCCGAGCG
This sequence comes from Micromonospora sp. DH13, assembly GCF_020873825.1. Lineage (NCBI taxonomy): Bacteria > Bacillati > Actinomycetota > Actinomycetes > Micromonosporales > Micromonosporaceae > Micromonospora > Micromonospora sp. DH13. Next base: position 8,611 of record NZ_JAHWGR010000042.1, read on the forward strand.
GACCGGCGACACCGGCGGGGCCCTGGCCGCCCACCACCGGGCGATCAGCCTCTACCAGGGCGACTTCCTCAACGGCGAGACCGCCGACTGGGTCGACGAACAGCGCCAGTGGACCCGGGCCATGGTGCTGCGGTCGCTGCACCACCTGCGCGCCGACGCCATGCTCCGCGACGATCCCCGCGCGGTCGTCACCTGGTGCCGGCGCATCCTGTCGGTCGACCCGTACCAGGAGGAGGCGTACCAGAACCTGCTGGTGGTGCACGGCATGCTCGGCGAGCTGGGTCAGGTCCGCAGCTGGTACGACCTGTGCGTGCAGCGGCTGCGCGACGGCCTCGACGTCGGCCCGACCGGGCGTACCCGGCAGATCCGCGATCTCGCCCTCACCGGGCGGCTGCGCGGGCGGCGGGCCTCGGCCCCCCGTCCGGCGTCGCCCCGCCGCCCCGCCGCGCGGGGCCTGCAGCCGCTGTCGCTGACCGCGTAACCACCGGCTAACGCCCACGGTCCATCGTCGGCGCACCGGCGCGTCGCGTGCCGGGGGAGATCCGGACGTCCCCGAGGAGAGCGAAGATGAGCGAGCAGACCATGACGACCGGGGCCGGCGCCCGGCAGCGGGTGCTGGTCACCGAGGAGCTGGCCGGGGAGGCGCTGCGCCTGCTGGCCGACGAGTTCGACGTACGTCGGGTCGACGGCGCCGACCGGGCGGCGCTGCTGGCGGCCCTGCCCGACGCCGACGCCGTCGTCATCCGCAGCGCCACCCGCATCGACGCCGAGGCCCTCGACGCGGCGGTACGCCTGCGGGTGGTGGCCCGCGCCGGCGTCGGCGTGGACAACGTCGACGTGCCGGCGGCGACCGCCCGGGGCGTGCTGGTGGTCAACGCGCCCACCTCGAACGTCGTGTCCGCCGCCGAGCAGGCCGTCGCCCTGCTGCTCGCCGTGGCCCGGCACACCGCCACCGCCAGCGCCGCGCTCAAGCAGGGGCGCTGGCAGCGGTCCCGGTTCACGGGCGTGGAGATCGCCGGGAAGACCGTGGGCGTCATCGGCCTGGGCCGCGTCGGTGTGCTCTTCGCCCAGCGGATGGCCGCGTTCGGCACCCGGGTCGTCGCCTACGACCCGTACGCCACCTGCGAGCGGGCCGCCCGGGTCGGCGTCGCCCTCGTCGGCCTCGACCAGCTCCTGGCCACCAGCGACTTCATCTCCCTGCACCTGCCGCGCACCCCGCAGACCGTCGGGCTGATCGGCCGGGCGGAGCTGGCGCGGGTCAAGCCGGGGGTACGGATCGTCAACTGCGCCCGGGGCGGCCTGGTCGACGAGGAGGCGCTGGCCGAGGCGATCGCCGCCGGCCGGGTGGCCGGGGCGGGCGTCGACGTGTTCGCCACCGAGCCCTGCGTGGCCTCGCCGCTGTTCGCCCTCGACGAGGTGGTGGTCACCCCGCACCTGGGCGCGTCCACCGCCGAAGCCCAGGTCAAGGCGGGCGTCGCCGCCGCCGAGAGCGTCCGGGCGGCCTTGCGCGGCGACGACGTCCCCGACGCGGTCAACCGGCCGGGCCCGCGCCGCGCCGCCGTGCCGGCCTGAGCGGGCGGCCCGACCCGTCCCGCGCCCACCGACACCGGCGGTCAGCCCGGCTCCGGCGGTGGCGGCAGCACCGCCAGGGCGAGCGTCAGGTCCAGCACGGTCTGCGGGTCGAGCAGCCGGTCGCCGTACAGCTCCCGCACCTGCGCCATCCGGTAGCGCACCGTCTGCGGGTGCACGAACAGGGCCGCCGCCACGTCGTCGCGGCGGCCCTGGTGCAGCAGCCAGGCCCGCAGCGTCTCGGCGAGCCGGTGGGCGGTGGCCGGCGGCAGCGCGGCGAAGGGCTCCAGCACCTGCGCCCGCAGGTCGGCCAGGGCCTCCGGGTCCACGCTGAGCAGCAGCCGCGCCAGGTGCCGCTCGGTGTCCAGGGGCGCGTCGGCGTCGTCGCGGGGCAGCCCGAGCAGCAGCGCGCGGGCGGCCCGCTCGTACGACCCGGCCACCCGGTGCCACGGCCGGGCCGGTCCCAGCACCGCCCGGTGACCGCGGAGCACCCGGGCCAGCTGCCGCCGTCGGCCGCCGTGGACGTCGGGCACCAGCAGCACGGCCAGCTCCTCGGCCGGCTCCGGCCCCGGCACGTCCTCCCCGCTCTCCAGCGTGTGCGGGCTGAGCGCGGTCAGCACCGTGCGCAGGCCGCTGCGGGGCAGCAGCACGACGGTCAGCGTCTGCGGCGGGGGCCAGTCCGCCCGGGCGGCGCTGCGGCGCAGCACGTCCTCGGCCTCGCCGGCCAGCAGCTGCTGGGTGAGCCGCTCCAGGTAGCGCTGCCGCGCCCGGCCCACGCTGGCCAGCTCGTCGGCGTGCCCCGCCACGCTGGCGGCGGACAGTTCGTCGATGTAGGCGAACATCAGCTCGGCGAACTCGGCGACGGTCGTCGCCGCGAGCCCGGCGCGCACGGTGGTGGTGGAGACCTCCCGCCAGGCCACCCGCGCCCCCACCCGGTACGCCGCCAGCAGCGCGTCCATGCTGCGGCCGGAGCGGGCCTCGCCGCTGCCCAGGGCGTACGCCGCCTCCAGCGCGGGGGCCAGCGGGGTGCTCGGGTCGGCCGCCGCCTGGGGGCGCCCGACGAGCTGGAGGAAGGTGCCCAACGCGATGCGTACCGCGTTTTCGATCTTGGCCCGCATCTGCCCGGTGAGGGTGCCCGAGTAGGCCGGCACCTCGGCCGTGATCGCGGTGACCGTGCGCTCGGCGACCGCCGGCAGCACCGCGAGCAGGCGGGCGGCCGTCGGCGCGTCCAACGCGAGGTGGGCCGCGCGGCGACCGGTCCCCGACTCTTCCGACATCTTGTTCTCCCGGAACAAAACCGTGCGGGCCTTTCATCTTTCTTGGCCAAGATGTTATGCGATCGTGTCCGCCACCCTGGTCCTATGACCACCACCGTCCCGCGCCCGTCCGGCCGCCGCACCGTCCGGGACAGGCTGTTCCGGCTCGCCGAGACGGTCACCACGCCGCTGCTGCCCGACGACTACCTCGACCTGGTCGCCCCGCTGCGCTCCGGCGCCGCCCTGCGCGGGCGGATCCTCGACGTCCGGCCCGAGACCCGGAACGCGGCGACGGTGACCATCCGGCCCGGCCGGGGCTGGCAGGGGCACACCCCCGGGCAGTACGTCCGCCTCGGCGTGGACGTCGACGGGGTCCGCCAGTGGCGGGCCTACTCGCTGACCTCCGCCCCCGGCCGCCGCGACGGGCTGATCTCGGTCACCGTGAAGGCGATCCCGGACGGCCGGGTCAGCAACCACCTGGTCCGCCGGGTCCGGCCCGGCACCCTGGTCCAGCTCGACCAGGCCCAGGGCGACTTCGTCGCGCCCGCGACCGCGCCGCGGAAGGTCCTCTTCCTCACCGCCGGCAGCGGCATCACCCCCGTCATGGGGATGCTGCGCGCCGGCGTGCCCGCCGCGGCGGACGTCGTGCTGGTGCACTCCGCGCCCACCCCCGACGACGTGATCTTCGCCGCCGAGCTGCGCGGCCTCGCCGACCGGGGCGCGATCCGTCTCGTCGAGCGGCACACCGACACCGACGGCGTGCTCGGCGTGGCCGAGCTGGCCGACCTGGTGCCCGACCACCTCGACCGGCAGACCTGGGCGTGCGGCCCGGTCGGCCTGCTCGACGCGGTCGAGGCCCACTGGGCCGCCCACGGGGCGGCCGACCGGCTGCACACCGAGCGGTTCCGGCCCACGGTGATCTCCCCGGGCACGGGTGGCGACGTCACCTTCACCCGCGCCGGGGTCACCGTCGCCGCCGACGGCGGCACCCCCCTGCTGGACGCGGGGGAGGAGGCGGGGGTGCTCATGCCGTCCGGGTGCCGGATGGGCATCTGCTTCGGCTGTGTGGTGCCGCTGCGCCAGGGCGCGGTCCGGGACCTGCGCAACGGGGAGATCACCACCGCCGTCCCCGGCGACGGCGTGCTCATCCAGACCTGCGTGTCGGCGGCGGCCGGTACCTGCGACATCGACCTCTGACAGGAGAACCGGACGTGACCGCCATCCAGAAGAAGGCCCACAACCCGATCGCCCACCTCACCGCCACCGACATCGAGGAGCTGGGCCGGGAGCTCGACGCCATCCGCGACCGGGTGCTCGCCAGCCGCGGCGAGGCCGACGCCGCCTACATCCGCAAGGTCATCTCGACCCAGCGCCGGCTGGAGCTGGGCAGCCGGGCGGTGCTGCTGTTCTCGCTGTTCCCGCCGGCCTGGGTGGTCGGCACCCTCGGCCTCGCCGTGGCCAAGATCCTGGAGAACATGGAGATCGGCCACAACGTCCTGCACGGCCAGTACGACTTCATGCGCGACCCGAAGATCCACTCGACGACCTGGGAGTGGGACCACGTCTCCCCGGCCGAGCAGTGGAAGCACTCGCACAACCAGCTGCACCACACGTACACCAACGTGCTCGGCAAGGACAACGACCTCGGGTACGGCATCATGCGCGTCGACGAGGACCAGCCGTGGCACCCGGTCCACCTCGGCCAGCCGCTGTGGAACCTGATCAACGCCTGCTTCTTCGAGTACGGCATCGCCGCGTACGACCTGGAGCTGGGCCGCAACCTGCGCAAGGGTCGGCACAAGGCCCCCGAGTTCCGGGCCCGGGCCCGCGCGGTCGGTCGCAAGATCCGCCGCCAGTTCCTCAAGGACTACGTCATCCACCCGCTGCTGTCGGGGCCGTCGTTCCTCAGCACCCTCGCGGCCACCTTCACCGCCAACCTGATCCGCAACCTGTGGAGCCACTCGGTGATCATGTGCGGGCACTTCCCGGAGGGGGTGGAGACCTTCGAGAAGACCTCCATCGAGGGGGAGACCCGGGGCGAGTGGTACCTGCGGCAGATGCTCGGCTCGGCCAACATCAGCGGCAGCCGGCTGCTGCACATCATGACCGGCAACCTGTCGTTCCAGATCGAGCACCACCTCTTCCCCGACCTGCCGAGCTGCCGCTATCAGGAGGTGGCCCCCGAGGTGCGGGCGCTGTTCGCCAGGTACGGGCTGACGTACACCACCGGGGCGTTGCCGAAGCAGGTCGCCTCCGCCTGGTGGAAGGTCATCCGGCTCTCCCTGCCCAACCGCGCCGCCGAGACCCCCGCCCCGCCGCCCGCCGGGGCGCTCCCGCACGGCCCGCAGGAGAGGAAGGACGCCCTCGCGACCGCCTCGGTGTGACGGGCCGGTGGCCGCGGGCGCGGCTGGTGCCGCGCCCCGCGGCCGGCGGCGGTGCCTAGCCGACGGGTTCCCGCAGCCGGCGGTAGTGCTTCCACAGCTCGACGTACGGGATCTGCCGGCCGGTCGCGCGGGCGCGGGCCCACTCGCCGGCCCAGTGCATCAGCAGGCTCGGCGTGCGCGACCCGACCAACCGGCCGTCCCGCACGGACAGCGACGGGTCGCCGGCCCAGCGTTCGAGGGGGATGCGCCACGACCCGGTGGCCGCCGCGACGGTCAGCAGGCTGCCGTACCCGCCCCCCGCCGTCACGATGAGATAGTTCAGCAGCGGCTGCTCGTAGCAGGACAGCTCCATGTGCTCGGCGAGCGCCAGAGCGGCGGGGAGCCGCGCCTCGACCGATGCCGGCGTCAGGGCCGGCTTGCGGGAGACCACGAACCCGGTGTTGGCGGAGTATGAGACCTGCCGCCGGCTCAGGGCCCCGGCGGCGTACACCGAGTCCTTCCACACCCACCTGCGGAGGTCGGGCAGGTCCGAGTGGGAGGTGAGGAAGTCGAAGCGGTCCAGGAGCCGGAAGGTGAAGCCGATGTCGCTGAGGACCACCGTGTCGGTGTCGATGTAGACGAACTCGTCGAAGGGGCCGTCCCAGATCGCCAGCTTGCGGTACTGCCCGACGGTATGGCCGTGGAACCTGCGACTGATGTCGTCACACCAGTCCAGCCTTGCCTGGTCGCGCCAGACCGAGAAGTCGTACTCGCCAGCGAGCGCGGCGATGTCCCCGACGTCGTCACCGAACGGCACGAGGCACAGCGGGATCGACGGGTTGTGGGCGCGGAAGCTGTTCAGGAACGCGATCGCGAGATCCAGGATGGCGTCGTTGGCGACGAAGTACGCGCCCCGGTTGGACACGAAGCTGCTCCTTCACGGGGCGCGACGGTTGCGCATCGTGAGGATGATAGATCACCCTGTCACTGCCGGACAAGTGATCACGGTGGATGTCCGGCGGTCGCCGCCGGCAGGGCTCAGCGCCGCGCCGAGTGTCGGTGCTGTACCGCCTGCCGGCCCTTGACGAACGCGAACACGATGACCGCGACCAGCGCGATCACCCCGATGATCACCAGCCAGCGGACCGCCTCGAGCAGCAGCCCCAGCAGGATGAGCGCGCCGGCGACGACGCCGACGACCCAGAGCATGGCGCGCATGTCCACCTCCCGTTGACCGGACGGTCCCGCCGACCGGGGCGTCCGCCGGACACGCCTTTCCCGGTTCGGCCGCCGCCATGCCCGCGGCCGCCATGCCCGTGGGCCGGGCCGAGTTCGTCGGCCCGGCGTGGCTGGCCGGTGTCGGCGGCTAGCGGCGGGCGACGTAGACGGTGTTGGCCGACTCCCGGCCCTGCAACGGGTTGGGGAAGCGGACGACGTGGGCCAGGGAGGTCGGGAACACCCCGGTGAGCACCCGCTGGAAGTCCGGGTCGGGCGGGTCGTTGGACCAGAGCGCGAACACCCCGTCCGGGTGCAGCAGGCCGGCGAGGCGGCGCAGGCCCTCGTCGGTGTAGAACGGGGCGTGGCTCGGGTGCAGCACGTGCCGGGGCGAGTGGTCCACGTCGAGCAGGATCGCGTCGAACCGGCGGCCGGGGGAGTCCGGGTCGAAGCCCGCCCCGTCGGCCACGGCCGCGAAGAAGTCCGCCTGGACGAACCGGGTGCGCGGGTCGTCGGCGAGGCCCGCCGCGAACGGCAGCAGGCCCTGCCGGTGCCAGCCGATGACGTCCTCGATCGCCTCCACCACCAGCAGCGAGGCCACCCGGGGGTCCTCCAGGGCGGTGCGGGCCGTGTAGCCGAGGCCGAGTCCGCCGACCACGACGTCGAGCGCCGTGCCGTGCAGCGGGGCCAGCCCGAGCCGGGCCAGCTCGATCTCCGCGACGGGGAAGAGGCTGGACATCAGGAACTCGTCGTCGAGCTTGACCTCGTAGACCTCGCGGTCCAGTGCGGGGTCGTGCCGACGGCGGAGGCTGATCTCGCCGATCGGGGTCTCCCGCCAGGCCAGTTCCTCGAATCGCACGCCCACGCGGGTCCTCACTTCGGCCGGGTCCGAGCGGATCTTACCGCCCGCGCGGGCCCGGCCGCCGCAACAACCGCCATCCGGTACGGGCGCGCCGCGCCCGCGTCCGGCCGCCGGGGACCGGTCAGGACCCGGCGCGCAGCCGGGCGTCGAGCGCGTCGAGGTCGGGCAGGAACCACACGTGGTCGGCCCGGTTGGACTCGTGCACCAGGGCGCGCAGCGCCGGGCTGGCCGCCAGGTGCCCGGAGATGTCGCCGACGACGGCCAGGCGCAGCCGGTAATTGACGAACTTCTGCATCACGTCGCCGGCGAACCGGGTGCCGAGTGAGAAGAACCCCTCGGCCAGCCGGTCCACGGGCACGGCCACCACCTGCGCGCCGAGGAAGGCCGCGCCGATCAGGTCCAGCGCGTCCTGCTCGGTGGCCACCACGGGGCCGTCGGCGTCGCACACCAGCACCGGCACCCCGGCCAGCTCCCGCATCTCGTCAGGCATCGTCCGCCTCCCCGTCCTCGCGGCCGAGCAGGCCGCCGTCGGCGTCGAGCACGGCATCGATCATGCGCAGCAGGTCGGCCGTGGCGGCGGTGCCGCCCAGGATCACGATCTTCATCCGGTTCCGCTCCTCGTCGTGGACGGTCTGCACCCGCAGCGGGTGCGCGAGGTCGTACCCGTTGTTCGCCCCGGCCAGGACAAACGTGCCGAGCCGGTCGGCCGTGGCCCGGTCGACGCCGTCGACCTGCACGATGCTCGACACCTCCACCGAGGTGCTCCGCGCCGGCGGCGTCGGCGGGTGGCCGGTGAGCGCGTCGAGGTCGGCGCGGGCGATCCGGTACTGCTTGCCGATCCGGGTGGCCCGGAGCCGGCCGGCACGGATGTAACCGCGCACCGTGCGCACGTGCAGGCCGAGGAGGTCGGCCACCTGCTCGACCGAGTACATTTCTTCCCTCATCGCTCCCTACCGTACCCCGAAAGGGTGTTGATAGGGAATGTTGGGTCGCGGCCGGGGGCGGTTTCGCTCACAGGGCTGTCACGCGACGGCAACCTCTGCCGCCGTCGGGCCCCTAGCCTTGATCCATGTCGACGCGGATCGTCTTCGAGACCCATTCGTGGAGTGAGGACAACGACCGGGGAGTGGCGACCGGCTGGCTGCCGGGGCGGCTGTCCGCGCGCGGCCGGGCGCTGGCCGCCGAGCTCGGTGACCGCAGGCGCCACGACGGCATCGCGGCCGTCTTCACCTCGGACCTGCGCCGGGCGGTGGAGACCGCCGAGGTGGCCTTCGGCGGCACCGGCATCCCGGTCCTGTACGACTGGCGGCTGCGCGAGTGCGACTACGGCGACCGCAACGGCACCTCCGCGGTGGAGCTGCACCAGGGCCGGGCCCGCCACCTCGACTCGCCCTATCCGGGTGGCGAGAGCTGGCGGCAGGCCGTGCTGCGGGCCGGGCGCTTCCTCGACGACGTCCCGCTGCGCTGGCACGGGCGTCGGATCCTGGTGATCGGGCACGTCGCCACCCGGTGGGCGCTGGACCACCTGCTCGACGGCGTCCCGCTGGAGGAGCTGATCACCGTCGACTTCGCCTGGCGCGAGGGCTGGGAGTATGACACCGACGCCCGCCACCCCGCCCGCGCCTGAGCCCGCGCCCGCGGGTGACCCGCCGGGCGCGGGGGCTCAGGAGAGTGCCAGGAAGAGCTTCTCCAGCTCCTCCTCGGTCATCTCCGGGTCCTCGCCCCGGTCGCGGGCGGCGTTGCAGTGCCGCATCCCGGACGCGATCAGCTTGTAGCCGGCCCGGTCGAGGGCCTTGGAGACCGCGGCGAGCTGGGTCAGCGTGGCGCGGCAGTCCTCTCCCGACTCGATCATGTCGATCACGGCGTTGAGCTGACCCCGGGCCCGCTTCAGGCGGGTCAGGGCGTCGGCGGTCATCTCCGGTCGCAGCTTCACCTCGCGTCACCTCCGGGGAGAAGGGTACCCCGGGGGGTACGCCGTGGCCACCGCTTCGCGTCACACCCTACGACCCCGCGCCTGCCCGCCCTCGTGGCGGAGGGTCTCCGGGGGATCGACGCAGCGTCTATCCTGTGCCCCGATCGACCGGTCGGAGGAAACCGCATGCCGTCGCGGCAGGACCAGCTTCACTCGTACCAGTTCACCGTGCAGCGGGCGGTCGCCGCCCTGGTGATGCGGGAGACGGACCCCGCACGGTCGCCGTTTCGGCGGCTGGCCGGGGCCGGGCTGGCCAGTGTCCTGGTCGCCGCGATCGCCCTCGGCGGCTTCGCCCTCTACGGGCTGTTCGCCGGCGGCGGCACCAAGTGGCGCGACACCGGCGCGGTGATCGTGGAGAAGGAGTCCGGCGCCCGGTTCGTCTACCGCGAGCAGAAGCTGCACCCGGTGCTCAACTACGCCTCCGCCCTGCTGATCATCGGCGCCGAGCGGGCGAAGACCGTGCTGGTCTCCCGCCGCTCGATCGAGGGCGTGCCGCGCGGGCTGCCGCTGGGCATCCCCGACGCCCCCGACTCGCTGCCCGACCGGGCCCGGCTGTCCACCGCCGGATGGACGGTCTGCTCGGCCGCCGGGGCCGAGCGCGCCGCCGCCGGGGCGGAACCCGCCGCACCCCGGTCGGTCGTGCTGATCGGCACGGCGGCCACCGGCGGCCGGGCCCTGGGCGACGACGCGATCCTGCTGCAACACCCGGACGGCGGGCTGCACCTGGTCTGGCACGCCCGCCGCTACCTGCTGCGCGACACCGGGCGGGTGCTCGCCGCGCTCGCCGCCACCCGGCAGCGGGCGGTGCCGGCCGCGCCCGCCCTGATCAACAGCATCCCGGCCGGGGCCGACCTCGCCCCGCTCGACCTGCCCGGCCTCGGCCAACCGTCGCCCCGGGTGACCGGCGCGACGGTCGGCGACGTCTTCCTCGTCCGCAACTCCGGCGGCGGCCGCCAGTACGCCGTCGCCCTCACCGGCGGCCTGGCCGGCGTCACCGAGTTGCAGGCCACCCTGCTGCTGGCCCGCACCGGCCAGGGGGAACCGGAGGCGATGACCCTCGGCCGGTTCGCCGCCCTGCCCAAGCTGCCGGACCTGGTGCCGACCGGGCCGGCCGCCCCGCCGCCGACCCCGCCCCGGCTCGCCGCGGCGGACCCGGGGGCGCTCTGCGTCCGCGTCGGCGACGACGCGGACGCGGGCGACGTCCGGCTGGGCGCGACCCTGCCCGACCTGTCGGACACCCCGCAGGGGACGGGCGGGACGGCGGTCGCCGACCACGTCGTGGTCGAACCCGGGCACGGCGCCGTGGTGGAATCGGTCGCCGCACCGGGTGCCACCGGCGGCGCGCTGAGCGTGGTCACCGATCTCGGCCGCCGGTACGTGCTGGCCGACCCCACCGTGCTCGGCATGCTCGGCTACCGCGACGTGCGCCCCGTCCGGCTGCCCGCCGGCCTGGTGGGTCTCGTGCCGGCCGGCAGCCCGCTCGACCCGGCGGCGGCCCGCTCGGCCGGCGAGTAAGGAAGGGCCCCCTGTTAACGCCTACGGTAGAGAAGGGTTCCCCTCTCACCCCGCTCCGGCGGCGGGCGCCGGCCGGCGGCGGGCGTGGGGAGGCCGGTCAGGCGGGGCGGCGCAGCACGGTGACCGCGAAGTCGGCGTCGTCGCGCCACGGCCGCAGGTCCCAGGTGGCGAAGCGGTGCTCCAGGCGGAGGCCGGCGGCGACCGCGTCGGCGTCGAAGTCGGCCAGCCGGTAGCCCCGGTCGGTGCCGAAGCCGACGACCACCACCCCGTCGGGGCGCACGTGCGCGGCGACCCGCCCGAGCACCCGCTGCTCGGTGCCGGGCGCGACGAACGCCATCACGTTGCCGGCAAGCACGGCGGCGTCGAACGGCTCGGGCTCCCCGGCCGCCGCGAGGTCCAGCTCGGCCAGGTCGCCGACCAGCCAGCGGGGGCCGGGGTGGTCGACGCCGGCCGCCTCGACCAGCACCGGGTCGGCGTCGACGCCCACCACCGTGTGGCCCCGGTCGTGCAGCGCCGCGCCCACCCGGCCGGTGCCGCAGCCGGCGTCGAGGACACGGGCGCGCGGCGGCACCATCGCGTCCAGCAGCCGGGCCTCGCCGGCCAGGTCCGCGCCCTCGGCCGCCAGCCGGCGGAACCGGTCGACATACCACTGCGAGTGTTCGGGGCCGGTGTCGGTCACCCATCGGGTCGGGTTCGCCATCGCCCCACGCTAGCCGAGCCGACCCGCCGGGCCCGCGGTCAGCCCCACCCCGCCCCGCCGGAAGGGTGCCGATTGATCAATAACAAGACATATGCCGATTTTTTGCTCTACACTGAAGCCCAGTGCAACCGATGTGACTCATGGTCAACCGGGTTGTCCCACTCGCCGGCCCCGACGGATCAGCTCAGGTGCCCGGGTGCCGCTCGACCACGGCGACGCCGACGCCCGCCACGTCGTGCCGAGGTGCCCATGACCGTTCCGCCGACCATCCCGCTGGCCTGCCAGGAGCAGCTGCTCCCCGGCGACGACCTGATCCGCAAGCACGCCCTCGCCGCCGCGCTCGGCTTCACCGGCATCGAGCTGCGCGGCCGCGGCGAGCCGGCCCTCGCCCGCCGGCTGCCGGAGCTGCGCCGCGCCCGCGCCGCCGGGGTGGTCATGCCGACCGTCCGCGTCGAGCCGGGCCCCCTCATCGGCGACGTCGACCCCGAGCGCTCCGCCGACGCGGTACGCGACCTGCGCTCCCAGCTCTCCGTCATCGCCGAGCTGGGCGGCGTCGGGGTGACGACCGCCGCCGCCCGGGCGACGCCCGCCCGCCGGCTGCCGCCGTTCCAGCGGCCCCGCCCGCCGGCCGGCGACCGCCAGGCCCTCCTGGACGCCCTCGGCACCCTGGGCGAACACGCCCGCGCCGAGGGTGTCACCCTGTTCCTCGCACCGCTCAACCGGTACGAGGACCACATGGTCAACCGGCTCGACGAGGCGGTGGCGCTCTGCGCGGCCGTCGGCCTGCCCTCGGTGCGGGTCGCCGCCGACACGTTCCACATGAACATCGAGGAGGACGACGTGCACGCCGCCCTGCGGGCCGCCGCCCCCTACCTCGGGCACGTGCAGGTCAGCGACACCAACCGGCACCAGCCCGGCGCCGGCCACCTCGACTGGCCGGAGCTCGTGCGCACCCTGCGCGACCTCGGCTACCCGGGCTGGCTGGCGCTGGGCTGCCGGCTGCGCGGCGAGCCGGTGCAGGCGCTGCACCAGGCGGTCACCGTGCTGCGGCACGCCGAGCCCCGGCGGATGGCCGCGTGAGCACCGGCACCGCCGCCGACGGCGGCGCACCGGCCCGCGCCCGGGAGACGGGGGCGCTGTGGCGGCTGGCGGTGGCCACCCTCGACGGCAACTGGGAGCACGACCACACCGTCCCGTCGCGCACCCTCTATCCGCACCAGTGGAGCTGGGACTCGGCTTTCGTCGCCGTCGGTCTGGCCCACGTGCGCCCCGACCGGGCCTGGCGGGAGCTGCGCACCCTGTTCGCCGCCCAGTGGGCCGACGGGCGGGTGCCGCACATCGTGTTCAACCCCGCCCTGCGCGCCGGGTCCTACTTCCCGGGGCCCGCGTTCTGGGACTCGGCGCAGGTGCCCGGCGCGCCCGCCGTGGCCACCTCCGGCATCGTCCAGCCGCCCCTGCACGCCCTCGCCGCGTGGCTGGTGCACCGCCGGGCACCGTCGGAGCGCAGCCGGGCCGAGCTGGCCTGGCTCTACCCCCGGCTGGTCGCCTGGCAGCGCTACCTCACCGGCCGGCGCGACGTCGGCGGGGCGGGGCTCGCCTGCATCGTGCACCCGTGGGAGTCCGGGCTGGACAACAGCCCCGCCTGGGACCCGCCGCTGGCCGCGGTGCCCGCCGACGCGGCGGTCATGCGGGCGTACCGGCGGCACGACACCGTGCACGCCGACGCCGCGCACCGCCCCACGGACCTGGACTACGCGCGCTACGTCGCGCTGGTCGACGCCTATCGGGCCGGCGGATACCGCGACGACGGGCTGGACGGGCGGCACCTGTTCCTGGTGGAGTGCCCGCTGCTGAACACGGCGCTGGGGCTCGCCGAACACGCGCTCGCCGCGATCGCCCGCGAGACCGGGGCCGACCCGGGCCCGCACCGCGAGCGCGCGGTCCGCATCACCGCCGCCCTGGTGGACCGGCTGTACGACCCGGTCGGCGGCACCTTCCACCCCCGGGACCTGCGCACCGGCCGGCTCGTCCCGGCCCGCACCGCGCTGGGCCTCATGCCCCTGGCGCTGCCCGGCCTGCCCGCCCGGCCGGTCGCGGCGCTGCTCGCCGAGGCCTGCTCGCCCCGGTTCGGGCTGGCGGCCCGGATGGACCGGCCGCTGCCCAGCCACGACCGCACCGCGCCCGACTTCGAGCCGCTGCGCTACTGGCGGGGCCCGAGCTGGCAGAACCTCAACTGGCTGCTGTGGCGGGGGCTGCGCGCCCACCACCGGTTCGACCTGGCCGCCGGGCTGCGCGACTCGATGATCGACCTCGTCGCGACCGCCGGCTGTCACGAGTACTTCCACCCCGACACCGGTGCCGGGCTCGGCTCGCCCGCGTTCGGCTGGACCGCCGCGCTGCTGCTCGACGTCCTCGCCGAAACCTGAGCGGCCGGCGGCCCACGGGCGGGCCGGCCGGCCGCCGGGGATCAGGACACGCCCGCCGGGGTGCCGCCGCCCACCCGCAGCCCGGACAGCGGGATGTCGTCGACGGCGTACCCGAGCGCGTCGACCACCTCGACGACCCCGCTGACCTGTGCGGACAGCCGCAGCGCGAGGCGCACCGTGGAGCGGCGGTCGAGCTGGCCGGTGAGGGTGACCACGCCCTCGTGCACGGTGACGTCGACGACGTCGTCGCGGACGCCCAGCGTCCGGCGCAGCACCTCGTCCACCACGTCGGCGCGGATGTCGCCGTCGGGGCGCAGGTGCACCCGGAGCAGGTCGCCACGGGTCACGATGCCCACCAGCCGGCCCAGGTCGTCGACCACCGGCAGCCGCTTGACGTGCCGCTGGGTCATGAGCCGCGCCGCCTCGACGCAGGACGCGTCCGGCCCGACGGTGACCGCCGGGGCGCTCATCAGGTCGGCGGCGAGCGTCGCCCCGGCCTTGACCTGCGCCTCGCGGTGCCGGCGGCCGACGAACACCCGCCGCTCGTGCGGCTGCCCGAGCAGCTCCACCTTGTGCAGGAGGTCCGCCTCGGAGACCACCCCGAGGACCCGCCGCGCGCCGTCCACCACCGGCGCCGCGGTGACGCGCCAGCCGGTGAGCACGTCGACGATCTCCCGGTACGCCGTGCCCTCCCGTACCGCCGCGACGTCCGTCGTCATCACGTCCCGCACCTGCCACGCCCGCATGGCGACCTCCCTCGTTCCACCCCGACCGTAGGAGCGGACGGGTGGTGCTGGGCAGGGCCGGCCGGCCCGGCGAACGCGGGGACCTCCTGCCCGTACCCCACGGGCCGGAGGTCCCGGCGGGCGGCCGGTCAGCGGGCGGGGGACAGCTCGCGCAGCAGCGCCTCCACCCGGGACCGGATCTCGTCGCGGATGGGCCGGACGGCCTCGACCCCCTGCCCGGCCGGGTCGTCGAGCTTCCAGTCCTCGTAGCGCTTGCCGGGGAAGACGGGGCAGGCGTCGCCGCAGCCCATGGTGACGATCACGTCGGAGGACTCGGCGGTGGCGTACTCCAGCAACTTGGGCCGCTGGTCGGTGATGTCGATGCCCACCTCGGCCATGGCCTCGACGGCGGCCGGGTTGACCGTCTCGGCGGGGGCGGAGCCGGCGGAGCGGACCTCGACGGCGTCGCCCGCCAGGTGACGCAGCCAGCCGGCGGCCATCTGGGAGCGGCCCGCGTTGTGCACGCAGACGAACAGGACGCTGGGCTTGTCGGCCACGGTGGTTTCCTCCGGGGTGACGGGGTGTGATGGGGTCAGTGGGTGAAGTGCCGGCGCAGCCACAGCGAGACGTAGACCAGGCCGACGAGGACGGGCACCTCGATCAGCGGGCCGACGACCCCGGCGAGGGCCTGGCCGGAGGCGACGCCGAAGGTGCCGATGGCCACGGCGATGGCCAGCTCGAAGTTGTTGCCGGCGGCGGTGAAGGCGAGGGTGGTGGTGCGCGCGTAGCCGAGGCCGATCGCCCGGCCGAGCAGGTACGCCCCGGCCCACATGAGCGCGAAGTAGACCAGCAGCGGCACCGCGATGCGGGCCACGTCGAGCGGCCGGCCGGTGATCGCGTCGCCCTGCAACGCGAAGAGCACCACGATGGTGAACAGCAGCCCGTACAGGGCGGCGGGGCCGATCCGGGGCAGCAGGCGCGACTCGTACCACTCGCGGCCCCGGGCGCGTTCGCCGAGGCGGCGGGTGAGCCAGCCGGCGAGCAGCGGCACGCCGAGGAAGATGAGCACGTTGCGGGCGATGTCCCAGCCCGAGACCGCCAGCTCGGCGCCGGACAGGCCGAGCCAGCCGGGGAGCACGGCCAGGTAGAACCAGCCGAGCAGCCCGAAGGCGAGCACCTGGAACACCGAGTTCAGGGCGACCAGCACGGCGGCGGCCTCCCGGTCGCCGCAGGCGAGGTCGTTCCAGATGATCACCATGGCGATGCAGCGGGCCAGGCCGACGATGATCAGCCCGGTGCGGTAGGCGGGCTGGTCGGCCAGGAAGATCCAGGCGAGGGCGAACATCAGCGCGGGGCCGACGATCCAGTTGAGCGCCAGCGAGGAGACGAGGAGCCGGCGGTCGCCGGTGACCGTGTCGAGGCGGTCGTAGCGGACCTTGGCCAGCACCGGATACATCATGACCAGCAGGCCGAGGGCGATCGGCAGCGAGATGCCGCCGAGCTGCACCGCGTCGAGCGCCCGGTCCAGGCCCGGCACGGCCCGGCCGAGCAGCAGGCCGGCGGCCATGGCCAGGCCGATCCAGACGGGCAGGAACCGGTCGAGGCGGGACAGCCGGGCGACCACCGCGGTCTCGGCGGCGTCGGTGTGGGTGGTGGTCACGGGCGCTCCAGGCGAGTGTCGGTGTTCGGGTGGGCGCGCCCGGCCGGCTCGGGGACGATCCCCAACTGGTCGAGCAGCAGTCGGACACGGCGCTCGATGTCGTCGCGGATCGGCCGGACGTCGGCGACGTCGAGGCCGGCCGGATCGTCGAGGTCCCAGCTCTCGTAGTGGGTGCCGGGGAAGACGGGGCAGGCGTCGCCGCAGCCCATGGTGACGACCACGTCGGCGGCCCGGACGATCTCGTCGGTCCACGGCTTGGGGAATTCACCGGCGATGTCGACGCCCCGCTCGGCCATCGCCGCGACGGCAGCCGGGTTGACCTCGGCGCCGGGCTCGCTGCCGCCGGACCAGGCAACCGCCCGCTCGCCGGCGAGGTGGGCGAAGAAGCCCAGCGCCATCTGGGAGCGGCCCGCGTTGTGGGTGCACAGGAACAGCGCCACGGGCCGGCCGTCGCGGTGGTGGCCCTCGACCCGGGCGAGGGCGCGCAGGCGCTGCCGGGCGAAGCGCTCGGCGAGCAGCGGGAGGTGGTGGGGGACGCTGCCCGCCGTGGCGAACTGGTCGTAGCTGGCATGCAGGAACCGCTCGATGGTCTCGGCCCCGTAGGTGCCGTCGAACTCGGCGGCCAGCCGGGTCGCGGCGGTGCGCAGGGCCAGCCGCTGGTCCACGGAGAAGCCCTCCGGTGGGCGCGGTCGGGTGTCAGTCATGGTGGGCTCCGGGCGAGACGGCGGGGGCGAGGCGGTCGACGCGGCCGGCGAGGTCGGCGTAGGCGGCCTCGAACGCCTCGTCGGTGTCGATCCGGACGGGGTCGGGCACGGACCAGTGCAGCCGGGGGCGCACGGGGCCGGTCAGCTCCTCGTGCGCGTTGTCGCACACCGCGATGACCAGGTCGTCGGCGCCGACGACGTCGGCGACGTGGGCGGTGCGGGTGGGGTCGAGCTCCAGCCGGTGGCGGCGCGCCACCGCGACGGCCCGGGGGTGCACCCGGGCTGCGGGCTTCGTGCCGGCGGAGGCGGCCGCGCCGTGGGTGCGGCGCCGCCACAGCGCGGCGGCCAGCTGGGAGCGGGCGGAGTTGTGAGTGCAGACGAAGACCACCCGGTCGACCCCGGTCAGCGGGGCGGGTGTGAGGGCGGCCAGGGCCTCCGGCAGCAGTCGCAGGTAGGTGCGCCGCCGGTCGCCCTCCGACCGCGCCCGGACGACGAGGCCGGCCTCGGTGAGCACCCGGACGTGGTGGGCGACCAGGTTGGTGGGCATGTCGAGGCTGCGGGCGATCTCCCCGGGGGAGGCGTCGCCGAGGGTGAGCGCGTCCACGATCGCCAGGCGCGCGGGGTCGCCGAGGGCGGCGTGGACGCGGGCGCGTCGGGTGAGGGAATTAAGCTCAGCGTTCATTGACTCAACTATCGTTGAGCGGAACGCCGGATGTCAACTGGCGAGCAGGGCGGCGAGTTGGCGCAGCGTGCCGGAGCGGGCGCGGTACCAGACCCAGGTGCCGCGCCGCTCGGCGTCGACCAGGCCCGCCTCGCGCAGCACCCGCAGGTGGTGGGAGATCGTCGGCCCGGTCAGGTCGAAGGCGGGGGTGAGGTCGCACACGCAGATCTCGCCGCCGTCGGCGGAGGCGATCATCGACAGCAGCTGCAGCCGCACCGGGTCGCCCAGCGCCTTGAACGCCGGGGCGAGCGCCGCCGCCGTCCCGGTCGGCACCCGGCGCTGCGTGAGGGGCGCGCAGCAGAGCGCGGCGGTCAGGTCCGGCGCTTGTTTCGACATCGCTCTAGGTTGACAGACGTCTAATCAGCGTGCAAGCCTCTGGTTCGACGGATGTCGAGACAGGGAGGCTGCATTGCTGATCCGCGCCATGGTCGCCGCCGACGCCGCACCGGTCCTCGCCATCTACCAGGCCGGCCTCGACGGCGGCGACGCCAGCTTCGAGACCGTCGCCCCCACCTGGGAAGCGTTCGACGCGTCCCGGCTGGCCGCCCACCGCCTCGTCGCCGTCGACGACGCCGACACCGTGCTCGGCTGGGTCGCGGTGTCGCCCACCTCGACCCGCCCCGTCTACGCGGGCGTCGTCGAGCACTCCGTCTACGTCGACCCGGCGGCCCGGGGCAGAGGTGTCGCCCGGCTCCTGCTCGACGCGTTGATCACCGGCACCGAGGCCGCCGGGATCTGGACCATCCAGTCCGGGATCTTCCCGGAGAACGCCGCCAGCCTCGCCCTGCACGCGCGGGCCGGCTTCCGGACCGTCGGCGTACGGGAGCGGGTCGGCCGGCACCACGGCCGCTGGCGCGACGTGGTGCTGCTGGAACGCCGCAGCACCGTCGTCGGCTGACCGCCACATCCCGCTGATCCGACCCACCTGGAGGAAACCTGTGACCGTCCTCGACGACCTGCCCGTCGTGGTGATCGGCGCCGGCCCCGTCGGCCTCGCCGCCGCCGCGCACCTGCACGAGCGCGGCCTGCCCTGCACCGTCCTGGAGGCGGGGGACAGCGTCGGCGCGGCCGTGCGCCGGTGGGGGCACGTGCGCGCCTTCTCGCCCTGGCGCTACGACATCGACGACGCCGCCCGCCGGCTGCTCGCCGACAGCGGCTGGACCGCGCCCGATCCCGACGCGCTGCCCACCGGCGACGAGCTGGTCGACGCGTACCTGCGGCCCCTCGCGGAGCTGCCGCAGATCGCGCCGCAGGTGCGGCTGAGCGCCCGGGTGGCCGCGATCAGCCGGCTCGGCCTCGACCGGCTGCGCACCGCCGGCCGCGAGCAGACCCCGTTCCTCGTCCGGCTCGCCGACGGCGAGGAGCTGCTGGCCCGCGCCGTGATCGACGCCTCCGGCACCGGGGACACCCCGAACGTGCTCGGGGCCTCCGGCCTGCCCGCCCGGGGCGAGGCGGCAGCCGGGGCGTACCTGGACCATGCGTTGCCGGACGTGCTCGGCGCGGACCGCGACCGGTTCGCCGGCCGGCATACCCTCGTCGTCGGCGCCGGCCACTCCGCCGCCAACACGCTGCTCTCCCTCGCCGAGCTGGCGGCCGACGCGCCCGGCACGGAGGTGACCTGGGCGATCCGCGCGGCCTCGCCGACCCGCGCCTACGGCGGCGGCGACGCCGACGCGCTGCCCGCCCGGGGCGCCCTCGGTTCCCGGCTGCGCGCCCACGTCGAGGCGGGCCGGATCCGGCTGCTCACCGGCTTCTCCGTGCACGCCCTCGACCCGGCCGGCGACCGGGTCACCGTCACCGTGCGCCGCCCCGACGGCGGGCAGGAGTCGGTGACCGTCGACCGGATCGTCGCCGCCACCGGCTTCCGCCCCGACCACGGCATCGCCGCCGAGCTGCGCCTCGACCTCGACCCGGTGCTCGGCGCGACCCGGGCCCTGGCCCCGCTGATCGACCCCAACGAGCACTCCTGCGGCACCGTCCCGCCGCACGGCGTCGACGAGCTGAGCCACCCCGAGCCCGGCTACTACGCGGTCGGCATGAAGAGCTACGGGCGCGCGCCGACGTTCCTCATGGCCACCGGCTACGAGCAGGTCCGCTCGGTCGTCGCCGCCCTCGCCGGGGACTGGGCGGCGGCCCGCGACGTGCGGCTGGAACTGCCCGAGACCGGGGTGTGCAGCAGCGACCCGGCCGACTCCGTCGACGGGGAGAACTGCTGCGGCCCCGCCCCGCAGCCGCCCGCCCGGGGACTGGCCACCGGCCTGGCCGGCGGGCTGCTCACGGTGCTGCCACCGGCCACCGTGGACTCCGGCGCGGGCGGGTGCTGCGCCGGCTGACCCGGCGCCGCCGGGGCGCGGCGACGGCCCGTGCCCCGGCGGCGGCCGGCGTGCCCCGGCAGCGGCCCCCGGCTCAGGGGATCGGCGCGACGGGGCGCACCGGCGTCTCCCCGAGCAGGCCGCCGTCGTGCACGGTCCCCGCCAGCTCCCGCTCCCGGTAGGCGGTGGCGAGGACGATCCAGCTCAGGAAGCTGCCGTAGCCGCCGCAGAGCGACGCGCCGCCGTCGCCGCCGCACAGGACCGCCGGATCGGTGGTCAATTCGGCGCGGTACGGGTCGTCGCCGATGACCAGGCCGAACAGGTTCGGCTCCTGGATGAGCGGCACCGTGCCGTAGGGCAGGCCCTCGGGATAGCCGTCGCCCCACCGGAACAGGGTGGTGGCCCCGGCCCCGCAGGCGTACTCCCACTCGTCGGGGGTCGGCGGTCGCAGGCCGAGGCGGTCGAGCCCGGCCACCAGCCACGCGTGGCCGTCGTCCTCGTCGCCGCCCTCGGGATCGTCGCCGCCCTCGGTGCCGTCATCGTCCTCGGGGTCGTCATCGTCGTCGGTGGGCAGCAGCGTGTCGGCCTCCACGGAGCGGACCGCGACGAGGCGGGCCGGCAGGGACACGCGACGCGGCGGCGAGGTCACCTCGGCCAGGAAACGGTCGAGCGGCTCGGTGAGGGCCCACTCCGTGCTGGCCTCGGCGAAGTCGGCGCGCATCCGGGCGTCGGGAACGAAGCGCTCGGGGTCGTGGCCGAGCTGTGCGGTGCCGCCCGGCACGAGGGCGAAGCTGACGCCGTCACGGTCGAAGAAGGCGACCCGGCCGCCCCGGCCGGCGTACGCGTGCGGCCCGATGCCGGTCAGGCGTGTTCTGGTGCTCCGCGCGATGGCGGCGGCGGTGCGG
Organism: Micromonospora sp. DH13; assembly: GCF_020873825.1. NCBI lineage: Bacteria > Bacillati > Actinomycetota > Actinomycetes > Micromonosporales > Micromonosporaceae > Micromonospora > Micromonospora sp. DH13. The sequence continues at coordinate 29,516 of NZ_JAHWGR010000042.1, forward strand.
GCTGCGGCATCGTCGGACAGACCCGACCAGGCGGACAACGTGAGATCGGCATGCGACACGGGGGCATTATGTCTGCGGGCCCTGACATGTCCGGACCGGCGGCCACCGGTCAGTCGTGGTCGTAGACGGTGGTGGCGATGTCGCGGTCGCACAGGGCCGCGACGACGAGCGGCTCGATGCGCTCCCACCGGCCGCCGGCCAGGCCACAGCCGATGCGCGGCAGATGGACGCTGGCGGACAGCCGCGTGGCGTGCGCGGCGACGGCGTCGAGGCAGCGCTCGACGGCGTCGTACCGGATCGGGGGCCCGTTGCTGCCGGTGCGGATGCCGCGCTGGGCGACCATGTTGGCCACCCAGGTGTCGGGCCGGACCTGGACCAACTGGGTCGCGCCGAGGCCGAAGTCGTTGCCGGAGCGCTCGCGGTGCCACCGCCGGTAGGCGCGCTCGGGCTCCGGCCACCGGCGGGACACGGCCAGGACGAAACCCTTGCCCCACCCGCCGATGTCGTTGCACACGTGGGCGATGATCTTCGGCCCCCTGGCCTGCGGGCTGGTCGCGTCGCCCCTGATGATCTGCAGTGGTACCACCCGGTGATGCTCCCACCGGCGCTGGCTGCCGTCGACTTCGTTATCCACTGACAACGACCGGGGAGAGGACACAGACCGTGCTGCGCATCCGGCAGTTCCGGTGGAGCGACTACGACGCCGTCGCGGCGGTGTGGACCGCGGCCGGCCGCGACGTCGTGCCCCGGGCCGAGCTGGCCGCCAAGCTCACCCGGGACCCCGAGCTGTTCCTCGTCGGCGAGGCGCACGGCGACGTGGTGGCCGTGGTGCTGGGCACCTACGACGGGCGGCGCGGCTGGATCCTCCGGCTCGCCGTCCACCCCGCTCACCGGCGTCGGGGCATCGCCAGCCGGCTGGTGGCCGAACTGGAGCGGCGCTTCGCGTCGCTGGGCTGCCCGAGGGTGAACCTGCTGGTCATGCCGGACAACGCGGCAGGGCTGCGGTTCTGGCAGGCGCTCGGCTACCTGCCGATGCCCGACGTGCTGTGCACCAAGCCGATGCCGCCCGCCCCGCGCTGACCGCCCGCCCGGCTCACCCGGCGCGGGGCCCGTCCCGGGCCGGTGCCGGGGGAGTGGACCGGCCCGGGACGGGGGGATCAGGAGGGCGGTCGCGGCGCGCGTACCCAGGACAGGAAGCGGTTGGTGAGGTCGCCGGGCGGGCTCGCCGGGTTCAGCGCCGTCAGGTGCGCCGTCGCCTCCTGCATGAGCAGCGCCAGGTAGAACAGCAGGGCGGTGCGGTCGCCCCGGTACTCGACGAGCAGCGACAGCCGCGCCGGACCGCACGGCCACGGTGCCCCGCAGCGACGACACCGCCAGACGGGGCGCATCGGCAGGTGCGGGCCGCCCGACATCAGCGGTACCGCAGCGCGGTCGCCCGCGCCTCCTCGTCGGTCATCGGCAGGAACCACAGGAACCGCCGCACGATCTGCGGCGGCGTCGGGCCCTCCGGCCGGCCCCGCAGGTCGCGGATCGCCGGGCGCAGGAAGAGCGTGAAACTCGCCAGCAGTACGCCGCGCAGGTGATCGTCCAGCGGCAGGCCGCGCCACGCGGCGCAGGGGAACGGCTCGCCGTCGGCCTCGCACCGCCAGGTGGGCCCGGCCGCGCAGTGCCGCTCCAGCGCGGGCGCGGGCCTCACCAGCGGCCTCCGTCTCTCCGCCGGTGCCCGATCGGGGTACGCGGACGCATCGGTGTCGCCGTGCGCGAGGCTGGTCGCCCGGTCACGTGCTCGTCGGTGGGGCATGGCTCTCCCTCGGTGCGTGTCGGCAGTGGAGCAGTGGAGCAGTGGAGAGGGGGCCGCCCGCCCGACTGGTGCGGAAGGACCGGGACGGCCCCTCGGCGAACACGGGTCGAGACGTCTGTCGACCGACCCGCGCCGCCCCGACACCAGCTTGCTGAGGGTTGTGAGACAAACACACCGCGTAGCAGTATGGGTTGTAGGTGCACGGGATAATCCAGAGGGGAATCCGGATGAACCATGCCTTTGTCGAGGCCATGGCGGCCGCAGGGCTGACTGCTGAAGCCCTTGCAGCTCGGGTCAACGTTGACCCGAAGACCGCCGGGAGGTGGGCAAACCCCGGACATGTCCCGCAGTCTCGTCACCGAGCCAAGGTTGCTGCCATTCTCGGGCGGGAAGTCTTGGAGCTGTGGCCTGATGCCCTCAAGCGTCGAGGCCCGACGTGGCTGCGCGAATGGGTCGACTGGGAGCGTGACACCCTCACGTTGCGGTGGTTCGAGTTGGCGTGGATCCCGGGTCTGCTTCAGACCGAGGCATACGCGCGGGCAACGCTGGCCGGCGAGCCGTTGTCCGCAGAGACCGTTACCCAGTTGGTCAAGGCACGCATCGGGCGGCAGGTGATCCTGGAGCGGGATTGTCCACCCCTGTTCATCGCGATCATCGACGAAGCGGTCCTGCGGCGGTCGGCCTACGGTGACCGGAACCTCATGCGTGAGCAGTGCGAACACCTGGCCGAGTGTGCGCAACGCCCCTCGGTGCAGGTCTACATCGTGCCGGCCACCGCCGGCATGTACCCGGGACTGGGTGGCCCGATCATCCTTGCCGAACTGCCCGATGGTGAACAGGTCGCGCATGTCGACAGTCAGGCGCACGCGCAGATCATCAATCAGGCTTCGGACGTTGCTACGCTGGTCCGGCGGTGGGAGCGCATTCGCGGCGAAGCTCTCTCCCGGACGCAGTCACTCGACCTCATCAGGGAAGCGGCGGCATCATGGACATGAGCCAGGCGAGGTGGCGTAAGAGCACCAGGAGCGGCAACAACGGTGGATCGTGTGTCGAGGTCGCCGGCAACCTGCCTGGTGTCGTTCTCGTCCGGGACACGAAGGACCGCGACGGCGGGACGCTGGCCTTCGCGCCTGCCGCCTGGGCCGGGTTCGTGAGTCTCGCCAAGCGGATCGGCCCCGTCGGCTGACCAAGCCGCCCCGGACCGTGCGCGAGTCCACCACGACGTGACCTGAGGGTCGACCAGAACGTGCTCACCACCGTTAAGGCGACGCCGCTGGCGATGGGCGTTGGCAGATCTTGGTAGGTTTCGGCCCCTCTGGGGGCCGTTTCGTACCAAGATCTGTCGATCTCGTTCAGGTGCCTCGTGTTTGTGGCGGGGTGGGGCGGACGAGTGATCGCGTGAGCCCCGGCCCGGTCGGGCTCGCCGCATGTGGCTCGCCCGGGTGGCGCGGGTCGTCTGGTGGCGTGGGGCGAGCGTTCGGTGGCCGGTTGCGGTGGAATCGCGTCGGCGTGTCGTGTCGCGGAGGCGGCCAGGGTCCCGGGCGAAGGTCTCCTTGGTGCCCCGACGGGCAGGGTCGGTGGGCAGGGGCCGACGGGCGGGAGTCGGCGGGCGGGAGTCGGCGGGCTGGCTGGCGAGCGAACGTGCGCGATCTGGCTGACGCGCAGGGCGTGGGAAGCGGGTGCGGGGCGGCCGACGCGGGGCGCGGCGGGGTCCGTCGGGGCCCCGTTTCGGCGTACGATGGTCGGGGTCCGGCCCGCCCGGTGCCGCCCTTCCTGAGCTGCCGTTAAGGATCGCCCACATAGGAAAAACGCCGGTCACCAGGCGCTTTGGCCGCAAGATTACTTGCCGGTATACCTCTAGGCCGAAACTCATGTGCGCGCTAGGGGGATGATCGGGTGAATCTTGCCGGCCGTCCCGGGTCGCGTCCGTCGGCTGTTCGGTCCGACTCTGATCGATGATCTTGCCGCCCAGGCATCGAGTCCTATGCTGCATCCATTGTGAAGTCCTGGGGGGGATCGTGATCACGATGCTTGGATGCTGCGCGCCCGTCGGCGTGGCGACGACCCGCGCCCACTGACATGGAAATATACAACGTCGTCCATCGTTTCGCTGACCGTTCGGCCATCTTCGCCGACCGGCCGGCCCTGCTCGGCGACGGCCAGCCGGTCAGCTACGCGGCCCTCGCCGCCTCGGCGGGCGGTCACGCCGCGCTGCTCGCCGCCGCCGGGGTCGGCCCCGGCGACCGGGTCGCCCTGCTGATCCCGCACGGCGCGCCCACCGTCGCCGCGATCCTCGGCACGCTCGCCGCCGGGGCCGCGTACGTGCCGCTGGACCCGGGCTTCCCCGCCGACCGGCTGCGCCACATGCTCGCCGCCGCGCGGGTGCGCGCCGTCCTGGCCGCCCCCGAGCACCGGGACCTCGCCGACCGGCTCGCCGCAGACCACCGGGAACCGGCCGACCTGCCCGGCGCGGAGCGCCAGCCCGGCCCCGACCACCGGGAACCGGCCGACCTGCCCGGCACCGCCGTGTCGGCCAGCGTCGTGCTGACCACCGACGCGGTCACCCCCGCGCCGCTGCGCCCCGTGCCGGTCGACCCCGACGCCCTCGCGTACGTGCTGTTCACCTCCGGCTCGACCGGGCTGCCAAAGGCCGTCGGGCAGACCCACCGCAACCTCGCCCACGTCGTCGACAACCAGATCGCCACCCTCGGCGTCGGCCCCGACGACCGGCTCAGCCTGCTCGCCTCGTTCAGCTTCGACGCGGCCATCCCCGACCTGTACCCGGCGCTGCTCACCGGCGCCGCCGTCGTCCCCGTCGACCTGCGCCGGCACGGGCTGGCCCACGCCGTCGAACAGCTCGAGAAGCACCGGGTCACCGTCTACCACTCCACCCCGACCGTCTACCGGTTCCTGCTCGACGCCCTCGGCGACCGGCGGCTGGACAGCGTCCGGGCGGTGCTGCTCGGCGGCGAGCAGGCCACCCACGCCGACGTCGCCCGGGGCCGGGACCGGTTCGCCCCGGGCTGCGTGCTGGTCAACGGGTACGGCGCGACGGAGATGACGTTCGCCGCCCGGTACGCGCTGCCGCTGGCCGACGCCGACTCGGCGGCCACCGGCCCGCTGCCGATCGGCACCGCGCTGCCCGGCTACGAGCTGCACCTGGCCCCTGCCGGGACCGCCGAAACCACCACCGCTGAAACCACCGATGCAGCTCAGGACGACGCTACCGGGGAGATTGTCGTGCGGGGGCGGCACGTCGCGCCCGGCTACCTCGACCGCACCGACGACCGGTTCAGTCGCGACGCCGACGGGGTGTGGTCGTACCGGACCGGGGACCTCGGGGCGCGGCTGCCCGGCGGCGACCTCGTCTGCCTCGGCCGGCTCGACCGGCAGGTCAAGGTGCGGGGCTTCCGCGTCGAGCTGACCGAGATCGAGGCCGTGCTCGCCGCCGAGCCGGGCGTCGGCGCGGTCCGGGCGATCGCCCGTGGCGGCGAGCTGCTCGCGTACGCCCGACCGGCCGGCGGGGGCCTCGACCCGGCGGCCCTGCGCGCCGCCCTCGCCCGGCGGCTGCCGGACTACGCCCTGCCCCGGGCCGTCGTCGTGGTCGACGAGTTCCCGCTCACCGTCACCGGCAAGGTCGACGAGCGGGCGCTGCCCGACCCGGTCGCCGAAGCCACCACCGGCAGCGAGGCGGCCGACCAGGAGCCGGCCACCGCCACCGAGCGGGCCGTGCACGACATCTGGTGCGCGGTGCTGGGCCGCGAGACGGTCGCCCGCACCGCCGGCTTCTTCGACGTCGGCGGCCAGTCGCTGCTGCTCGGCGTCGTCCAGCAGCGGCTCGCCGCCCGGTTCGGGGTGCGGCTGCCCCTGCTGCGGCTGTTCGAGAACCCGACGATCGAGGCGCAGGCCCGCCTGGTCGACGTGCCGGCCGCGCCCGGCCACGCGCCCGTCGGGCCGACGCCGGCCGCGCCCGCCACGGCCGCCCGCGAGTACACCGGCGACGAGATCGTCGTCGTCGGGCTCGCCGGCCGCTTCCCCGGCGCGCCCGACCCCGCCACCTTCTGGTGGAACCTCTGCGCCGGCGTCGACGCCATCCACGACCACACCGACGAGGAGTTGGCCGCGCTGGGCATCGGCCCCCGGCTGCTCGCCGACCCCCGGCACGTGCGGGCCGCCGGCCGGCTCGACGACGTGGCCGACTTCGACGCCGACTTCTTCGCCTTCGGCGCGCAGGAGGCCGCCCGCACCGACCCGCAGCACCGGCTGTTCCTGGAGACGGCGTGGGAGGCCCTGGAGGACGCCGGGCACGACCCGTCCCGGTTCCCCGGCCTGGTCGGCGTCTACGCCGCCACCTCCGCCAACCGGTACTTCCTGTTCCACCTCCTGGACAACCCGGCGGTGGTCGGCGACGTCGACCCCGACGACTGGGAGGCCCGGCTGGTCGGCCGGCAGTTCACCGACCACCTGCCCGGCCAGGTCGCCTACCGCCTCGGGCTGACCGGGCCGGCGCTGGCCGTGCAGAGCGCCTGCTCCAGCTCGCTGGTCGCGGTCTGCGTCGCCGCCCAGAGCCTCGCCGACTACCAGTGCGACATCGCCCTGGCCGGCGGCGTCAACGTGACCTGGCCCCGCTACCGGCACGCCCCCGGCGGCATGGCGTCCCCGGACGGGCGGTGCCGCGCCTTCGACGAGTCCGCCAACGGTTCCGGCTTCGGTTCCGGCGTCGGGGTCGTCGCGCTGCGCCGGCTAGCCGACGCGCAGGCCGACGGGGACCGGATCTACGCGGTGCTGCCCGGCTGGGCGGTCACCAACGACGGCGCGGACCGCGCCGGCTTCGCCGTCCCCGGCCCGTCGGGGCAGGCCGCCGCCGTGGCCGGCGCGCTCGCCGCCGCCGAGGTCGCCCCCGGCGAGGTACGCCTCATCGAGGCGCACGGCAGCGGCACCCCGCTCGGCGACGCCCTGGAGGTCGCCGCCCTGCACGAGGTGTACGGGGGCGCCGCGCCCGCCGAGAGCTGCGCGCTCGGCTCGGTGAAGACCAACATCGGCCACCTCGACGCCGCCGCCGGCATCGCCGGTCTGATCAAGGCGGTGCTCGCCGTCCAGCACGGGGTCATCCCGCCGAACCTGCACTTCACCCGCCCGCACCCCGAGATCGACCTGGCCGGCGGCCCGTTCTACGTGCCGACGAAGGCCCGGGACTGGCCGCAGGTCGCCCGCCGGGTCGCCGGGGTCAGCTCGTTCGGGCTCGGCGGCACCAACGCCCACGTGGTCGTCGAGCAGCCGCCCCCGGTCGAGCCGCTCGACGTCGGGGACGCCGCCGCCCCGGAAGCCGCCGCGGGGGAGGATGCCGACGCCCCCGACGCGGTCGCGCACCTGCTGCCGGTGTCGGCGCGTACCCCCGTGGCGTTGCGGGCGGCGTTGCGCCGGCTGCGGCAGCACCTGTCCGGGGCGTCCCCGGCGCTGGCCGAGGTCGCCGCCACGCTCGCGCTGGGCCGCAGGGAGTTCGGCTGCCGGGCGGCGGTCGTCGCCACCGACCTCGCCGCCGCCCTCGCCGGCCTGAACGAGCTGCTCGACTCCGTCGGCCTGGACGAGATGCCCGCCGCCGCCGGCCCGGAGGAGCTGCCCGCCGCCGATGCCCGGGTCGCCGGCCCGGACGGCGCGCTGCGGGAGCTGGCCCTCGACTGGGTCGCCGGCCGCGACGTCGACTGGGCGGCCCTGCACCCCGAGGGCGGCGTGCGGCGCACCGGGCTGCCCACGTACCCCTTCCAACGTCAGCGGCACTGGATCGACCCCCCTCAGAAAGGTGCGCGGTGAACTGGTTCGTCTCCGCCGGAAGCCGACCCCAGGCGCCGGTGCGGTTGTTCTGCCTGCCCTACGCCGGGGCCGGGGCCAGCGCGTTCCGCGAGTGGCAGCGGGCCTTCGGCGCGGACGTCGAGGTGCTGCCGGTGCAGCTGCCCGGGCGGGAGAACCGGATCAGCGAGGACCCGAACTTCACCGTCGCCGACGTCGCCGCCGCGATCGCCGGCCGGGCCGACCGCCCGTACGCGATCTACGGCCACTCGATGGGCGGGCGGGTCGGCTTCGAGGTGGTCCGCGAGCTGCGCCGCACCGGCGGGCCGCTGCCGCTGCGGCTCTACGTCGGCGGGGCCCGCGCCCCGCACGTCGACGACGCGAGCCTGTTCGACGGGCTGTCCACGGTGGACGACGAGGAGCTGCTGCGCCGCCTCGGCGACGGCGGCGGGCTGCCGCCGGAGGTGCTGGCCCACCCCGAGCTGGTGGAGCTGCTGCTGCCGCTGCTGCGCGCCGACTTCAGCCGGGTCGACAGCTACCGGTACGTCCCGGGCGAGCCGCTGCCGGTGCCGGTCGTCGCGTTCTCCGGCCGGGCCGACCGGGCCGTCAGCCACGCGCAGAGCGCCGCCTGGGAGCGGCACACCGCCGCCGGGTTCACCCTGCACGAGATCGACGGCGGGCACTTCTTCCTGCAGGACCGCCTGCCCGAGCTGGTCGCCGCGATCCGCGCCGACCTCACCGACGCCCTGCGGGGCGCCGCCGCCGTCCGGGTCGCCGGCGCACACGGGACCGTGCCGGCCCCGGACGGCCCGGCGGAGCAGACGGCGATCGACCCGACGGGGGACGGGGCCGACGCGGCCGGCGCGCACCGGGTGCCGCTGGGCGACACCGGCTGGTCGGTGTGGCGCGACGCCATCCTGCGTACCACCGGGTTTCCCGCCGACGGGCTCACCGCGCTCTCCGCGCCGCAGGCCGCCGCCGCGGCCGACGACCTCCTCGCCACCGGCGAGGGCGCGGAACGGTTCGACAAGGAGTTCGCCGAGGCGCTCACCGCCGCCGCCGGCCGGCTCAACGAGCTGGCCGCCGACCCGCTGCTGCGCGAGGCCGTCACCTGGCAGAACCGCAACGCCCTGCTCGCCCTCGACGGGCTGGCCCGCGCCGGCGCCGACGCGCCCCGCAACGTGCGCCGCCGCGACCGCGAGCGGGCCCTGCTGAAGTACTGGCAGCGCTACTGCGGCAAGAACGAGACCGTCGGCTTCTTCGGCCCGAGCTGCTGGGTCACCCTCGACCCCGGGCAGGCCGACACCGCCCGGGTGCGCCCCGGGCCGGCCCTGACCCGGCGGCGCTGGGTGTGGTTCGAGTCGTGGGCGCTGTCCGCGTACGCCGACACCGTCGGGGCGGACCTGGCCGTGCGGCAGTGGTGGCCGCCGCTGCTCCAGCCGCACCTGAGCCTGCGCGACCGGTCGGTGCTGCGCCCCGGCCGCCCGCCGGTCACCCTCACCCCCGTCGAGGCGGCCCTGCTCGCCGCCGCCGACGGCCACCGCAGCGCCCGCGACCTGGTCGCCGACCCGGCGATCGGGCTGCGCCGCCCCGACGACGGGTACGCCCTGCTCGACCGCCTCGTCGAGCGGGAACTGATCACCTGGGACGCCAACCTGCCCGTCGCCCCCGACGCCGAGGCGGCCCTGGCCGCCCGCATCGACGCCATCGGCGACGAGCCGGCCCGGCTCGCGGCCCGCGCCGGCCTCGACCGGCTGCGCGCCGCCCGCGACGAGGTGGCCGACGCCGCCGGCGACCCCGACCGGCTGCGCGCCGCCCTCGACCGGCTCGACGCCACGTTCACCGAGCTGACCGGCCAGCCGGCCCGCCGCCGCGCCGGCCAGATGTACGCCGGGCGCACCCTCTGCTACGAGGACACCGCCCGCGACCTCGACGTGAGCTTCGGCGCGCCGCTGCTGGCCGACCTCGCCGCCCCGCTCGCCGTGCTGCTGCGGGCCGCCCGGTGGCTGGCCGGCGAGCTGGAGCAGGCGTACGGGGCGACGTTCCGTGAGCTGTACGAGGAGCTGCGCGCCGACACCGGCGACGCCCCCGTGTCCCTGGCCGACCTGTGGTTCCTCGTGCAGGGCCTGTTCTGGGGCACCGGCGAGCGGCCCGTCGACGCCGTCGCCGCCGAGTTCGCCGCCCGCTGGGCGGGACTGTTCGGCCTCGCCGACCTGCCCGACGGCGCGACCGAGGTGCGGCTGGCGGTGGCCGACCTGGTCGACCGGGTCGCGCAGGTGTTCCCCGACCGCCCCAGCGACTGGACCAGCGGCCGGCTGCACAGCCCCGACCTGCAGCTCTGCGCCGCCGACGCCGACGCCCTCGCCCGGGGCGACTACACCGTCGTGCTCGGCGAGCTGCACGCCGCCTGGCCGTCGTTCGACTGCCAGGTGTTCACCCCGTCGCACCCGGACGTGGCGCGGCTGCGCGCGGCGCTCGCCGCCGACCTCGGCGAGCACCGGATCCGGCTGCTGTTCCCCGCCGACTGGCCCCGGCGCACCAGCCGCACCGCCGAGGCGCTGACCGGCCCCACCGACCGGCAGCTCGCGTTTCTGCCCGCCCCCGGCGTCGACCCCGACCGGGTGCTGCCCACCGTCGACCTCACCGTCACCGACGAGGACGGCCGGCTCGTCGTCACCGCCCGCGACGGGGCGCGCTGGCCGCTGACCGAGGTGTTCGCCGGGCTGCTCAGCGCCCACGCCGTGGACGGGTTCAAGCTGGTCGCCGCCGCTCCGTACACGCCCCGGATCACCCTGGACCGGCTGGTGGTGGCCCGGCAGACGTGGCGTACCACGGTGGCCGAGAGCGGCCTGGCCGACGTCACCACCGAGCGGGACCGGTTCCTCGCCGTGCGCCGCTGGCGGCGCGACCTCGGCCTGCCCGAGCGGGTCTACGTCAAGCTCGGCACCGAGACCAAGCCCTGCTTCGTGGACCTGTCCAGCCCCGCGTACGCCGCCATGTTCGCCGCGATGGTGCGGGCAGCCCGCACTGACGGCGGCGACGCCGTGTCGCTGACGGTCAGCGAGATGCTGCCGACACCCGACGACGCGTGGGTGCCCGACGCCGCCGGCCGCCGCTACTTCAGCGAGCTGCGGCTGCACATCGTCGACGACCAGTGGCGGGCCGCGGAGTGAGCCACCTGCTGCCACTGGGCGACACCGGCTGGTCGGTGTGGCGGGACGTGCTGCTGCGTACCGCCGGGTTCCCCGCCGCCGGCCTCGACCTGCTCGCCGCGCCCGAGGCCGCCGCGGCGGCCGACGCCCTGCTGGCCGGCGAGGTCACCACCGACGGGTACGACAAGGAGCTGGCCGCCGCCCTGGCCCGCTCCTCCGACGTGCTCGCCGGGATCTGCGCCGACCCGGCCGTGCGCGAGGCGGTCACCTGGCAGAACCCGGAGATGCTCGTCGCCCTCGACGGGCTGCTGCGCACCGACCCGGCCGTGCGCAACAAGCCCCGCCGCAAGCGGGAGATCGCGGTGCTGCGCTACTGGCAGCGCTACTGCGGCAAGGCCGAGACCATCGGCTTCTTCGGGCCGGTCTGCTGGGGCACCCTCGACCCGGACAGCCCGCACACCCGGCTCGCCCCGGGCACCGGGCTGGTCGGCCGCCGCGAGGTGCACCTGGAGGCGTGGGCGCTCGCCGCGTACGCCGACCGGCTCGCCGCCGACCTTGCGGTGCGCCGCTGGTGGGCCCCGGTGCTCCCGCCCCACCTGCGGCTCGACGGCCGCCGGTTGTGCCCGCCGCTGGCCCTGGCGGTGGAGCTGACCGCCGTGGAGGCCCGGCTGCTCGCCGGCTGCGACGGCCGCACCCCGGCCCGGGAGATCGTGGCGCGGCTGTGCGAAGACGGCGACGCCGGCCTGCGCCGCGCCGACGACGGCTACCTGCTGCTCGACCGGCTCGTCGAGCGGGGCCTGCTGACCTGGGACGCCGGCCTGCCCAACAACCCGCAGGCGGTGCGGGTGCTCGCGGCGCGGATCGCCGCCGTCGGCGACCCCGAGCTGCGCGCCGACCTGACCACCGGCCTCGACCGGCTCACCGCCGCCCGCGACGCCGTGGCCGCCGCCGCCGGCGACCCGGACCGGCTCGCCGCCGCCCTCGCCGCCCTCAACGCCGCGTTCACCGCCGCCACCGGGGAGTCGGCGACCCGGCACGGCGGGCAGATGTACACGGGCCGCACCGTCGTCTACGAGGAGACGACGCGGGACCTGGAGGTCGCCGTCGGGTCGGCCGTCCTCGACGCCCTCGCCGCCCCCCTGGCGATCGTGCTGCGGGCCGCCCGCTGGCTCACCGCCGAGATCGGCGCGGCCTGCGAGCGGGTCCTCGGCGAGCTGCACGCCGAGCTGGCCGCCGACGGGCCGGTGCGGCTGGCCGACATGTGGTCCCTCGCGCAGGGGCTCATCCTCGCCCCGGACGGCCCCGTCGCCGTCGCCAGCGCCGGGTTCACCGCCCGCTGGGCGGAGCTGTTCGGGCTCGCCGACGTCGCCGCCGACCAGCCGGAGCTGCGACTGCGCAGCGCCGACCTGGCCGGGCGGGCCGAGGCGCTGTTCCCCGCCACCGCGCCGGGCTGGCCCACCGCCCGCGTGCACAGCCCCGACGTGCAGGTCGCCGCGGCCGGCGTCGACGCGCTCAACCGGGGCGAGTTCCAGCTTGTCCTGGGCGAGCTGCACCCGGCGACCACGCCGTTCGACAGCGCCGTGTTCGCCCCGTTCCACCCCGACCCGGCCGCGCTGCGCGCCGCCGTGGACGCCGACCTGGGGCCGGCCCGGCTGCGGCTGCTGCCGCCGGCCGGGTTCCCCCGGCAGACCACCCGCACCACCTGGCACCTGCGGGGCCCGGCCGACCGGCAGGTCGGCATCGACACGGCCCGGGGCGCGGACGTCACCGACCTCGTCGCCGCGAGCGCCGTCCGGGTCGAGTCCGTCGCCGGCCGGCTCGTCGCGGTGCTGCCCGACGGGACCCGCTGGCCGCTGGTCGAGGTGTTCGCCAACCTCCTCGGCGCGCTGCTGCTGGACAGCTTCAAGCTGCTCGCCCCCGCGCCGACGACGCCACGGATCACCATCGACCGGCTGGTGGTGGCCCGGCGCACCTGGCGCACCACCGTCGCCGACAGCGGCCTGGCCGGGGCCACCGGGGAGTCCGCGCGCTTCCTCGCGGTGCGCCGTTGGCGGGCCCGCCTCGGCCTGCCCGAGCGGGTCTTCGTGAAGGTCGGCACCGAGGTCAAGCCCTGCTACGTCGACCTCACCGGCCCGCTGTACGCCCAGTCCCTGTGCGCCATGGCCGACGCCGCCGCCCGGACCGACCCGGCCGTCACGCTCACCGTCAGCGAGCTGCTGCCGGCCCCCGCCGACGCCTGGGTGACCGACGCCGCCGGGCGCGGCTACGTCAGCGAGCTGCGCCTGCAGATCACCGATCCAGCCACCTACCGGGGGGAACACGGGTGACCGACATCCTGTCCATCAGCGCCGCGCACGGCGAGCCGCTGCCGTGGCCCGACGCGACGCTGGCCGAGCTGGTCGCCGCGCAGGCCGCGCGGACCCCGGGCGCGGTGGCGGTGCGCCAGTGGGACGAGCGGCTCACCTACCGGGAGCTGGTCGGCCGGGCCGCCGGGGTGGCCGCCGCGCTGCGCGAGCGCGGCGTGGGCCGGCACAGCCGGGTCGGGGTGTGCGGGCACCGTCGCCCGGACCTGGTGGTCACCGTCCTCGGCGTGCTGCTCGCCGGCGCGTGCTACGTGCCGCTGGAGCCCGGCGGCCCCCGCCGCCGGCTGCGGGAGATCGCCGCCGACGCCGGGGTGCGCGTCGTCGTCGGCGACGCCGCCGAGGCCGAGTTCGGGGACGTTTCCGGCGTGACGGCGCTCGGGCTGCCCGGCCCCGCGCCGCTGGCCCCCTGCCCGGCCCGGCCCGGCGACCCCGCGTACGTGCTGTTCACCTCCGGCTCCACCGGCCGGCCCAAGGGCGTGCTCACCACCCACCGCAACGTCGTCGAGTTCGTCACCGGCTGCGCGGCCCTGACCGGTGCCGACGCGTCGGTGCGCAGCCTCGGCATCGCCTCCCTCGGCTTCGACGCCGCCACCATGGACCTGTTCGTGCCGCTGCTGCTCGGCGGCACGGTGCAGCTCATCGGGGCCGACGACCGGTCCGACCCGGCGCGGCTGGCCCGGTTCGTCGCCGCCCACGAGGTCAACTGGGGCTTCATCACCCCGACCGTGCTGTCCATGCTGGACCCGGCAGAGCTGCCCGGCTGGCGCACCGTGCTCTGCGGCGGCGAGGCCGTGCCCGCCGAGCTGGCCGCCCGCTGGGCCCCCGGCCGGCGCTTCGTCAACGGCTACGGCCCCACCGAGACCACCGTGCTGGCCGTCACCGCCGAGCTGACCGCCGCCGAGACCGACCCCGTGCCGATCGGCCGGCCGCTGCCCAACCACCGGGCGTACGTCGTCGACGCCGACCTGCGCCCCGTGCCGCCCGGCGAGACCGGCGAGCTGCTGATCGGCGGCCCCGGCCTGGCCGACGGCTACCTCAACCGGCCCGGCCTGACCGCCGACCGGTTCGTGCCCGACCCGTTCTCCGGCCTGCCCGGCGAGCGGCTGTACCGCACCGGCGACCTGGTCACCCAGGCCCCCGACGGGCGGATCGTCTATCTCGGCCGCGCCGACCGGCAGGTGAAGATCCGGGGGCAGCGCATCGAGCTGGGCGAGGTCGAGGCCGTCCTCGCCGGGCTGCCCGGCGTCGACCGGGTCGTGGCGGAGGCCGTCGACGCCCCCGCCGGGGCCGAGCTGGTCGCGTTCCTCACCCCCGCCGACGCCCCCGACGACGCGGCGGTGCGCGCGTACGCCGAGCCGAGGCTGACCGCCGCGATGCGCCCCGCCCGGGTGCTGCGCCTGGCGGAGCTGCCGGTCAGCCCGACCACGGGGAAGCTGGACCGGCCGGCGCTGCGGGCCCTGGCTGCCGCCGCCCGCCCCGCGCCCGGGGCCGCCGACGCCGACGGGCCGGCCGACGCCGACCCGGTGACCCGGGCGGTGGCCGGGGTGTGGGCGCGGCTGCTCGGCGCGGCCCCCGGCCCCGACACCGACTTCCTCGCCGCCGGCGGCAACTCCATCGCCGCGATGCGGCTGGTCGCGGCGCTGCGCGCCGAGCTGGGCCGCGCCGTGGACACCCGGGACGTGTTCGCCGGCCGCACCCTCGCCGGCCTGGTGCAGCGGATCACCGCCGCCGCCCCCGCCGCCGCCGACGGGCTGACCACCGGAAACCCGCCGACGCTGTCCCCGCCGCAGCGGCGGCTGTGGTTCGTCGACCAGCTCGCGCCCAGCAGCGCGCCCTACAACATCGCGGTGGCCCACCGGCTGCGCGGCGAGCTGGACGTGCCGGCCCTCGGCGCGGCCCTGCGGGCGGTGGCCGAACGGCACGACGTGCTGCGCTGGCGCATCCCGCAGACCGCCGGGGTGCCGTACGCGGTCTGCGCGGAACCCACCGACGTGGCGGTGCCCGTGGTGGACCTGACCGGCGGCGGCGATCCCGCCGCGGAGCTGGCCCGGATGCTCGCCGACGGGGCGGCCCACGCGTTCGACCTGGCCACCGGCCCGCCCTGGCAGGTGACCGTCTACCGGCTCGGCCCGGCCGAGCACGTGCTCGCCGTCACCTGGCACCACGCCGTGTTCGACGGCTGGTCCGAGGCGGTGTTCTACGCCGACCTCGCCGCCGCGTACGCCCGCGCGGTGGCCGGCGACGACCCGGCGCTGCCCGCCCCGGCGGCCCGGTACGCCGACTACGCCGTGTGGCGGGCCGAGCGGGACCGCCGCCGGGGCGCCGACGACCTCGCCTGGTGGTCCGCGCACCTGGCCGGCGCGCCGACGGTGCTGGAGCTGCCCCGCGACCGCCCCCGCCCCGCGGTGCAGACGTACGCCGGGGTGGAGGCCGCCGTCACGTTCTCCGCCGAGGCCGACCGGGCGGTGCGGACGCTGGCCGAGCGGCGCTCGACGACCGTGGCGGCGGTGCTGCTGGCCGGGTTCGGCGAGCTGCTGAGCCGGCTCACCGGCGGCGACGACCACGTCGTCGGCGCGATCGTCGCCGACCGGCGGCTGGCCGCGTTCGACGACGTCGTCGGGTTCTTCATCGACACCGTCCCGGTGCGGGTCCGCACGGCCGGGGCGAGCTTCGCCGAGCTGGTCGACCGGTGCGCCGCCGAGCTGCACGACGCCACCGCCCACCCCGGCGCGCCGCTGGAGCGGATCGTGGAGGCCCTCGGCGTGGGCCGGGACACCTCCCGCGCGCCGCTGGTGCAGGTGCTGTTCAACGTGCTCAACTTCGCCGAGCCCCGGCTCGGGCTGGCCGGGCTGGCGGCTGAGCCGGTGCCGGTGCCCAAGCCGGGCTCCCCGTTCGACCTCACCGTCTACGTGGTGGAGCGCGCGCCTGCCGGAACGAACGGGGCGGACGGGCCGGGGCGGCTCGGCGTCGAGGTGGTGTTCAACCCCGACCTGTTCGACGCCGACCGCGTCGCGGCGATGCTGGCCGACCTGGCCGCCCTCGTCGGCGCGCTGGCCGCCGCGCCGCGGTCCCCGGCCGGGGAGGTGGCCGCCGAGCTGCCCCGCCCGACGGTGCGCACCGCCGGGCTCGGCGCGATGACCGTCGCCGCGTCCGCCGAGCCCGCCCGGCCGGTGGCGCTGCCGGCGGGGCCCGACGCGCTCACCGACACCGAGGAGCTGGTCGCCGGCATCTGGCGGGAGGTCCTCGGCCGCGACCGCGTCGGCGTGACCGACAACTTCTTCGACATCGGCGGGCACTCGCTCGCCCTGGCCGCCGTGCACGCCCGGCTGACCGCCGCCACCGGCCGGTCGATCGCGATGCTCGACCTGTTCCGCCACCCCACCGTCCGGGCCCTCGCCGCGCACCTCGACGGCGCGGCCGACCGGCCGGAGCTGGCCCGCGCCGCGCTGCGGGCCGCCGCCCGCCGCAGCCGCGCCCGACGTATCCCTCCCCGCCGCCCCGGCGGCACCGCATGAAGGACGACCTGATGGACAACGCGATCGACACCGACCACCCCGCCGACGACGGCATCGAGCCGATCGCGATCGTCGGGTTGGCCGCCCGGCTGCCCGGCGCAGCCGACGTGCACGAGTTCTGGCGCAACCTGGTCGACGGCGTGGAGTCGGTGACCGAGCTGACCCGCGAGGAGCAGATCGCCCGGGGCGTGCCGCCCGAGGAGGTCGACGACCCGGGCTGGGTCAGCCGCGCCCCCCTCGTCGACGGCTACGACGAGTTCGACGCCGGCCTGTTCGGGATGACCGCCCGGGAGGCCGAGGTCACCGACCCGCAGCACCGGCTGTTCCTGGAGACCTGCTACACGGCCCTGCAGGACGCCGGCTACGACCCGGCCCGCTACGACGGGGCCGTCGGCGTGTACGCGGGCACCGGCGCGGCGTCGTACCTCAACCGCAACGTGCTGCGCAACAAGAAGGTCGGCGGCAACCCGCACAGCGCCGTCTCCATCGCCACCAGCAACTCGCCGAACTACGTGGCGACGAACGTGTCGTACCGGCTGGACCTGCGGGGGCCGAGCCTGACCGTGCACACCGCCTGCTCCACCTCGCTGGTCGCGTTCCACCTGGCGTGCGAGGCGCTGCGCAACGGCGAGTGCGACATGGCCCTGGCCGGCGGCGTCAACATCGAGCTGCCGCAGGCCGGCTACCTCGGCATGGACGGCTTCACCTCGCCCGACGGGCGGTGCCGGCCGTTCGACGCCGCCGCGAACGGCACCGTGTGGGGCAGCGGCGTGGGGGTGACGCTGCTCAAGCGGCTCTCCGACGCGATCGCCGACGGCGACCACATCCGGGCCGTGGTGCTCGGCAACGCCATCAACAACGACGGGGCGGGCAAGGTCGGCTTCACCGCGCCCAGCGTGGACGGGCAGATGGAGGCCGTCGCCCAGGCCGTCGGGATGGCCGGGATCGACCCGCGCACCATCAGCTACGTCGAGGCGCACGGCACCGGCACCGCGATGGGCGACCCGATCGAGGTGGCCGCCCTGTCGGCGGTCTACACGAAGGACACCGACGACCGGGGCTGGTGCGGGATCGGCTCGGTGAAGTCCAACATCGGCCACCTCAGCCAGCCCTCCGGCATCGTCAGCGTGATCAAGACGGTGCTGGCGATGGAGCACGGCCTGATCCCGCCGACGATCAACTACGAGACCCCCAACCCGGCGATCGAGTTCGCCGACACCCCGTTCTACGTGGCGAACACCCTCACCAAGTGGGACACCGACGGCGCGCCGCGCCGCGCCGGGGTCAGCTCCTTCGGCATCGGCGGCACCAACGCGCACGTGGTGCTGGAAGAGGCGCCGGCGGCGCACCCGGGCGACCGGCGGGTGCGCCCGGCGCAGCTGCTGCACGTCTCGGCGAAGACCGCCACCGCCCTGGACGCCGCCGTGGACCGGCTCGCCGAGCACCTCGCCGGCAACCCCGACGGCGGGGCCGCGCACCTCGCCGACGTCGCGCACACCCTGCGGGTGGGCCGCCAGCAGTACGCCCACCGCCTCGCCGTGGCCGCCACCGACCTGCCCGACGCGGTCGCCGCGCTGCGCAACCCCCGGCGCGCGACGCGCGGGGTGACCGACGGGCCCGCCCCGAAGGTGGGTTTCCTCTTCTCCGGCCAGGGTTCCCAGTTCGCCGGCATGGGCGCGCAGCTCTACGCCGAGGAGCCCGCCTACGCCTCCGTGGTCGACGAGTGCGCCGAGCTGCTCCGCGCCGAGCTGGGCCTCGACATCCGGGACCTGATCCTCGACCGGCACCCGGAGGCGGCCGAGCTGCTGGCGCAGACCCGCTACACCCAGCCCGCCCTGTTCGTCGTGGAATACGCCCTGGCCGTCACCTGGCAGCGCTTCGGCGTGCGGCCGGCGGCGATGGTCGGGCACTCCATCGGCGAGTACGTCGCCGCGACCGTCGCCGGGGTGCTCGACCTGCCCGACGCGCTGAAGGTGGTGGCCGCCCGGGGCCGGCTCATGCAGTCCCTGCCGGCCGGGTCGATGCTGGCCGTGCCGCTGGACGAGTCGGTGGTCGCCGGGCTGCTGCCCGAAGGCGTGTCGATCGCCACGGTCAACGGGCCGGGCACCTGCGTGGTGGCCGGCGAGGCCGACGCGGTGGCCGCGTTCGCCGAGACGCTGAAGGCCACCCGCAAGGTCAAGAGCAAGGCGCTGCGCACCTCGCACGCGTTCCACTCGCCGATGATGGAGCCGATCCTCGCCGAGTTCACCGCGCTGATGGCCACCGTGGCGCTGCGCGCGCCGCGCATCCCGTTCGTGTCGAACGTCTGCGGCACCTGGATCACCGACGCGCAGGCCACCGACCCGGCGTACTGGGCGGCGCACCTGCGCCAGCCGGTGCGCTTCGGCGACGCGGTGGCCGCCCTACTCGCCGAGGGCACCTGGGCCCTGGTGGAGTGCGGCCCCGGCCGGCAGCTGGCCAACCTGGCCCGGATGCAGGTCGCCAAGGGCTCGGCGCAGCAGCGGGCCCTGGTGCCGCTGGGCAGCCTCCCGGGCCCGGGGGAGCCGACCGGCGACCTGGCGACGCTGCTGGCCACCGCCGGGGCGCTGTGGTGCGCCGGCCTGCCCGTGCGCACCGGCTCCGACCCGGCGGCGCGGCGGGTGCCGCTGCCGACGTACCCGTTCGAGCGCCGCCGCTACTGGGTCGACCCGGACCCGGTGGAGGCGGTCGCCGCCGCGCCGGCCGAGACGGGCCCCCGGCCGCTGCCGGAGTGGTTCGCCGTGCCGGTGTGGCGGCAGGCCGCGCCCGCGCCGGCCACCGCGCCGCCCGGCCGGTGCCTGGTGCTGGCCGACGGCCCGCGCGGCGCGGCGCTCGTCGCCGGCCTGCGCGCCGCGGGCGCCGACACCCTCGTGGTACGCCCCGGCGACGCGTTCGCCGCCGTCGACGGCGGCTTCACGCTGCGCCCCGCCGCGCGGGAGGACTTCGACGCGCTGGTCGCCGCCCTCGGCGACGACCTGCCGGCGCGGCTGGTGCACGCCCTCGCCCTCGACGGCGAGCCCACCGGCACCGACATCGCCGCCACCCTCGCCGCCCAGGACCGGGGCTTCTTCAGCGTCCTGCACCTGGTGCAGGCCCTCGCCGGGGCCGGCCGCACCGGCGACGAGCGCCCGCTGGCCCTGGACCTGGTGACCGCCGGCATCGGCGACGTGACCGGCGCGGACCTGACCCGCCCCGAGCACGCCACCCTCGCCGGCCTGGCCCGGGTCCTGCCGGTCGAGCTGCCCGGCCTGACGGTGCGGCTGCTCGACGCCGACCCCGCCGCGCCCGACGCGGACGCGCTGGTCGCCGAGCTGCGCCGCCCGGTCGACCCGGCGCACCCGGAGGTGGCGCTGCGCGGGTCCCGCCGCTGGGTCACCGGCTACGAGCAGGTGACGGTCGACGCCGAGGCCGAGCCGGGCGTGCTGCGCGACGGCGGCCGGTACGTCATCACCGGCGGCCTCGGCGGCATCGGCATCACCCTCGCCGAGGACTTCGCCGCCCGCGCGAAGGCGAAGCTGGTGCTGCTGGCCCGCTCGGGCCTGCCGCCGCGCGAGCGGTGGGACGACCACCTCGCCGTGCACGGCGCGGACGACCGGGCGGGCCGGGCCATCGCCGCGATCCGCCGGATGGAGGCCGCCGGCGCGTCGGTGCTGGTCCTCGCCGCCGATGTCACCGACCCGGCCGACCTGCGCCGGGTGCGGGCCGCCGCCGAGGCCGAGTTCGGCGGGATCGACGGGATCGTGCACGCCGCCGGCCTGCCCGGCGGCGGCATGGCCGAGGTGAAGGACCGCGCCGAGGCCGACCGGGTGCTCGCCCCGAAGCTCGCCGGCACCCTCGCCTTGGCCCAGGTCTTCGGCGACCTGCCGCTGGACTTCGTGGTGCTCTGCTCCTCGATCACCGCCGTGATCGGCGGCTTCGGCCAGGTCGACTACTGCGCGGCCAACAACTTCCTCGACGCGCACGCCCGCGCCGGCGCCGGCTGGGCCGCGCCGGTGGTGTCGCAGAACTGGGGCGGCTGGGCCGAGGTCGGCATGGCGGCGGAGAGCACCGCGCCGGCCGGGTTCCGGGCGGTGACCCGGGACACCGTCACCGCCACGGTCGACCACCCGGTACTCACCACGCGGGTGACCGGCCCGGAGGGCACGGTGCTGCACGGGCTGGTCTCCGCCGCGACCCACTGGCTGCTCGACGAGCACCGCATCGGCGGGGTGCCGGTGGTGCCGGGCACCGCCCACCTGGAGTCGGTGCGCGCCGCCGTGGCCGCCGCCGTCGCGGCCCCCGGCCCCGACGCGGCGGTGGAGCTGCGCGACGTGGTGTTCCTGGAGCCGTTCTCGGTGCCCGACGGCACGATCGCCCCGTACCGGGTGGCGCTCACCGCCGCCGAGGACGGTGCCACGGAGTTCGTGGTGCAGAGCCTCGCCGCCGGGGTGCTGCGCACCCACGTGCGCGGCGCGGCCGGCTGGACCACCGAGCCCGCCCCGGCGGCGGTCGACGTGGCGGCGGTGGCCGCCCGCTCCCGCCGGGTCGACGACGACGCGTCGTTCGGCCGGGGTCGCACCAGCATGCTCACCTTCGGGCCGCGCTGGCGGTCGCTGACCGCGCACCACCTCGCCGACGGCGAGGAGCTGGCGCTGGTGGAGGCGCCCGCCGAGGCCGCCGCCGACCTGGGCGCGTGGGGCCTGCACCCGGCCCTGCTGGACGTGGCCACCGCGTTCGGCCGGGGCCAGGGCTCCGGCACCTACCTGCCGCTGTCGTACGGGCGGATCGTGGTGCGCGGACCGCTGCCCGCGCGGTTCCACAGCCACCTGCGCCACCGCGCCGGCGGCACCGACGAGGTCGTCTCCGCCGACCTGACCCTGATCGACCCGGACGGGCGGGAACTGGTCTCGATCAGCGACTTCGTGCTGCGCCGGGTGGACGCGTCGGCGGTCACCGGCGGGCTCACCGCCGACGGCACGCCCGCCGACGCCGACGGCCCCGCGGCGGGTGCGCCCAGCGAGGACATCCGCCCGGTCGACGGCGCGGAGGCGTTCCGCCGCAGCCTCACCGCCGGCCTCGGCGCCCAGGTGGTGATCACCACCCGGTCGGTGGCCGACATCCGGGCCCGCGCCGCCCGGGTCACCACCGGGAGCCTGGAGTCGGAGGCCGACCCGGCGGTGTCGGCCGCCACCGTGGAGGCCGGCGCGTCGGCCGCGCCGCGCACCGAGCTGGAGGCCACCATCGCCCAGGTGTGGCGCGACGGCCTCGGCGTGCCGGTCGTCGGCGTGGACGACGACTTCTTCGCCCTCGGCGGCAACTCCCTCGTCGCGGTGCAGCTCATCGCGTCGATGCGCAAGGCGACCGGGGTGCGGCTGCCGATGCGCAGCCTCTTCGAGACGCCCACCGTCGCCGGGCTCGCCGCGCGCATCGAGGAGCTGCGCGCCGAGGCGTCCGCCGCCGACGAGCCCCCGGCCCCGGCCCCGACCACGAGCATCCCGCGGTTGCCCCGCGCGTGAGCACCAAGCAAGCACCCAGGGTTCGTGGCTTCGAGCAAGCAAGGGAGTACAGAGCAATGAGCGACACGATCGCCACGCTGCCGGTGGTCGTCGAAAACGACGGCCGGGCACTGACCGACCTGATCGGCGAGCGCCGCGCCGAGCTGCGGGCCGCCCTCGTCGACCACGGCGGGCTGCTGTTCCGCGGCTTCGACGTCGGCGGCGTCGACGGCTTCGACGCGGTGGTGCGGGCGCTGGCCGGGGAGCCGCTGGTCTACACCGAGCGGTCCTCGCCCCGGCACGCCATCAAGGGCCGGGTCTACACCTCGACCGACTACCCGCCGGACGAGGAGATCTTCCTGCACAACGAGAACTCGTACCAGGCGCGCTGGCCGCTGACGCTGTTCTTCTGGTGCGTCACGCCGCCGGACACCCTCGGCGCGACGCCCCTGGCGGACGTGCGCCGGGTGTACGAGCTGATCGACCCGGCCGTGCGGGAGGAGTTCGTGCGCCGCCGGTGGATGCTGGTGCGCAACTTCCACGCCGACTTCGGCACCCGCTGGCAGGACGTGTTCAACACCGACGACCGCGCCGAGGTCGAGGCGTACGCGGCGGCGAACCGGATCAGCCTGGAGTGGGTGGGCGCGGACGGGCTGCGCACCCGCGCCGTGCGCGAGCCGGTGCACTACCGGCCCGGCTCGGACACCCCGCGCTGGTTCAACCACGCCACGTTCTTCCACCTGAGCACCCTGCCGCAGGAATACCAGGAGGGGCTGCTGGCGATGTTCGGCCCCGACGGGCTGCCGTCGAACACCTACTACGGCGACGGCGGCGAGATCCCCGCCGACGTGCTGGACCACCTGCGGGCCGCGTACCGGGCCGCCAGCGTCCGCTTCGACTACCAGCGCGACGACGTGCTGGTGGTCGACAACATGACCGCCGCGCACGCCCGGGAGCCATTCACCGGGCCCCGCAAGATCGCCGTCGCGATGGCCGAGCCGCACACCCCCGAGAGCACTGGAGACAACTGATGGCCGAAACCCGATTCCTGGTCGTGCGCAACGACGAGGAGCAGTACTCGATCTGGTCGGCCGACCGGGAGCTCCCCGCGGGCTGGCACGACACCGGCTTCGCCGGCACGCGCTCCGAGTGCCTCGCCCACATCGACACCGTCTGGACCGACATGCGCCCCCGCTCGGTACGCGAGGCAGCGTCATGACGCGGGAGTGGACCTTCCCCGCCTCCTTCGCCCAGGAGCGGGTGTGGCTGGCCAACCAGCTCGACCCCGGCTCGCCGGTCTACAACGTGTCCAACCCGTGGCCCTTCCCGCTCGAGCTGGACGCCGACGCCGTGACCGAGGTGTTCAACCGGGTCGTCGCCCGGCACGAGGCGCTGCGCACCCACCTGCGCTCCGACGACGGGACGCTGGTGCAGGTGGTCCGCGAGCACGAGCCGGTCCGCCTGCCGGCCGAGGACCTGTCGGGCCTGCCCGAGGCCGAGCGGCTCGCCCGCTACCACGCGATCCGCGAGGAGCTGGCCCGCACCCCGATCCCGCTGGACGTCCCGCCGCTGTGGCGCGCCCGGCTGGTCAAGGTCAACGAGGCGTGGTCGGTGCAGTTCGTGGTGCACCACGCCGTCTTCGACGCCCACTCGGCGGTGCTGTTCACCACCGAGCTGTCCGCGTTCACCACGGCCGCGCTGACCGGCGCGCCCGCCGCCGTGCCCGAGCTGCCCATCCAGTACGCCGACTTCGCCGCCTGGCAGCGCGACCAGCTCGCCGGGCCGGAGTTGGACCGGCAGCTCGACTTCTGGAAGGCGCACCTGGCCGGCGCGCCCGCCGTGACCGGCCTGCCGCTGGACCGGCCCCGCCCGGCCCAGCTCGGCTTCGCCGGCGACGAGGTCCGCTTCGACCTGCCCGACGGGCTGCTCGACGCCGTCGGCGCCCTCGCCACCGCGTCGGCGGCCACCCCGTACATGGTGCTGCTGACCGGGTTCGCCGCGCTGCTGTCGCGGATCTCCGGCGACGACACCGTGGTCGTGGGCGTCTCCACCGCTGGCCGGGACACCGCCGAGGTGGCCCCGCTGATCGGCATGTTCGTCAACCCGGTGGCGCTGCGCTGCGACCTGACCGGCGACCCCACCGTCGCCGAGCTGCTCGGCCGGGTCAAGGGCGGCCTGCTCGACGCGATGGAGCACGGGCAGACCCCGTTCCAGAAGATCGTTGAGGCGGTGGCCCCGCAGCGGGACCCGTCCGTGCAGCCGATCTTCCAGACCGCGCTGAACTTCATCCCCGACTCCGGCCTGGACCCGGTGCCGCTGGGCACCACGAAGGACGACCTGGCCTTCGACGTCACCGCGGGGGAGAGCCGGCTGGTCTACCGCACCGACCTGTTCGACCGGGCCACCGCCGAGGCGGTCGTCGCCCGCTACGTGCGGCTGCTCGCCGCCGCCGTCGCCGACCCCGGCCGGCGGGTCAGCGAGCTGCCCCTGCTCGACGACGCCGAGCGGCGGCTGGTCCTCGACGCCTGGAACGCCACCGACCACGCCCGGCCGGCCGGCACCGTCGTCGACGCGGTGCAGCGGCAGGCCGCCGCCACCCCGCACGCCACCGCGCTGGTCAGCGACGGCGTCGAGCTGACGTACGCCGAGCTGAACGCCGCCGCGAACCGGCTGGCCCGGCTGCTGGTGGCGCGCGGGGCCGGCCCGGAGACCCGGGTCGCGCTGGCCCTGCCCCGCTCGGCGGACCTGCTGGTGGCCGTCCTCGCGGTGCTCAAGTCCGGGGCCGCGTACGTGCCGGTCGACACCGGCTACCCGGCGGCCCGGATCGCCTACCTGCTCGACGACGCCGAGCCGGCGCTGGTGCTCGCCGCCGCCGACACGGCGGCCCTGGTGCCCGGCGACGCGCTGGTGCTCGACCCGGGCACCGCCGCCGACCTCGACGCGGCCGACCTGACCGACGCCGACCGGGTCGCCCCGCTGCGCCCCGGACACCCCGCGTACGTGCTCTACACCTCCGGCTCCACCGGCCGCCCCAAGGGCGTCGTGGTGGAGCACCGGGCGGTGGCGGCCTACCTGGCCTGGGCCCGGGACGCCTACCCGGGGCTGGCCGGCACGGCGCTGCTGCACTCGCCGGTGTCGTTCGACCTGACCGTCACCGGGCTGCTCGGCCCGCTGACCGCCGGCGGCACCGTCCGGCTCGCCGCCATCGACGAGCCGGCCGCCCGCGCGGGCGGGAAGCCGGCCTTCCTGAAGGTCACCCCGAGCCACCTGCCGCTGCTCGACGACGCCCTGTCCCCGACGGCGGACCTGGTCATCGGCGGCGAGGCGCTCACCGGCGAACAGCTCGCCGCCTGGCGGGCCGCCCACCCGGGCGTGGCCGTCACCAACGAGTACGGCCCGACCGAGGCCACCGTCGGCTGCGTCGCCGCCCGCATCGCACCCGGGCAGGACCTGGCCGCCGGGCCGGTGCCGATCGGCACGCCCACCTGGAACACCCGGGCGCTGCTGCTCGACGCCGCGCTGCACCCGGTGCCCCCGGGCGTGGCCGGCGAGCTGTACGTGGCCGGCGACCAGCTCGCCCGCGGCTACCTGCGCCGCCCCGGCCTGACCGCCGAGCGGTTCCTGCCCTGCCCGTACGGGCCGCCGGGGCAGCGCATGTACCGCACCGGCGACCTGGCCCGCTGGCGGGCCGACGGGACGCTGGAGTACCTGGGCCGCCGCGACGACCAGGTGAAGGTGCGCGGCATGCGCATCGAGCTGGGCGAGGTCGAGTCGGCCCTGCTGGCCCGGCCCGGCGTGCGGGCGGCGGCGGCAGCCGTGCGCGCCGACTCCGGCGAGCCGGCGCTGGTCGGCTACCTCGTCGGCGACGCCGACCCGGCGACCCTCGCCGCCGACCTGGCCCGGGAGCTGCCCGCGCACCTCGTGCCGGCCGCGTTCGTCACGCTCGACGCGCTGCCGCTGACCCCCAACGGCAAGCTGGACCGGGCCGCGCTGCCCGCCCCGGCCGCCCCGGCGGCGGTCGACGACGCGTACGTCGCCCCGCGCACCGACGCCGAGGCCCTGGTGGCCGAGGTGTACGCGGACATCCTCGGCGTGGAGAAGGTCGGCGCGGCCGACGACTTCTTCGCCCTCGGCGGCAACTCGTTGCGCGGCATGCGGGCAATGGCCCGCATCCGGGCCGAGGTGGACGTGGACCTGCCCATGCGGGCGCTGTTCGGCAGCCCGGTGGTGGCCGACCTGGCCGCCCAGATCGAGAAGCTGATCGCCGCGGAACTCGACGAGCTCTCCGACGCCGAGGTCGCCGAGCTGCTGGCGACGGAAGAGGGACCCACCGCATGACCGACCTGAAGGATCCGGCCCGGGAGGCGGCCCGGCAGGCGCTGATCGCCAAGCGCCTGCGCAAGCGGACCGCCGCCCCCGCCGCCCGGATCACCCCCCGACCCCCCGGCACGCCGGTGCCGCTGTCGTACGCCCAGGAGCGGGTCTGGTTCATGGACCAGATCGCCCCGGGCGAGGCGGCGTACCACATCGCGGTGCCGCTGCGGGTGCGCGGACCGCTCGACGTCGCGGCCCTGCGCGGCGCGCTGGCCGCCCTGACCGCGCGGCACGAGTCGCTGCGCACCCGGTTCCCCGCCGACGCCGACGGCCGCCCCACGGTGGTGGTCGAGGAGTCCGTCGAGGTGCCGCTGACGGTGACGGAGGCGGCCGACGCCGACGCCGCCCAAGCACTGGTGGAGGCCGCGTCGGCGGAGCCGTTCGACCTGGCCAGCGGGCCGCTGCTGCGCGCCCTGCTGATCCGCCTCGCCCCCGATGACCACGTGCTGTTCCTGAGCAAGCACCACATCGTCGGCGACGGCTGGTCGGTGGACGTGCTGCTGCGCGACCTGATCACCCTCTACCACGGCGGCGAGCCGCCCGCCCTGCCCGTGCAGTACGGCGACTTCGCCGTGTGGGAGGGCAAGGAGCTGGACGGCCCGGCGGCCCGGGGGCACCTGGACTGGTGGAAGTCCCGGCTGGCCGGGATCACCCCGCTGGAGCTGCCGCTGGACGCGCCGCGCCCGGCCACCCAGACCTACCGGGGCGACTTCGTCGAGTTCCAGCTCGACCCGGCCGAGACCGAGCGGCTCAACGTGCTCACCCGGTCGTCCGGCGCGACGCTGTTCATGACGCTGCTCGCCGCCTACCAGGTGCTGCTGTCCCGGCACGCCGGGCAGGAGGACTTCGCCGTCGGCGCGTCCGTGGCCGGCCGGTCCGTCCCCGAGCTGGAGAACGTCGTCGGCATGTTCATCAACATGCTGCCGCTGCGCGCCGAACTGGCCGGCGACCCGACGTTCACCGAGCTGCTGGAGCGCACCCGGCGCGGCGTGCTGGACGGCTTCGAGCACGCCGACGTGCCGTTCGCCAAGGTCGTGCACGAGCTGGGCCTGCCCCGCGACGTGAGCCGGTCCCCGGTGTTCCAGGCCATGTTCGTGCTGCAGAACTACGAGATGGGCCGGTTCACCGGGGTCTCCGACGCCGCCGACGTCCGCTTCGAGTGGACGCCGATGGAGCTGCGGGCCACCCGGTTCGACTTCGAGCTGCACGCCGTGGAGACCACCGAGGGGCTCTGGGGCAAGCTCGTCTTCAACACCGACCTGTTCACCCGGGCCACCGTCGAGTGGATCGCCCGCCGGTGGACCACCCTGCTGCGGGCGGTCGTCGCCGCACCGGACACATCGGTCTCCGCCCTGCCGATGGTCGACCCCGCCGAGCGGGAGCTGCTGGCCGCCTGGAACGACACCACGGCCGGGTTCCCGCAGGAGCAGACCCTGCACGGGCCGTTCGAGGCGCGGGCCGCCGCCACCCCCGACGCGGTGGCGCTGACCTTCGAGGGCCGCTCGGTCACGTACGCCGAGCTGAACGCCGCCGCGAACCGCGTCGCCCACCGGCTGCGCGCGGCCGGCGTCGGCCCGGAGACCCTGGTCGGGGTGTGCGCCGAACGGTCGGTGGAGCTGGTCGCCGGGCTGCTCGGCGTGCTCAAGGCCGGCGGCGCGTACCTGCCGCTGGACCCGGAGTACCCGGCCGACCGGCTGTCCTTCATGGTCACCGACGCGGACGCGCCCGTGGTGCTGGTGCAGGAGCACCTGCGCGACGTGCTGCCCGACACCGGCGCGACGGTGCTCGCCCTCGACGACACCGCGACGTGGGCCGACCAGCCCGCCACCGACCCCGCGCCGACGGCCGGGCCCGGCAACCTCGCGTACGTCATCTACACCTCCGGCTCCACCGGCCGGCCCAAAGGCGTGCCGAACACCCACCGGGGCATCGTCAACCGGCTGCACTGGAAGCAGCGGACCTACCGGCTCGCCGCCGACGACGCGGTGCTGCAGAAGACCCCGGCCAGCTTCGACGTGTCGGTGTGGGAGTTCTTCTGGCCGCTGCGCGAGGGCGCCCGGCTGGTGCTGGCCAAGCCCGGCGGGCACAAGGACGCCGCGTACCTGCGGGACCTGCTGGTGTCCGAGCGGATCACCACCGCCCACTTCGTGCCGTCGATGCTGACCGTCTTCCTCGGCGAGGACGGCATCGAGGCGGCCACCGGCCTGCGCCGGGTGATCTGCTCCGGCGAGGAGCTGCCGCTGGCCTCGGCGGTGGAGTTCACCGCCCGGCTGCCCTGGTGCGAGCTGCACAACCTGTACGGCCCCACCGAGGCGGCCATCGACGTCAGCGCCTGGCACTGCGACCCGTCGGCGCTCGCCGGGCTGTCCGGCGTGCCGATCGGCGGGCCGATCGCCAACCTGCGGCTGCACGTGCTCGACGCGGCCGGCAACGAGTGCCCGGTCGGCGTGGCGGGGGAGCTGCACATCGGCGGCGTCGGCCTGGCCCGGGGCTACCACCGCCGGCCGGCGCTGACCGCCGAGCGGTTCGTGCCCGACCCGTTCTCCGGCGAGCCGGGGGCCCGGCTGTACCGCACGGGCGACCTGGCCCGCTGGGTCGCCTCCCCGGCCGGCGACGGTGACGCGGCCGGCGACGGCCCGCGCGGGGTCATCGAGTTCCTCGGCCGCATCGACCACCAGGTGAAGCTGCGCGGCCTGCGCATCGAGCTGGGCGAGATCGAGAGCGCCCTGCGGGAGCAGCCGGGCGTCACCGAGGCGGCCGTCATCGTCCGCGAGGACACCCCGGGCGACAAGCGGCTCACCGCGTACCTGGTGGGCGACGCCGAGCACGCCGCGTTGAAGGCGGCGCTGAAGGAGACGCTGCCCGAATACATGGTGCCGACCGCGTTCGTCACCCTCGACGCGCTGCCGTTGAGCCCCAACGGCAAGCTCGACCGCAGGGCGCTGCCCGCGCCCGTGGTGACCCGCGAGGCGTCGGTGGCGCTGGTCGAGCCGCGCGACGACACCGAGCGGCTGCTGGCCGGGATCTGGTCGGAGGTGCTGGGCGTCGACACGCTCGGCATCGACGACGACTTCTTCGACCTGGGCGGGCACTCGATGCTCGCCACCCAGGTCGTCGCGAAGATCCGCAAGGCCGAGCACGGCGGGCGGCCCGTCGGCGTGATGGACCTGTTCCAGCAGCGGACCATCCGCGAGCTGGCCGCGTTCATGACCGGCGACGCCGCCGACGACGGCCCGCGCCGGCTGCTCTACGAGCTGACCAAGCCGATCCCGGCGGGCCAGCGGGTCCGCACGTACGTCTGCGTCCCCTACGGCGGCGGCAGCGCCATCGTCTACCAGCCCCTAGCCGACGCCCTGCCCGCCGGCAACGCCCTGTACTCGCTGGCGATCCCCGGCCACGACGTGGGCCTCAGCGAAGAGGGCCTGCCGTTCGAGGAGCTGACCCGCCGGGTCGCCGACGAGATCGTCGAGCGGATCTCCGGCCCGATCGTCCTGTACGGCCACTGCGGCGTCGGCAGCGCCATCGTCGCCGAGGTGGCCCGCAAGGTCGAGGCGGCCGGCCGGGAGCTGGAGGCGCTCTACATCGGCGCGATGTTCCCGTTCGCCCGCCCGAAGGGCCTCTTCGCCGCCGCCCGCAACCGCCTCGAGCGGCTGCGTAGCAACAAGCACTACGCGAGCTGGCTCAAGTCGATGGGCGTCGACACCGACGAGCTGGACCCGGAGCAGGCCGACCGGATCATCAGCAACATGCGGGCCGACTCCCGCGCCTCCGAGGAGTACTTCACCGGGCTGCTCGACGCCGGTGCGGCGAAGCTGCGCGCCCCGATCATCTCGGTGGTCGGCTCCGAGGACCCGGTGACCGACTACTTCACCGAGCGGTACGCCGAGTGGCAGTTCCTCACCGACACCGTCGGGCTGGTCGTGCTCGACCAGGCGGGACACTTCTTCCTCAAGTACCGGGCCGACGAGCTGGCCGAGATCGTCACCTCGGTGCACCCGGCGGTGCGCGCCGACGACACGACCGCCCTGGAGGCGGCGGCCCGGGGCGAGGACGCCGGCTGGGTCGTCGCCGACCACCAGCGCGTCGGCGCGGACCGGAGCCCCGAACGGGCCGTGGTCAAGCCGAGCATGGGCCGGTTCGTCGCGGTCACCGCCGGCCAGCTCGTCTCCACCACCGGCTCGGCGCTGACCGCGTTCGCCCTGCCGATCTGGCTGTTCACCCAGACCGGCTCGGTGGCGAACCTGGGCCTGCTGTGGGCGCTGGCGCTGATCTGCGGCGTGCTGATGCTGCCCATCGCGGGCGCGATCACCGACCGGGTCAGCCGCCGTCGCATCATGATGATCGCCAGCTCCGCCGCCGGGTCGATCCAGCTGGTGCTGGCCGCCCTGCTCTGGACGGACAACCTGCGGCTGTGGATGATCTACGCCCTGGTGGCGCTCAGCCAGGTCGCCGGGTCGTTCCAGCGCATCGCGTTCCAGTCGGCGGTGCCGCAGCTCGTGCCGAAGCGCTACCTCGGCCACGCGATGGGCGTCACCCAGCTCACCAACGGCTTCGCGATGCTGCTGATGCCGGTCTTCGCCGCCGGCCTGCTGGCCGCCATCGAGCTCAAGGGCATCCTGCTCATCGACGTGGCCAGCTACGTGGTGGCGGTGACCACCCTGGCGGTGGTCCGCTTCCCCGACCTGCTCGGCTGGCGGCCCCGGGAACGGCTGCTCGTCGCGATCGCCAACGGGCTGCGCTACTCGTGGCAGCACCGGGGCTTCCGGCTCATGCTGGGCTACTTCGCGATCGGCAACATCTTCCTGGCCCCGGCGCTGGTGCTGACCACCCCGCTGGTGCTCTCCTTCGCCACGGCGACGCAGGTGGCGCAGGTGGCCCTGGCGGAGGCGCTCGGCGCGGTGGCCGGCGGCGTGCTGATGTCGCTGTGGGGCGGCCCCCGCCACCGGCGGATGATCGGCGTCCTGATCGGCAACCTCGGCACCGCGCTGGGCTGCGTCGTGATCGGCCTGGACGCCTCCGTGGTGGTCATCTGCGTCGGGGCGTTCTGGCTGGCCATGTCCATGACCACCGCCCAGTCGATCTACGCGACGATCGTCCAGGTGAAGGTGCCGCAGCGCTACCACGGCCGGGTGTTCAGCCTCAACCAGACCATCTCCTGGTCGACGCTGCCCATCGGGTTCGCGCTGCTCGCGCCGGCGGCCACCGGCCTGTTCGAGCCGATGCTCGCCGAGGGCGGGTCGCTCGCCGGGTCGGTGGGCGCGGTCATCGGCACCGGTCCGGGCCGGGGCATCGGCTTCGCGTACGTCTGCTTCGGCGCGGCGCTGGTACTGGTCACCCTCGGCGGCTTCGCGATCCGGCTGCTGCGCCGCTTCGACATCGAGGTGCCGGACTCGCTGCCCGACGATCTGATCGGCGCGCAGGAGCGCGAGCGGCGGCTGGCCGCCCGCGCCGCCGAACGGCAGGAGGAGAAGGTGCCCGTGGCGGCCTGACCCGCCCGGGTGGCTGGCCGGGGCCTGCGGCGGGTTATCGCCGCAGGCCCCGGCGTGCGCTCAGGCCCCCGGCGGGTCGGCCAGGTCGGCGTGGG
>NZ_JAHWGR010000043.1:0-61542 GCF_020873825.1 Micromonospora sp. DH13
TCGAGGCGTTGGGCGACTTCGCCGGCGACCTCGGCGCGCTTGATGGAGTCGATGGAGAGGTCGGCTTCGAGGTCGAGGTCGAGTTCGATGAGGTCGACGGGGTAGCCGGTGCGCTCGCTGATCACCGCGAGGATGGCGTTCTGGAACTCGGCGACGCTCGGCCCGGTGGCCACCGGCACCGCGGCCGGAACCGGAGCGGGAGCGGGGGCCGGCGCGGGGATGATGGGCCCGACGGCGGGCGAGACCGGGACGACGGCCGGGGCCACCGGCCGCGCCGGCGCGATGGTCGTGGCCAGGGCCGACCCGCCGTTGGTCGCCAGCGCCACGGTCGGCACGGGGGCCGCCGTGGGCGCGGTCGCCGGGGGCCGCGGGGCGGCGGGCACGGGGGTCGCGGCCGGCGGGGCGACGGCGGGCGCCGCCGACGCCTGCGGCAGCGCGGCCGGCGTGTGGCCCTCGACCCGGTACGCCTCGGCGGGCTGCCAGACGAGCCGGCCGCCGCTGCCCGAGCCGCCGCTGCCGGGGTCGCCGAGGAAGGCGAGCATCACGTCGCGCTGGGAGGCGATCATGTCCCGGGTGGCGCGCAGGTACTCGTTGAGCAGCTCGCCACGGATGTCCTGGCCGCCGGCGTCGGGGCCGGTGCCGGTGGGGGTACCGGTGACGGCACCGTTCGCTGGGGTCATCGACAACTCCTTGATCCGTCGGGGAGGGGTCATGCCACCGGGAAGACAGTTGCCGTGCTGGTCCCGGACGAGCAGCCCGTCGACCGTCCAGATCGGACGACGGGTCGGTGCGGTGGCGGGCGCGTCGGCGGCGACCCGGCCGTGGAAGAGCCAGTCGGGGCGCACCGGCACGCCGGCGCAGGCGAGCTCCCCGACCGAGATCAGGAAGCCGCGCAGCCCCTCCTCGGGCCCGCGCTCGCAGGCGACCGCCCGGTGCGGCCGGTCGCCGAGCACGGCCTTGACCAGGCGGGTGAGCACCTGGCCGGGGCCCACCTCGACGAACACGCGGGCGCCGGCGGCGTACATCGCCTCGACCTGCTCGACGAAGCGGACCGGGGCGCCGATCTGCTCGGCGAGATGGTGGCGCACCTGGTCGGCGTCGCCGGAGTAGCGCGCGGCGGTCAGGTTGGACCAGACCGGGATGCGCGGCTCGGCGATCCGGTGGGCGGCGAGTACGTCGGCGAAGGTCTCCACCGCGCCGGCCACCACCGGGCTGTGGAAGGCGCAGGCGACCGAGAGGGCCTTGGCCGACAGCCCGGCCTCCTTGAGCGCGACCACCGCCGACTGCACCTTCGCGGTCGGCCCGGAGACCACCACCTGCGTCGGGGAGTTGCGGTTGGCCAGCACGACCTCGCTGGTCAGCCCGGCGCTGGCGAGGACACCGGCGACGTCGTCGGCGGAGGCGTTGACGGCCGCCATGGTGCCTGGGTCCTCCCCGGCGGCGCCCAGGATCGACGCTGCCCGTTCCCGGCTCAGCGCCATGAGCGTGGGCGCGTCGAAGGCGCCGGCCACGCAGAGCCCGACCAGCTCGCCGTAGCTGTGGCCGGCGGTCATGTCCGGGCGTACGCCGAGGCGGCGCAGCAGGTGGTCGACGGCGAGCCCGCCGATGCCCAGCACGGGCTGGGCGACCCGGGTGTCGCGGACCCGCTCCTCCTGCTCGCGCCGCGACGACTGGTCGAAGGCGGCGGCGGGGAAGAGCAGCTCGGCCGCGTCGCGGTCGAGTTCGAGGTAGTGCCGCAGCTCCGGGAAGGCGACGAAGATCTCCGCGAGGGCGCCGGGGCGCTGGCTGCCCTGCCCGGGGAAGAGGAACGCGACTTGGCCCGGCCCGACCGGCTCGACCTCGTCCGGCTGCACCAGGCCCCGCGCCGGGTCGTGCTCGCCGGCCAGCGCCCGGTGCAGCAGCGTCTCCAGCTCGGTCAGGTCCCGGGCGACGATCGCCACCCGGGTGGGGCCGGAGCGGCCGGCGGACTTCGCGGCCACCGAGGCGGCCAGCTCGGCGAGGCGTCCCGGGCGGTCCCGCCCGGCGTCGCCGGCGAGGCCGTCGAGCAGCTGCCGGACCGACTGGTGGGCCGCGGCCCGGTCGAGGCCCCGGAAGCAGAACAGCTCCGCCGGCCAGATCCGTCGGCCGTGCCGGGGCTCCGGGGCGCCGGCGTGGGCGCTGAGCACGACGTGGAAGTTGGTGCCGCCGAAGCCGAAGGCGCTCACCCCGGCGATCCGCTCCTCGGCGGGGGCCGGCCAGGGGCGGGCCTCGGTGTAGAAGGCGAACGGGCTCTGCTGCGGGTGCCAGGCCGGGTTGGGACGCTTCAGGTGGATCGTCGGCGGCCGGACGCCGTGGTACAGCGACAGGGCCGCCTTGATCACGCCGGCCAGCCCGGCGGCGCACTTGGTGTGCCCGATCTGCGACTTCACCGACCCGAGCGCGCAGCCGCCCGGCTCCGCGCCGGCATCGACGAACATCCGGGTCAGGGTCTCCAGCTCGGTGCGGTCGCCGACGACGGTGCCGGTGCCGTGCGCCTCCACCAGGCCGACGTCGCGCGGGGAGACGCCACTGCGGCGGTACGCGCGGTCCAGCGCCCGGCGCTGGCCGTCGGGGCGGGGGGCGGTCAGGCCGAGGGCGCGGCCGTCGCTGGCCCCGCCGAGTCCCTTGATCACGCCGTAGATCCGGTCGCCGTCGCGCTCGGCGTCGGCCAGCCGCTTGAGGACGACGCAGGCTACGCCCTCGCCGAGGGCGATGCCGTCGCCGGTGCTGTCGAAGGGCCGCGACCGGCCGGTCGGGGACAGCGCGTGCGCCGAGGTGAACATCAGGTAGTCGTTGACGCCGTTGTGCAGGTCGGCGCCGCCGCAGATCATCATGTCGCTGTCGCCGCTGACCAGTTCCTTGCAGGCGGCGTCCATGGCGGCCAGCGAGGAGGCGCAGGCGGCGTCGATGGTGTAGTTCGGCCCGCCCAGGTCGAGGCGGTTGGCGACCCGACCGGCGATGACGTTGGCCAGCACGCCGGGGAAGCTGTCCTCGGTGACCGTGGGCAGCAGGTCCTGCATCTCGTCGGGCACCTCGCCGAGGTACGCCGGCAGCATGGTGCGCAGGGTCTGCGCGTGGCCCATGTCGCTGCCGGCCTCCGCGCCGAAGACGACGCCGGTGCGGGAGTGGTCGACCCCGGCGGCGTCGTGCGGGTAGCCGGCGTCGAGCAGTGCCCGGTGCGAGACCTCCAGGGCGAGCAGCTGAGTCGGGTCGATGCTGCCCAGCGCCGTCGGCGGGATGCCGTAGCCGATGGCGTCGAAGGGCACCGGCTCGATGAAACCGCCCCACTTGGAGACGCTGATCCGGCCGGTCTGGCCCGGCCCGACCTCCGGGGCGTAGTAGAGGTCGGTGTCCCAGCGCTCGGCGGGGACCTCGGTGACCGCGTCGGCGCCGGTGAGCACGGTGCGCCAGAAGCTGTCCAGGTCGGGGGAGCCGGGCAGCATGCAGGCCATCCCGACGATGGCGATGTCCAGCGGCGCGGGGCGCTCCTCGATCTCGGCGGGCGGGGCGAACCGGGCGCGCAGCGCGTCGAGCCGGGCGGCGTGCAGGTCGCGGGCCTCGGAGCTGACGGCGTCGTGCAGGCCCGCCACGGTGGTGGCGGCGTCGCGCAGCACGGCGACCTGCCCGGCCATGAACAGCCCCTCGGCGGCCTGGACGCCCTCGTCCACCGTCTCGATGGTCTCGCCGTTGCGCTTGAGGCCCTTGCTGGCGATCCGCAGCCGGCCGACGTTGAGCAGTTCGAGCTGCTCCCACACCTCGCGATTCTCCGCGCCGGCCTGCTCCAGCTGGGCGCGCAGCGCGTGGAAGTCGTCGACGAACGGGGTGTGCAGGCAGCGCGTGACGTGGCCCGGCGCGGTCTCCAGCAGGGCGGTCCGCTCGGCGGTGAGCGCCTCCCGCTGGAACAGCGGCTGGACCGCACCGTGCTCCACCGCCTCGGCGGTGAACAGGTACGCGGTGCCCATGAGCACGCCGATGCGGGCCCCCCGGCGCGCCAGCGGCGCGGCCATCGCGGCGACCATCGCCGCCGAGCGGGCGTCGTGGACGCCACCGGCGAAGAGGACCTGGAGCTGCGCGGCGGCACCCGGTTCGCCGTCGAGGTACTCCTCGAGCACCAGCAGCTGCGCCTCCCACAGCGGGAAGCTGAACCGGGGGCCGATGTGCCCGCCGCACTCGGCGCCCTCGAAGATGAACTTCCTCGCCCCGGAGCGCAGGAACTGCCGCAGCAGGCCGGGGGAGGGCACGTGCAGGAAGGTGCTGATCCCCTGCTCCTCCAGCGCCTTGGCCTGCGGCGGCCGGCCGCCCGCGATGATCGCGAAGCCGGGGCGGATCTCCTGGATGACCGCCAGCTGCGCGGCGCGCAGCTCCTCGGGGGCGAAGCCGAGCACGCCGACCCCCCAGGGCCGGTCGCCGAGCCGCGCGGCGGTCTCGGTGAGCATCCGGCGGCACTGCTCCGCGGAGTTCAGGGCGAGCGCGATGAAGGGCAGGGCGCCGCCGTCGGCGACCGCGGCGGCGAAGCCCGCCTCGTCGCTGACCCGGGTCATCGGGCCCTGGGCGACGGGCACCCGCACCCCGAGCGCCTCGGCCAGCGGGGCGCCGGGCAGCAGCAGCGTGCCCGCCTCGGGGTCGTCGGCGGCGTCGAGCATGATGGCCCGCATGGCCCGCACCGCGCTGGCGGTGTCGGCCCAGCGGTCGGCGAAGACGGCGGCGAGCCAGCCGTCCTGACCGATGGGCAGCAGCTCCGACCGCACGTCGTGCTGGCCGCCCCGGCGCATCCCCCGGGCCCCGTCGGCGAGCACCGTCTCCGAGCCGTCCATGCGCCGGATCGCGGCCTTGACGTCGGCCGGCAGTTCGGACTCGGGCATCAGGGCGAGCTGGGTGTCCAGGACGATGCCGGCGGCCCCGCCGACGAGGCAGGCCCCGGCGGTGCGCGGGCCGATGCCGCCGGCCACCCAGACCGGCAGGTCGACGGTGTCGTCGGCGACGAGCCGCTGGAGCAGGACGAAGGAGCTGAGGTCGCTGACCCGGCCCCCGCCCTCCAGGCCCCGGGCGATCAGCCCGTGCGCTCCGCCCGCCGCGGCGGCGCGGGCCTCCTCCCGGCTCGTGACCTCCACGATCACCCGGTACCTCGGGGTGATCTCGGCCAGGGACCAGGGGCTGTCGGAGGTGACCACCACTAGGTCGACCCGCCCGCGTGCGGCGTGGTCGACCTCGTCCGGTGTGGCCAGGCAGCCGGCCGGCACCCGGACGCCGATCGGCCCGGGGGACCAGGAGGCGGCCTGGGTCAGCGCGCGCAGCGACCAGTCGTCGCCGCCGGCCAGGTCGAGCACGCCCAGCCCGCCGCCGGCGCAGGCGGCGGCGGTGATCCGTGGGCCGGGCTCCAGTGCGCCGGCAGGGTTGACAACCATGATCAGGTCGCGCGTGTGCGGTGCAGTACTCATCAGGCTCCCACTTCGGTCGCGAGAAGATCGCGGGGCGACGGGCTGGACCGGCCGGCCGTACCACCGGCGCTCGGGCCCTAATTTGCGGCAGTCAATGTCGCGCTCGGTCATAACGTAGCGTCGCCCAGTTACGGCCCGGTTAAATCTGACCAACCTGATCGGGGAGGTGAAGATTTCCTACTAAGGCGGCGGGATTTGCCGCCGAGGTGGCCAGGCAAAATGGCCGCGAGGCGGGGCGGCGGGGGGCGCGAACGGTGCCTCCCGCCGCCGTGCGGCGATTGTCGAGTTCATTACGAAATTGTTTTACGTGCTCCGAGCATTCCCTGGCTGTGGGTGATTTTAGTCGTTCTGTCTCACGATGTGGAACGGGTCTTGCCAGGGGTTGCGCGCTGCCTCAACGATCCCTGTCAATGTCGTCATCGCTATTACCCATCGATTAAGTTCGACATTCACCGAAAGTGAGGTGAGCTTCGCCGGGCGATCAGCGAACGCCCTGGTGGGTGACCTGTTGTGACCCGCGTCACCCTGACTGCGGTAACCGACGCGGGCCGCATCGAGTGTGGTCGGCCACAGGAGGCGAGTTCAGCGACGGCCTTGCCGGCGGTCGCGCTGGACGAGCCGATACCGCGACCGGGCGGCGGCACCACAGCTCTGCTTAACGAGCGTTTTACCCAATCTGTCGGAATGATTAGCGCGGAGTTGCCCGTCAATGGGGCAGTCGCCGTCGCCTACGACAATCCCTGTACCTGCACAGACTCGGCTCGCCGGGACGGTGCGGTCCGCCTCGACCGTCGTCACCGCCCGGCACTGCCAGACCCCCTTTTGTCTTTCGGATCGGCGGTTATTGTGCGTAAACTCCTTCTCCTCGCCCTTGTGGGACTCGGTGCGCAACTGGTAGACGGCAGCCTCGGCATGGCCTACGGCGTGACGTCGACAACACTGCTCCTCGCCATCAACACCAGCGCCGCGAGCGCTTCCGCAACTGTTCACCTGGCCGAGATCGGCACCACCCTCGTCTCCGGCGCCGCACACTGGCGCTTCGGCAACGTCGACTGGACGGTGGTCCGCAGGGTCGGCGTGCCGGGGGCCCTCGGCGCCTTCGCCGGCGCCACGTTCCTGTCCAGCCTCTCCACCGCGACCGCGGCCCCGATCATGTCGCTGATCCTGCTCACCCTCGGGGTGTACGTGCTGGTCCGGTTCACCGTCTCCGGGCTGCCCCGCGACCGGGTCGGGCTGCCCCTGCGCAAGCGCTTCCTCGGCCCGCTGGGCCTCGTGGCCGGCTTCGTCGACGCCACCGGCGGCGGCGGTTGGGGCCCGGTCGGCACCCCCGCCATCCTGGCCAGCGGACGGATGGAGCCGCGCCGCGTGATCGGTTCCATCGACACCAGCGAGTTCCTGGTGGCGATCGCCGCCAGCGCCGGGTTCCTGGTCGGGATCGGCTCGGAGAACATCAACTTCGGCTGGGTGGGCGCGCTGCTGCTCGGTGGCATGATCGCCGCGCCGATCGCCGCCTGGCTGGTGCGGATGGTGCCGCCGCGGGTTCTCGGCTCCGCCGTCGGCGGTGTCATCATCCTCACCAACGTGCGGACCCTGCTGCTCAGCGACTGGATCGACGCCCCCACCGGCGTCCGGTACGCCAGCTATCTCGTCATCGTGGCCGCCTGGGCGGCGGCGGTGGCCTGGTCGGTGCGCCAGCACCTGGCGGACCGGACCGTCGAGCCGGTCGTGGCCGGGGACGGCCCCGGGGAGCCCGCCACCGCGACGAGCTGACCACCCACCGGGCCTGCCGCAGCCGGCGGGGCGGGCCGGTGTGGGTCGCCGGCACGGGGAGTCGTACCCGGACCCCCGTGCCGGCGACCGGCGTTGCGGGATCGTGACGAGGGCGCGCACCGGCAGCGGCGCGCGCCCTCGCAGGCGGTGGTGGCGCAGTGCCCGCCACCGGGTGAGATCAGGAGACCGAGCAGGCCACCCCGTTGAGGGTGAACGAGGCCGGCTTGGCGGTGTTGCCGGTGTGGTTGGCCTGGAAGCCGATGCTGACCGACGTGTTCGGCGCGATCGCGCCGTTGTACGAGACGTTACGGGCGGTCACCGCGCCGCTGGTGGGGGAGTAGGTGGCGTTCCAGCCGCTGGTGATGGTCTGCCCGCCCGGCAGCGTGAACGCCAGGCTCCAGCCGTTGACCGTCGCGCCGCTGGTGTTGGTGATCGTGACGGCGGCGGTCAGGCCGGTGTTCCAGGCGTTGACGGCGTACCCGACGGCGCAGCCCCCGCCGGCCGGCGGGGTGGTCGGCGGCGGAGTCGTGGGCGGCGGGGTGGTCGGCGGCGGGGTGGTGGGCGGCGGCGTCGTCGGCGGGGCCGTGGTGGGCGGCGGCGTGGTGGGCGGGGTGGCGCTGTCCAGGCCGAAGAACCGGATGGCCTGGGCGGCGTCGACGGGCAGGTTGTGCGAGACCCCGGCCATGCTGATCGCCTCGACCGGCGCCATGGTGCCGCTGCCGCCGTAGCGGGTGCGGGTGTAGCCGGACTGCGGAGTGTCGGTGTAGGTCGGGGTCTGGCTCAGCCCGTGCACGTTCGTCCACTGCTTGACCTCTTCGCCGAAGTTCGGGTAGCGGAGGGTCTCGTCGTTCGTGCCGTGCCACAGCTGCATCCGGGGCCGCTTGCCCGTGTAGCCCGGGTAGGCGTTGCGGACCAGGTCGCCCCACTGCTGGGCCGTCTTGGTGATCTGCCCGTTGGCGCACTCGCTGTTCCACTCCGAGCCGTTCGTGGTGGCGAAGCAGCCGAACGGGACCCCGGCGAAGGCCGCACCTGCGGCGAACACGTCGGGGTAGAGCCCGAGCAGGACGTTGGTCATCATCGCGCCGGAGGAGACGCCGGTGGCGAAGATCCGGTCGGCGTCGACGGGGTACCGCGCCCGGACGTAGTCGATCATCGACTTGATGCCCACCGGGTCGCTGCCGCCGTCACGGCGCAGCGCCTGCGGGGAGGAGACGTCGAAGCACTGGCTGCTGCGGGTCACCGACGGGTAGATGACGATGTAGCCGTACTGGTTGGCCAGCTCGTCGAACTGGGCGCCGTTGAAGAACGCCGGGCCGGTGCCGGTGCAGTAGTGGACGGCGACCAGCAGGCCCGGCCGGGGCGCGACCCGGTCCGGCACGTACAGGTACATGCGCAGGTTGCTGGGGTTCGCGCCGAAGTTGGTGACCTCGGTCAGCGCCGCCGCCGAGGCGGGCGCGGGCACCGTGACGGCCGCCAGCGCGGCCACCGCGGCGGCCACCAGGGCGGCGCCCAGCAGCTTCATCCTTGATCTCATGGGGCAGGTTCCTCCGGAGAGTGCCGATGGGGCGAGGTTCCGATCGGGGCTGCCCGGCGCCCGATCATGTCCGGCTCAGGAACGTCCATCAGTATGTATAGATGTCGTGAGGGTGGCAACCAGCGGAAGTTTCGAGGGCCGCAAGCGGCTAGGGTAGGGCTTCGGTGTGCCGGGAAGTCTGGTCGGCGACGAGACGATGCTGCCCTGCCGACGAGGAGTTCCCCGTGACCGACGCCCCCCGGCGCCGCGCCAGCCTGTTCGCCCGACGCTCCTGGGGCGAGACCAGCCGCATCTTCGGCATCCTGCGCAAGGAGACCGTGGGCGGGGCGCTCCTGCTGGTCGGCGCGGTGCTGGCCCTGATCTGGTCCAACTCCCCCTGGGCCGACGGATACCAGGCGCTGCGGGATCTCCGGGTGGGCCCGGCGGCGCTGCACCTGGATCTCAGCCTGGCCACCTGGGCCGCCGACGGCCTGCTGGCGATCTTCTTCTTCGTCGCCGGGCTGGAGCTCAAGCGCGAGTTCGTCGCCGGGGACCTGCGGGACCCGCGCCGCGCGGCGGTGCCGGTGGCCGCCGCCGTGGGCGGCGTGCTCGTGCCCGCCCTCCTCTACGTCCTCATCGCCGGCGGTGACGCCGCGCAGGGCTGGGCGATCCCCACCGCGACCGACATCGCCTTCGCCCTGGCCGTGCTCGCCGTCGTCGGCCGCTTCCTGCCCTCCGCGCTGCGCACCTTCCTGCTCACCCTCGCGGTGGTCGACGACCTGCTCGCCATCGTGATCATCGCCGTCTTCTACACCTCCGACCTGGCCGTCGGGCCGCTGCTGGGCGCGCTGGTCCCGCTGGCGGTCTTCGGGCTGCTGGTGCAGCGCCGGGTCCGGTCCTGGTGGCTGCTGCTGCCGCTGGCCGTCGTGACCTGGGTGCTGATGCATGCCTCCGGGGTGCACGCCACCGTCGCCGGCGTGCTGCTGGCGTTCACCGTCCCGGTGGTCCGCAGCCGGGCCGCGGGCGGCCCGGACGCCGGGCCCGGCCTGGCCGAGCACTTCGAGCACCGGTTCCGGCCCGTCTCCGCCGGGGTCGCGGTGCCGGTCTTCGCGTTCCTCTCCGCCGGTGTCACCGTCGGCGGCCTCACCGGCCTCGCCACCGCCCTGACCGACCGGGTCGCCGTCGGGATCGTCGTCGGCCTGGTGCTCGGCAAGCCGATCGGCATCATGGCGGCGACCTGGCTGGTGTCCCGGTTCACCCGCGCCGACCTCGACGAGGGGCTGAACTGGCTCGACGTGTTCGGCCTGGCGCTGCTGGGCGGCATCGGGTTCACCGTCTCCCTGCTCATCGGCGAACTCGCCTTCGGCCTGGGCAGCGAGCGCGACGACCACGTCAAGGTCGCCGTGCTCACCGGGTCCGTGCTCGCCGCCGGCCTGGCCAGCGTCATCCTGCGCGCCCGCAGCCGGGCCTACCGACGGGTGCACGCGGCCGAGACCGTCGACCGCGACCGCGACGGGGTGCCCGACGTCTACCAGGCGCAGCCCGACCGGTCGGCCTGAGCCGACCCCGCTCCGCGCCCCGTCACCGGGCCGGCGCGGGTTCGGCCGCCGTCAGGGCGGCGCCGGCCGCCGCCAGAGCCTCCTGCTGGTCGGCGAAGGTCGGGAAGAGCCCGTCGAGCCGCATGGTGTGCAGGACGGTGCGGACGAAGCGGGACGGGGCGGCGAGACACAGGACGACGCCCCGCTGCCGGGCCTCCTGGTGGGCCCGCACCAGCAGCCCCAGCCCGGCCGGGTCGATCTGGTCCACGCCGTGCAGGTCCACCACGGCCCGCCCGTCGAACTCGACCGCGTCGCGCAGGGCGGCGCGCAGCCGGTCCTCGCCGTGGCCGGGCGCCTCGTCGCAGCCGTCGACCTGGTCGAGCCCGAGGAGTTGACCCGGCGCCGGTCCGGCGATGCTGCACGGCGGGCACCGGTGGGGGCCGACGGCGAACGGTGAGCCGCTCCAGCCGTGCTCGGACACCAGCGTCCAGACGACCTCGGCGTCGGGCAGCACGCACGCGTTGCCGGTGGTCGTGTCGCCGCAGTCGTCGCAGATCAGCGTCATCAGGCGATCGTCCGGTACGACCGTCATCCGGCCTCCTCTCCTCGGCGGCGGCAGCCCCCACCCTGGTACGCGGGTTTGGAGGGCACCTCCCGGTTCCATGACGGTTGTGTGACGAAACCGCTCTCACCTGGACCGGTGCCGTCGTGGCCGCGCCCGGCGGCGGGCCGGGACGGCGGCGGAGGTTTCGCCTTCGGGACGCTGCGGGCAAGGAGGGCAGGAGGCGGGATCACTCCCGCGCTTCGGTGACGGAGGGGGACCGGGTCCATGACCAGATCCAGGATGGTCGGTGCCGTGCTCGCGATCGCGCTCGCCGGCGCCGCCGGCTGCGGCGCCGGCGACAGCGTCGACGTGGACGGGGCCGGCGACACCGGCGGCAAGGGCTCCGGCGGCACGCTGAACGCCGCCATCGGCGGGGAACCGGACCAGCTCGACCCCCACCGGACCTCCGCCTACTACAGCTTCCAGGTGCTGGAGAACGTCTACGACACCCTCGTCGAGCCGGGCCCCGACCTGCGGATGGGCCCCTCGCTGGCGACGAAGTGGACCACCAGCGCCGACCAGCTCACCTGGACCTTCATCCTCCGCGAGGGCGTGCGCTTCTCCGACGGGTCGCCGCTGACCTCCGAGGACGTCGTCTACTCCTACGAGCGGATCATCTCCGAGAAGCTGAACCAGTCGTACCGGTTCGAGACCGTGAAGTCCGTGACCGCCCCCGACCCGACCACCGTGGTCGTCGCGCTCACCAAGCCCACCCCGAACCTGCTGGCCAGCCTCGGCGGTTTCAAGGGCGTCGCGATCGTCGACAAGGCCAACGTGGAGTCCGGGGCGATCAAGACCAAGCCGGTGGGCAGCGGGCCGTTCGCCGTCGCCGGCTACACCTCCGGCGACAGCATCCAGCTCACCCGCAACGACAACTACTGGGGCGCGAAGCCGAAGCTCGACGGGGTCCGGTTCACCTTCGTCAAGGACCCCACGGTCGCCCTGCAGAACCTGCGCGGCGGCGAGGTCCAGTGGACCGACAACCTGCCGCCCCAGCAGATCGCGGCGCTGAAGGAGAACGGCGGCGACGTGACCGTCGAGTCGCGGTCGTCGACCGACTACTGGTACCTCGCCCTCAACGAGGGCCGCAAGCCGTACGACGACGTGAACGTGCGCCGCGCGATCGCGTTCGCCCTGGACCGGGACGCGATCGCGAAGGCGGCCAAGTTCGGCCAGGCCACGGTCAACCAGACCGCGATCCCGAAGGGCAGCTCCTGGCACTTCGAGTACGCGCCGTACCGGCACGACCCCGCGCAGGCCCGGCAACTGCTCGGCCAGGCCGGCGTCAGCGGGCTGACCCTCGACCTGATGGTGACCACCGAGTACCCCGAGACGGTCAGCGCGGCCCAGGTCATCGCCGCCCAGCTCTCCGACGTCGGGATCACCGTGAAGATCCGCACCCTCGACTTCGCCCAATGGCTCGACGAGCAGGGCCGGGGCGCCTTCGACGCGTTCCTGCTCGGCTGGCTCGGCAACATCGACCCGGACGAGTTCTACTACGCCCAGCACCGCACCGGCGCGACGTTCAACTTCCACAAGTACAGCAACCCCACCGTCGACAGGCTCCTCGACGCCGGCCGCACCGAGACCGACCCGGCGGCCCGCAAGCGGACGTACGACCAGGCGGCGAAGCAGATCGTCGACGACGCCAGCTATGTCTACCTCTACAACCCCGACGTGGTGCAGGGCTGGTCGAAGCAGGTGACCGGATA
The DNA here is from genome assembly GCF_020873825.1 of Micromonospora sp. DH13. Taxonomy (NCBI): domain Bacteria; kingdom Bacillati; phylum Actinomycetota; class Actinomycetes; order Micromonosporales; family Micromonosporaceae; genus Micromonospora; species Micromonospora sp. DH13. Next base: position 12,594 of record NZ_JAHWGR010000043.1, read on the forward strand.
CCAGGTCCGCTCCGACCGGGCCATCCGGTTCCGCGACGTCGGCCTCGACAGGTGAGCTGACGGGGGCCCGCCATGACACGCTTCGTCCTGCGCCGGCTGCTCCAGTCGGCCGTCGTCCTGCTCGGGGTGACGCTCGTCGTCTTCCTGCTGCTCCAGCTCGTCCCCGGCGACCCCGTCCGGGTCGCCCTCGGCACCCGCTTCGACCAGCAGACCTACGACGCGCTGCGGGAACGCTCCGGCCTCGACCGGCCGCTGGTCGCGCAGTACGTCAGCTACGTCGGCCACGCGCTCACCGGCGACCTCGGGGTGAGCTTCCGCAGCGGCCAGCCGGTCACCACGATCGTGCTGGAGCGGTTGCCGGCGACGCTGTCGCTGGCGGTGACCGCCGTGCTGCTCGCCCTGCTCGTGGCGTTCCCGCTGGGCGTGCTCTCCGCCGTGCGCAGCGGCTCGGCCCTCGACCACGCCGCCCGGGTGTTCAGCCAGTTCGGCGTGTCGGTGCCCGACTTCTGGATGGGCATCATGGGCATCCTGCTCTTCGCCGGGGTGCTCGGCTGGCTGCCGCCGTCGGGCTACGTGGCCCTCACCGAGGACCCGGCGCGGTGGGCGTCGCACGTGATCCTGCCGGCGACGGCCGTGGGGCTGGTCACCGCCTCGATCCTCACCCGGTTCATCCGCTCCTCCGTGCTGGAGGTGCTCTCCGAGGACTACGTGCGCACCGCCGAGGCCAAGGGCCTGCGCGCCCGGGTCGTGGTCGTCCGGCACGTGCTGCGCAACGCGCTGATCCCCGTGGTCACCGTCGTGGCGGTGCAGTTGGCCAGCCTCGTCGGCGGGGTGATCGTGATCGAGGTGCTGTTCGCCTGGCCGGGGGTCGGCCGGCTCACCTACGACGCCGTCCAGGCCCGCGACTACCCGGTGCTGCAGGGCGCGGTGCTCTTCGTCGCCGCCCTGTTCCTGCTGATGAACCTGCTGGTGGACGTCCTCTACGCCCGCCTCGACCCGCGGATCGGGCTGCGGTGAGCGGCGGAGAGGACCGGGCTGCGGTGAGCGGCGGATCCGACGGCACGCTGCGCCGCACCCTGTCCGCGCTGCGCCACGACCCGCCGGCCGTCGCCGGCACCGTCGTGCTGCTCCTGCTGCTCGTCGTCGGGGTGGCCGGCCGGTGGCTGGCGCCGGCCGGGGTCAACGACGTCGACGTCGATCAGATGCTGCGCCCGCCCAGCCTCGACCACCCGTTCGGCACCGACGAACTGGGCCGCGACGTGCTCAGCCGCGTCCTCGTCGCCGCCCGGGTCTCCCTGGAGGTGGGCCTGGTCAGCGTCGGCATCGCGCTGCTGGTCGGGGTCACCGTCGGCCTGCTCGCCGGCTGGTACCGGGGCTGGGTGGACAACGTCCTCATGCGCGGCATGGACGTGCTGTTCGCGTTCCCGGTGCTGCTGCTGGCCGTCGCGATCGTGGCGGTGCTCGGGCCGGGCCTGGTCACCGCGATGGTCGCGATCGGGGTCGTCTACACGCCGATCTTCGCCCGGGTCACCCGCGCGGGTGTGCTCTCCGTACGCGAGCAGGTCTTCGTGCGCGCGGCCGTGTCCATCGGCGCGTCGGACGCGCGGATCATCCGCCGCCACGTGCTGCCCAACATCGCGGCCCCGCTGATCGTGCAGACGTCGCTGTCGCTGGCGTTCGCCATCCTCTCCGAGGCGGCCCTGTCCTTCCTGGGCCTCGGCGTGCAGCCGCCGGATCCCGCCTGGGGCCGGATGCTCTACGACGGGCGTGGCTTCGTCACCGAGGCGTGGTGGCTCGGCGTCTTCCCCGGCGCCGCGATCTTCCTCACCGTGCTCGCCTTCAACCTCGTCGGCGACGCGCTGCGCGACGTGCTGGATCCGCGTCAGCTCACCGTCAGCGAGGCGAACAGGAGCAGGGCATGAGCAGCACACCACCACCACCCGCCGCCGGCGCGGCCGGGACGGGCCCCGCTGCGGGCGACGCCGACGCACCGGTGCTGGCCATCGAGGACCTGACCGTGACGATCGGCACCCGTCGTGGTCCGGCCCGCGCCGTCGCCGGCGTCGACTGGTCGGTGCGGGCCGGGCAGACCCTCGCCCTGGTCGGCGAGTCCGGCAGCGGCAAGAGCATGACCGTGCTCGCTGCCACCGGCCTGGCCCCCCGGGCGGCCCGGGTCACCGGACGGGTCCGGCTGCTCGGCGAGGAGCTGACCGCGCTGCCCGAGCCGCGCCGCCGGCAGTTGCGCGGCCGGCACGTCGGCTTCGTCTTCCAGGACCCGATGACCTCGCTCAACCCGGTGCTCACCGTGGGCCGGCAGGTGTCCGAGGCCTGCGAGGAGCACCTGGGCATGACCCGCCGACAGGCCCGGGACCGGGCCGTCGAACTGCTCGACCTGGTCGGCATCCCGTCGCCGGGCCGGCGCGTCGAGGAGTACCCGCACCAGTTCTCCGGCGGGATGCGCCAACGGGTCGTCATCGCGATGGCCCTGGCCTGCGAGCCGGCCCTGCTCATCGCCGACGAGCCGACCACCGCTCTCGACGTCACCACCCAGGCGCAGATCGTCGAGCTGGTCGCCGACCTGCGCCGCCGGCTCGGCACCGCCGTCGTCTGGATCACCCACGACCTCGGCGTGGTCGCCGGGGTCGCCGACACGGTGGCCGTCATGTACGGCGGCCGGATCGTCGAGCGGGGCGACGTTGACGCCGTGTTCGACGCGCCCGCGCACCCGTACACCCGGGCCCTGCTGGCGGCCCGCCCGGACCCGCAGCGCGCAGGCGGCGATCTCCCGGCGATCGCCGGCGCGCCGCCGAGCCCCCTGGACCTGCCGCCCGGCTGCGCGTTCTGGCCCCGCTGCCCGGTGCGCGGCGACGCCCGGTGCGAACACGAGCTGCCGCCGCTGGTCCCGGTGGCCCCCGGCCACGAGGTACGCACCTTCTATCCCGGCGGGGAGGACGCATGAGCACCGACACCGCCCCGACCGCACCGACGCCGGACGCCGGGCCGCCGGAGCCCCTCGCCGAGCTCGACGACCTGCGGGTGTGGTTCCCGGCCGGGGGCGGCGCGCAGGTGCGGGCCGTCGACGGAGTGTCGCTGACCGTCCGGCGGGGCGAGACCCTCGGGCTGGTCGGCGAGTCGGGCAGCGGGAAGTCCACCACCGGCCTGGCGCTGCTGCGCCTGGTCGATCCGACCTCCGGCCACGTGCGGGTCGGCGGCCGGGACGTGACCCGATGGTCCCGCCGTCGGCTGCGGGGCCTGCGCCGACGGGTGGCCATGGTGTTCCAGGACCCGCAGGCGTCGCTGGACCCCCGGCGCACGATCGGGGCCAGCGTCGCCGAGCCGCTGGTGGTGCACCGCCTCGTCGACTCGGCCCAGGCCCGTGGCCGCCGGGTCGCCGAGCTGCTGGAGCTGGTCGGCCTGCGCGCCGACCTCGCCGGCCGGCACCCGCACGAGCTCTCCGGCGGGCAACGCCAGCGGGTCGGCATCGCCCGCGCGCTGGCCGGGGAGCCCGACCTGATCGTCCTCGACGAGCCCATCGCCTCGCTCGACCTGAGCGTGCAGGCGCAGATCATGAACCTGCTGCGGGCGCTGCAACGGGACCTCGGGCTGACGTACCTGTTCATCGCGCACGACCTGGCGGCCGTCGAGCACATGAGCGACCGGATCGCCGTGATGTACCTGGGCCGGATCGTGGAAACCGGCACCCCGGCGCAGCTCTACCGGCAGCCGGCGCACCCGTACACCGCCGCGCTGCTGTCGGCCGTCCCGGTGGCCGATCCGAAGGTGGAGCGGCACCGGCGGCGGATCATCCTGCGCGGCGACGTGCCGAGCCCGGTGGACCCGCCCGGCGGCTGCCGGTTCCGGACCCGCTGTCCGCAGGCCCGACCGGACTGCGTCGAGGTCGACCCAGTGCTGGTGGAGGTGGCCGCCGGCCAGCGGGCCGCCTGCCTGTACGCGGGCGAGGCGGTACGCGCCGTGCGCGGCGGGCCGGCCTGACCGGCGTCGCCCCGTCCACGATGGACGGGGCGACACCGGGCGGTGCGAGCGGTCAGCTCGTGGGGAAGTTGTCCGGGGTGCGGATGCGGTTGCGCATGTAGTTGCCCGAGTCGGTCAGCACCGACGTGCCGGTGTACGTGCCGCCGTAGCAGGTGCCGGGGCGGAACGCGGCGCTGCCCTCGTCGGCGTCCGAGAACGTCCAGTTGGCGTAGCTGATCTTGAGTCGGTCGAGCAGGTCCATCCAGGTGTTGCTGCTGGCCACGTCCACGGCGCCGCCGCCGGTGTAGGTGACCGTGCCGAACTCGGTGACGAACATGGGGATCCGGGCGGCGGCGCGCTCCAGCTCGGCCCGGTAGTTGTCCTTGTGGGACGCGGCGTAGAAGTGGAACGCGTACATGATGTTGCTGGCGTTCACCGGGTTGTTGATGACCTCGGTGGAGTTGCCGCCCTCGGAGACGCCGAGCGAGGACCAGCCGCGGGTGCCGACGATGACGATCGCGTCCGGGTCGTTGGCGCGGATGATCGGGATGACCTGCTCGGCGTAGTTCTTGATCGTCGACCAGCTCACCCCGTTGGGCTCGTTGGTGACCTCGTAGATCACGTTGTTCTTGTTGGCGTGCCGGGCGGACACGGCGGCGAAGAACGTCTTGGCCCGCTCCAGGTTGAACATCGGGTCGCCCGGCGTCAGGGTGTGGAAGTCGATCAACGCGTACATGCCGCGCTCGGTGGCCTCGTCCACGAGGGTGTTGACCCGGTTGGTGAAGCCGGCCGGGTCGGTCTCGTAGCCGTCCTCCTGCACGTACATGGAGACGCGGAGCAGGTCGGCCAGCCAGTCCTTGGACAGCGCGTCGAGGGACGCGTCGTTGTAGCACTGGGCGAACCACTGCAGGCCGTGGGTGCTCATGCCGCGCAGCTGGATCGGCTTGCCGTACCGGTTGCACAGGTTGACCCCGCACACCCGCAGCTGACCGTTGATGGCCACCGGCGTCGTGCCGGTCGGCGGAGGCGTGGTGGGCGGGGGAGTGGTCGGCGGCGGCGTGGTGGGCGTCGTCGTCGGGGTCGACGTGGTCGGCGTCGTGCCGCCGGTGCACACCGTGCCGTTGAGCGTGAACGACGTCGGCGTCGGGTTGCCGCCGGTGAAGGTGCCGTTGAAGCCGATGCTCGTCGCCGCGCCAGTGGCCAGCGAGCCGTTGTAGCTCAGGCTCTGCGCCGTGACGGCGCTGCCGCTCTGCTGGTACGTCGCCGACCACCCCTGGGTGAGCTTCTGCCCCTGGTCCGGGAAGGTGAAGCCGAGGGTCCAACCGTTGATCGGGTCACCGAGGTTCTTGACGCTGATCGACGCGGTGAACCCCCCGGACCAGCTGTTGGTCGTGTAGGTGACGGCACAACCGGTGGCGGCCATGGCGTTGGTGGCCGGTAGGATCGCCGTCGCACCGAGGGTCAGCGCGCCGACGGCGCCGGCCACGACCAGCTGGCGTCGGGACGGGCGGGGAGCTCTCTTCATCGGCTGTCTCATTCCGTCGGGGGTGGTGGGGTGGCGCGCGGTCGGGGGCCCGGGAGCGCTCCCACGGCAGCTTAGGGGCGTGCGTAACACCTCCGCAACATGTCGATGCGTCGAAGTGTGCCGCGCCGCCCGATGCCGCACCGCAGGCCGGCGGGGCGGTCAGCAGGGCCGGGTGCTGTGCCGTACGACCAGCGGGGTGGCCAGTTCGATGCGGTCACTGGCCAGCTCCTCGCCGTTGACCAGGCTGAGCAGCATGCGGGTGGCCATCGCGGCCATCTCCGTCAGCGGCTGCCGGACGGTGGTCAGCGGCGGCACGGCCCACCGGGCGGCGTCCAGATCGTCGAAACCGACGACGCTCATGTCGTCCGGCACCCGCAGTCCCCGCTCGTAGAGCGCCTCGTAGGCGCCCAGGGCCATCTCGTCGGAGCAGGCGAAGAGCGCCGTCGGCGGCCGGGCCAGGTCGAGCAGGGCGTGCGTCTCCCGATAGCCCGAGGGGGCCAGGAAGTCGCCGGTGCGGACGTGGCCGGTGGGGACCCGCTGGCCAGCGGCGTCCATGGCGGCCCGGTAGCCGTCGACACGGGCGCGGCTGCACGGCACGGTGGGGGGACCGCCGATGACGGCGATGCGGTGGTGGCCGAGGCCGAGCAGATGCTCGGTGGCCGCCCGCCCGCCGGCCCAGTTGGTCGCCCCGACGGAGGGGATGTCCGCGGGGGGCTGCCCGGCCGGATCGATGATCACCGCCGGGATGCCCAGCTCCTCCAGGTGGCCGCGCTGGGCGGGCGAGAGGTCGGAGAGGACGAGCAGCACCCCGTTGCAGCGTCGGGCGGCCAGCTGCTCGGTCCAGCGCCGGTCGGGGCGGGTGCGGTGCCGGCCGTGGACGGCGGATACGACGACGCCGAAGCCGGCCTGGTAGGCCAGCTCCTCCACGCCGTCGATGATCTGCATGGCCCACGGGCTGCCCAGGTCCCGCAGCACCAGGTCGATCAGGCCCGCCCGGTTCGCCGGGCGGGCCGTGCCCCGGGCCGTGTACCCCCGTGCGTCGAGCAGTGTCTGCACCCGGTGCCGGGTCGCGGGTGCGACGTCCGGCCGGCCGTTGAGGACCTTCGAGACGGTGGGGATGGACACCCCGGCCGCCTGTGCGATCTCCGCCAGCGTCGCCCGCTGTTGTTCCATGGCATCTCCCTCGTTCCCGGCCCGCCGCAGCATATCCCGAAACTTTCGACGCTTGGGGGCGGGGCGGGCGAAAACCGGGGTCGACCTCGACGCATCGACAGGTGACGCTTGACGCGTCGTCGCGCGGGCGCTTAGTCTGCTCGCGTCCGAAACAAGCTCGAAACTTTCGGGCGCGGCCCTGCCTCCGCGTCCGCTGTCGGCCGGGTCGGCGCCGCCGGACGGGGCGGCGTCGACCCGGTTGCCCGACACGGGGCGCCGAGCCGGGATCGCGGGCCGGGGGTGCGGTTTCGGCGGGGCCGCAGGCCTGGGTGGTGCCGTCGCGCTCCGTGACGGAGGGGAGCTGTCCCATCGGGCCGATCGTTCTTACTCCGCGTCGCCCTCCTTCGGGGTCCGCTTCGGTCCTGTCGCGCGCTTTGCTCTGCACCCACGGGCGCAGCATCCCGGTGGAGCTGCGGATACGTGGCATCGCCGGGACTCGCGAAGGTTCGTGTGCGGCAGCGGAGCGTGAGCGTTGCGTCCGTGGGTGCAGAGCAAAGCGGGTGAGCGGGATGGTGCGCCGGGGGGTCGGGAAGAATCACTCCCCGTCACGGCCGGGCGGCGGGCGGGTGCGCCGGCCGCGGCCGGCGCGCGGCGGCGGCGCGCGCCCTGCGTCACGCGGCCGAAGCGCCCGCCTCCTTGTGAACGCACACATCCCCGATCCGGGGCCGTCTCCGTCGTGGGTCGCGCCCCGTGACCGGATCGTTGCCGACGTCGTCATCTGGAGAGATTCCAGGCAGCGGGCCGTGTCGGGGACCGGACTGAAAGATCTTGGCGGGAAGCATCTTGACGCCACTACATGTGAGCGCTAACACTGTTGCCAGCAAGTGAGCGGAGGATGTCATGAGCGTTTCGGCAGGGCCGGGCGACCGGTACGTTGTCGGCGTCGACTACGGCACGTTGTCGGGTCGAGCGCTGGTGGTACGGGTCGGTGACGGTGCCGAACTGGGCACGGCGGTGCACGAGTACCGACACGCCGTGATGGACACGGTACTCGCCGTCGACGGCCAGGCGCTACCCGCCGACTGGGCCCTGCAGGACCCGGACGACTACCGCGAGGTGCTACGGCAGGCGGTGCCGGCGGCCCTGGCCGCCAGCGGCGTCGACCCGCAGCAGGTCGTCGGCATCGGCATCGACTTCACCGCCTGCACCGTGCTGCCCACCCTCGCCGACGGCACCCCCCTGTGCGAGCTGCCCGACCTGCGTACCCGGCCGCACGCCTGGGTGAAGCTGTGGAAGCACCACGCGGCCCAGCCCCAGGCGGACCGGATCAACGAGCTGGCCCACGCCCGCAACGAGCCGTGGATCGGCCGCTACGGCGGCAAGATCTCCGCCGAGTGGCAGTACGCCAAGGGCCTGCAGTTGCTGGAGGAGGACCCGGAGGTCTACGACCGGGCCGAGCGGTGGATCGAGGCCGCCGACTGGATCGTCTGGCAGCTCTGCGGCGTCGAGACCCGCAACGTGTGCACCGCCGGCTACAAGGGCATCCGCCAGGACGGGCGGTACCCGTCGCGGGAGTACCTGGCCGCGCTTAACCCGGGCTTCGCTGACTTCGTCGCCAAGATCGACGGACCGCTCGCGCCGCTGGGCGCCCGGGCCGGCGGGCTGACCGCCGAGGCCGCAGCCTGGACCGGCCTGCCGGAGGGGATCGCGGTGGCGGTCGGCAACGTCGACGCCCACGTCACCTCCGCCGCCGCCCAGGCCCTCGAGCCGGGCCGGCTGGTCGCCATCATGGGCACCTCCACCTGCCACGTCGTCAACGGCACCGAGCTGGCCGAGGTGGCCGGCATGTGCGGCGTCGTGGACGGCGGGATCAGCTCCGGGCACTGGGGCTACGAGGCGGGCCAGAGCGGCGTCGGCGATATCTTCGGCTGGTACGTCCAGCACGCCGCCCCCGCCGGCTACGCCTCGCACGAGGCCCTCACGGCTGCCGCCGCCGCCCAGCCCGTCGGCGCGCACGGCCTGGTGGCGCTGGACTGGTGGAACGGCAACCGCTCCCTGCTGGTCAACCACGACCTCAGCGGGGTGATCGTCGGGCTGACCCTGGCCACCCGGCCGCCGGACGTATACCGCGCGCTGCTGGAGTCCACCGCGTTCGGCACCCGCATGATCATCGAGGCGTTCGCCGACGCCGGGGTGCCGGTCGACGAGATCATCGTCGCGGGCGGGCTGACCAACAACGCGCTGCTCATGCAGATCTACGCCGACGTCACGCAGCGCCCGCTGGGCATCATCGGCTCGACGCAGGGCCCGGCGCTCGGCTCGGCGATCCACGCGGCGGTCGCCGCGGGCGCGTACCCCGACGTGCCGGCCGCCTCGGCGGTGATGGGCCGGGTCGACCGCGACGTCTACCGGCCCGACCCGCAGCGGGCGCTCGCCTACGACGCGCTCTACGCGGAGTACCGGCGCCTGCACGACCACTTCGGCCGGGGCGGCGACGACGTCCTGCTGCGGCTGCGCACCATCCGCAACGCCGCCCGCCGGGCGGCCGACCACTCCCCGGCCGGCGAGGCCGCAGTCCCCCTGGAGGTGTTGGCATGAGCCCCGACCTGGGCGCCGAGGTGACGCGCCTGCGTGAGCAGGTCGCGACCCTGCACGGCGAGCTGGTCCGCTACAACCTGGTGGCCTGGACGGCCGGCAACGTCTCCGCCCGGGTGCCGGGCGCGGACCTGATGGTCATCAAGCCCAGCGGCGTCTCCTACGACGACCTGCGACCCGACAACATGATCGTCTGCGACCTCGACGGGGCCGTCGTGGAGGGCGACCTGTCGCCGTCGAGCGACACCGCCGCGCACGCCTACGTCTACCGGGCGATGCCGGAGGTCGGGGGAGTGGTGCACACGCACAGCTCCTACGCCACCGCCTGGGCGGCCTGCGGCGAGTCGATCCCGTGCCACCTCACCGCCCAGGCCGACGAGTTCGGCGGCGAAATCCCGGTCGGCCCGTTCGCGCTCATCGGCGGCGACGACATCGGCAAGGGCATCGTGGCCACCCTGTCCGGGCACCGCTCGCCGGCGGTGCTCATGCGCAACCACGGCGTCTTCACCATCGGCAAGGACGCCCGCGCGGCGGTCAAGGCGGCGGTGATGTGCGAGGACGTCGCCCGCACCGCCCACCTGGCCCGCACGCTCGGCCGGCCGGTGCCGATGGCCCGCGAGGACATCGACTCCCTCTACGACCGCTACCAGAACGTCTACGGGCAGCCCGGGGTCCCGTCCGCGACCCCCTGACCGCCGCCCGCCCCGTCCCGGCCGGTCCGCACCCCGAGGCCCGGCCCGTTCCACCGCACCTCACCACAGCACCACCGGTTGGCCGTGCCGTCCCGGCACGCCGAGGCGGCCCCGGCCCATGTAGGTACCCCACCCACCCCCGCAAGGAGTCATCACATGCGCAAGACCGGCACGACCATCACCCGCCGTGGGTTCGGCGCGATCCTGGCCGCCGGCCTGATGGCCACCAGCCTGGCCGCGTGCGGCAACAGCGACACCGGCTCGGAGGCCGGCGACAGCAAGGGCGACGGCCAGATCGTCCTCGGCTTCTCGCAGGTCGGCGCGGAGAGCGGCTGGCGGACGGCGAACACCAACTCCATCAAGGAGTCCGCCGAGAAGGCCGGGATCAAGCTGCAGTTCGACGACGCGCAGCAGAAGCAGGAGAACCAGATCAAGGCGATCCGCAACTTCATCCAGCAGAAGGTCGACGTGATCGCCTTCTCGCCGGTGGTGGAGTCGGGCTGGGACACCGTGCTCAAGGAGGCCAAGGACGCCAAGATCCCGGTCATCCTGACCGACCGCGCCGTCGACTCGGCCGACAAGAGCCTCTACAAGACCTTCATCGGCTCGGACTTCGTCAAGGAGGGCCGGCTCGCCGGCGAGTGGCTGGTCGAGCAGAAGAAGGCGGCCACCGGCCCGGTGAACATCGTCGAGCTGCAGGGGACCACCGGTTCGGCGCCGGCCAACGACCGCAAGAAGGGCTTCGCGGAGGCGATCGCCGCCAACCCCAACCTGAAGGTCGTCGCGTCGCAGAGCGGTGACTTCACCCGGGCCGGCGGCAAGCAGGTCATGGAGCAGTTCCTCAAGGCCAACCCGAAGATCGACGTGCTGTTCGCCCACAACGACGACATGGGCCTCGGTGCGCTGGAGGCGATCACCGCGGCCGGCAAGGTGCCGGGCAAGGACATCACCATCATCACCATCGACGCGGTCAAGGACGGCATGCAGGCCCTGGCCGACGGCAAGTTCAACTTCATCGCCGAGTGCAGCCCGCTGCTCGGCGACCAGCTGATGGACCTGGTCAAGAAGGTCAAGGCCGGCGAGGAGGTCCCGGCCCGGGTCGAGACCCAGGAGACCACCTTCACCCAGGAGCAGGCCAAGGCCGCTCTGCCGACCCGGAAGTACTGACCGGAGGGGGCCGCCGCGCCACGCGCGGCGGCCCCGCCGCTCGCTTCCGCGACACACGAAAGGCCTGGTCAGATGTCGCAGAGGCATCCGGTCCTGACGATGACCGCGATCAGCAAGATCTTCCCGGGAGTACGCGCCCTCAACGGTGTCGACTTCCGCCTCTTCCCCGGTGAGGTCCATGCCCTGATGGGCGAGAACGGCGCCGGCAAGTCCACCCTCATCAAGGTGCTGACGGGTGTCTACAGCACGGACGCCGGCACGATCACCCTCGACGGTCAGCAGGTCTCCTTCGCCGGGCCGATGCAGGCCACCGCGGCCGGGGTGAGCACCGTCTACCAGGAGGTCAACCTCCTGCCGAACCTGTCGGTGGCGGAGAACATCTTCATCGGCCGCGAGCCGCGCCGGCTCGGGTCCGTCAACTGGCGCGAGATGCGCCGTCGGGCCAAGGAGCTGCTGGCCCGCATCGACCTGCACATCGACGTCACCGAGCTGCTCGGCAGCTACTCCCTCGCGGTCCAGCAGATGGTGGCCATCGCCCGCGCCGTCGACGTGAACGCCCGAGTGCTGATCCTCGACGAGCCCACCTCCAGCCTCGATGCCGACGAGGTGGCCCAGCTGATGCGGATCATGCGCCAGCTGCGCGACGACGGCATCGCGATCGTCTTCGTCACCCACTTCCTCGACCAGGTGTACGGCATCGCCGACCGGATCACCGTGCTGCGCAACGGCCGCCTCGTCGGCGAGTACCCGACGGCCGAGCTGCCGCAGATCGCCCTCGTGGAGAAGATGATCGGCAAGGAGCTCGACGCGCTGGAGCGCCTCGATTCCGAGACCGACCGGGACCGCGCGGCGATCGCCGCGGGGGAGCCCTTCGTGGCGGCGGACGGGCTGGGCCGCACCGGCTCGGTCGCGCCGTTCAGCCTCACCATCCACGCCGGCGAGGTCGTCGGGCTGGCCGGACTGCTCGGGTCGGGGCGTACCGAGGTCGCCCGCCTGTTCTTCGGCGCGGACCGCGCCGACCAGGGCCGGCTCGCGGTCGACGGCGCGCCCGCCACGATCCGCAACCCGGTGGCCGCGATCGACCGGGGCGTCGCCTTCTGCTCCGAGAACCGCCGCACCGAGGGCCTGGTGGGCGAGCTGTCGGTGCGGGAGAACATCATCCTGGCCATGCAGGCCGCCCGCGGCTGGCTGCGGCCCGTGCCCCGGCGCAAGCAGGACGAGCTGGTCGAGCGCTACATCAAGGCGCTGAGCATCCGCCCGGCCAACCCCGACATGCCGGTGCGCAACCTCTCCGGCGGCAACCAGCAGAAGGTGCTGCTCGCCCGGTGGCTGATCACCGAGCCGCGGCTGCTGATCCTGGACGAGCCGACCCGGGGCATCGACATCGGCGCGAAGACCGAGATCCAGCGCCTCGTGGCGCAGCTCTCCGACGGCGGAATGGCGGTGTTGTTCATCTCCGCCGAGCTGGAGGAGGTGCTGCGGCTCAGCCACAAGGTCGTCGTGATGCGCGACCGGCGGCTGGTCGCCCAGCTCGACAACGACGACACCCTCGACGCCGACCGCGTGATGCGGGCCATCGCCAGCGGCGCGGAGCAGGAAGGGCTGGAGAAGGTATGAGCACTGCGCGTACCCGCCTCGCGGGCGTCACCGGCCACCGGCTGTTCTGGCCCCTGGTCGTGCTGGTGGTGCTGCTGGCGGCGAACACCGTCTACCGGCCGAGCTTCCTGTCGGTCGAGCTGAAGAACGGCCACCTCTACGGCAGCCTCATCGACATCCTCCGGCTCAGCGCCCCGCTCATCCTGGTCGCGCTGGGCATGTCCCTGGTGATCGCCACCGGCGGCATCGACCTGTCCGTGGGCTCCGTGGCCGCCGTGTGCGGCGCGATAGCCTGCCTCTACATCAGCGAGCAGCCCGACCAGAACAGCCTCGGCGGGGTGCTCACCGCGGTGGCGATCGCGTTCGGCATCGCCCTGCTGCTCGGCGCGTGGAACGGGATCCTGGTCGCCGGGATAGGCATCCAACCGATCATCGCCACGCTGATCCTGATGGTCGCCGGCCGGGGCCTGGCCCAGTTGGTCACCTCCGGGCAGATCATCACGATCAACAGCGAGCCGTACAAGACGATCGGGGTCGGGCACCTGCTCACGCTGCCGTTCGCGATCATCATCGCCCTCGCGGTGACCCTGGTCGTGGCGCTGCTGACCCGCCGCACCGCCCTCGGCATGATCATCGAGGCGGTCGGCGGCAACGCCGAGGCCAGCCGGCTGGCGGGCGTGCGCTCGCGGCGGATCACCTTCCTGGTGTACGTGGTGAGCGCCGCCTGCGCCGCCGTCGCCGGGTTCATGATGACGGCGAACGTCTCCAGCGCCGACGGCAACGCCGTCGGCCTCTGGGTCGAACTCGACGCGATCCTCGCCGTGGTCATCGGCGGCACGTCGCTGGTCGGTGGCCGGTTCTACCTCAGCGGCACCATCGTCGGCGCGCTGATCATCCAGACCCTGACCACCTCGGTGTACGCCATGAACATCGACCCGCAGACGGCCCTGCTGTTCAAGGCGGTCGTGGTGATCGCGGTCTGCCTCATCCAGGCGCCGGCGTTCCGCGCCCGGTTCCGGCGCCGGCAGGCACCGGGGGTGCCCCCGGCTGCGCCCGTCGAGAAGCAGAAGGAGCAGGTTCCGGCATGACCACGACCCCCCTGGCCGCGCGAGGCCCACGGGCCTGGTGGCGGGTGCCGCAGCGGCAGGTGCCGGTGCTGGCCACCCTGGCCCTGCTGCTGGTGATGTACGGCATCGGCGTCTCGCAGTACCGCGCCTTCTCCAACATCCAGGTCGTCTTCAACATCTTCATCGACAACGGCTTCCTGCTCGTCGTCGCGGTCGGCATGACCTTCGTCATCCTGACCGGCGGCATCGACCTGTCGGTCGGCTCGGTGGTGGCGATGACCGCGATGGTGTCGGCGTCGCTGCTCGGCGACGGCGTGCACCCCGCGCTGGTGCTCCTGATCGCGCTGCTCATCGGCCCCACCCTCGGGTTCGCGATGGGCTGCGTCATCCACTTCTTCGACATCCAGCCGTTCATCGTCACCCTCGCCGGCATGTTCTTCGCCCGGGGCATGTGCACCTGGATCAGCTCGACGTCCATCCCGATCACCGACGGGTTCTGGACCTCGGCGGCGCAGGAGCGCATCCGCATCGGCGAGAACTTCGTGACCGTGAGCGTCCTGGTCGCCCTCGCCGTGGTGGCGGTCGCGGCGTACACGCTGGCGTACACCCGGCTGGGCCGCAACGTGTACGCCATCGGCGGCAACCAGCAGTCGGCGCTCCTCATGGGCCTGCCCGTGGGGCGTACGAAGATCGCCGTCTACACGATCAGCGGGCTCTGCTCGGCCATCGGCGGCATCCTGCTGTCGTTCTACACGCTGTCCGGCGCCCCGCTGATCGCCGTCGGCATGGAGCTGGACACGATCGCCGCCGTCGTCATCGGCGGGACCCTGCTCACGGGCGGCTCCGGCTACGTGTTCGGCACCCTGCTGGGCGTCCTCGTGCTGGGGGTGATCCAGACGCTGATCACCTTCGACGGCAGCCTCAGCTCCTGGTGGACCAAGATCGTGATCGGTGGCCTGCTGTTCGCGTTCATCCTCCTCCAGCGCCTCGTCGGCATCCGCAAGAAGTGACCACCCCAGTACACCGGAAGGCAACCCCATGACCAACCCATCCCCGGCCGCCGAGGTCTGGTTCCTCACCGGCAGCCAGGGCCTGTACGGCCCGGAGACCCTGCGTCAGGTGGCCGACCAGTCCCGGCAGATCGCGGCGCAGCTCGACGCCGACCCGGCCATCCCCGCCCGGGTGGTCTGGAAGCCGGTGCTCACCTCCAGCGCCGACATCCTGGCCGTCTGCCGTGACGCCGCCGTCCAGGGCGCGGTCGGGGTGATCGCCTGGATGCACACCTTCTCCCCGGCCAAGATGTGGATCTCCGGCCTGGACGCGCTGCGCACCCCGCTGCTGCACCTGCACACGCAGGCCAACGTGGCGCTGCCCTGGTCCGACATCGACATGGACTTCATGAACCTCAACCAGGCCGCCCACGGCGACCGGGAGTTCGGGTTCGTCCAGACCCGGCTGGGGGTGGCCCGCAAGACCGTCGCTGGGCACGTGAGCAACCCGAGCGTCACCGCCCGCATCGGGGCGTGGACCCGGGCGGCGATCGGGCACGCGGAGATGCGGTCGCTGCGGCTGGCGCGCTTCGGCGACAACATGCGCAACGTGGCGGTGACCGAGGGCGACAAGGTCGAGGCGGAGCTGCGCTTCGGCGTCTCGGTCAACACGTACGGCGTGAACGACCTGGTGGCGGCCGTGGACGCGGTGGCGGACTCGCGCATCGACGAGCTGGTCAAGGAGTACGACGACAGCTACCGGCTCGTCGCCGAGCTGCGGGCCGGCGGCGAGCGGCACGACTCGCTGCGCTACGCCGCCAGGATCGAGGCGGGCCTGCGCGACTTCCTCGACGCGGGCGGGTTCCGCGCGTTCACCACGAACTTCGAGGACCTCGGCGGGCTGCGGCAGCTGCCGGGGATCGCGGTGCAGCGGCTGATGGCCGACGGCTACGGCTTCGGCGGCGAGGGCGACTGGAAGACCTCGGTGCTGGTGCGCACGCTCAAGGCGATGTCGGTGGGCACCACGGGCGGCACGTCCTTCATGGAGGACTACACCTACGACCTCACGCCGGGGCAGGAGGTGGTCCTCGGCGCGCACATGCTGGAGGTCTGCCCGACCATCGCCGCCGACACGCCCGCGGTGGAGATCCACCCGCTGGGTATCGGCGGCCGCGAGGACCCGGTGCGCCTGGTGTTCGACGCCCAGGCGGGGCCCGCCGTGGTGCTGGGGCTGGCCGACATGGGGGAGCGGTTCCGGCTGGTCGCCAACGAGATCGACGTGATCGTCCCGCCGCAGCCGCTGCCGAAGCTGCCGGTGGCCCGCGCGGTGTGGCGGCCCCGGCCGGACCTGGCCGGCTCGGCGGAGGCGTGGCTCACGGCCGGCGCGCCGCACCACACGGTGCTGTCGCAGGCCGTCGGGGTCGAGGAACTGCACGACCTGGCCGAGATGGTCGCCACCGAGCTGGTCGTCATCGACGCGGAGACGACCACCCGTGGGCTGACGAACGAGTTGCGGTGGAACCAGGCCTACTACCGGTTGGCCAGGGGCTTCTGAGGCTCGACCGGTCGACCGTACGACCGGGGTGTCCGGCGTGGTCCCGAGGAGGGAGCACGCCGGACACACCGTCCGCGCAGCGAGCCTGACCGTCCGTCTTGTTGATCACGACGGGCTACGATGGCCACGAGGGGAGTTGCCATGGGTCAGCAGCCGGCCGCACGCGCGGCGGTGATGAACGACGTCGCCCGGCTCGCCGGTGTCTCGCACCAGACGGTGTCGCGGGTGCTCAACAACCACCCGAGCGTCCGGCAGGAGACCCGCGAGCGGGTGATGCGCGCGGTGCACCAGCTCAACTACCGGCCCAACGCCCTGGCCCGGGGGCTGGCCGGGCGGCGCTCCCGGGTCATCGGCGTGGTCAGCTTCGACACCATCCTCTACGGCCCGGCGGCGACCCTGCTCGGCATCGAGCGCGCCGCCCGCGCGGCGGGGTACGGCATCAGCATCGTCACCCTGGAACAGCTCGACCGGGCCGGGATGCGGTCGGCGATCGACGCCCTCACCGAGCAGTCGGTGGCGGGGGTGGTCGTCATCGCCCCGATGATGACGGCGGCGGTGGCCGTGCACGGCCTGCCCACCGGCGTGCCTGCCGTGGTGGTCGAGTCGAGCGGCGGCGCCCGGGAGCTGCCGAGCATCTCCGTCGACCAGGTCGCCGGGGCCCGGCTGGCCGTGGAGCACCTGCTGTCCCTCGGGCACGAGACGGTGTGGCACATCGCCGGCCCCCGGGACTGGCTGGAGGCCCGCGACCGCGTCGACGGGTGGCGGTTGGCACTGGAGCAGGCCGGGCGGTCCGTCCCGCCGGTCCTCGTCGGCGACTGGAGCCCCCGCGCGGGCTACGAGATCGGGCAGTCGCTGGTCGACCGCCCCGACGTGACGGCCGTGTTCTGCGCCAACGACCACCAGGCGCTCGGCCTGCTGCGGGCGCTGCACCAGCGCGGCGTGCGGGTTCCGGAGGACGTCAGCGTGGTCGGGTTCGACGACATCCCCGAGGCCGAATACCTCTCGCCGCCGCTGACCACGGTGCGGCAGGACTTCGACGAGGTGGGCCGCCGGTGCGTGGCGGCCCTGCTGGAGCTGTTCGACGCCGACGGCCCGGCGGGGCGCTTCCCGCATCCGCAGGTCGAGCCGCAGCTCGTCGTGCGCGCGAGCAGCGGCGGCCGGAAGGGCTGACCGCACGTCGGGATCCGGTGCGCCGCGAGGGCCGCGCCGGTCTTCGCCGTGCCGGCCGACCGTGAGGGTCCGCCCGCTGCGGCCGTTGCTGCCCCGGCCCGGGTCGTAGCGATCCCTGTTAGCGCGCACATACCCAGCGTTGTGCCTGGTAGGACCCTTGACTCCGGGGTTTTGTAGCGCCGAGAATTCGGGCTTGTTAACGCTCACACCCCCGCCACCACGAGGGAACCCCATGCGCGAAGCTCCCCCGGAACCGCGATCCTCCTTCCCGTCCCGCACCCGGCGCCGGGCCCGGCCCCTCGTCGCCGGGGCGCTCCTCGCCCTGGTCGCCGGTCTGCTGCCCGCCACCGCCGCGCCGGCCGCCGCCGCCGACGTGACCGACGGCCTGCTGGTGCGCTACGACCTGACGCAGACCACCGGCACGACCGTCACCGACAGCTCCGGCCGGGGCAACGACGGCACGCTCACCGGCGGCGGCACCTGGACCGGCCAGGGCGGTCTCGTCCTCGACGGCGTCGACGACCACGTCAAGCTGCCCGACAACATCATGGCCGGGCTGTCGTCGATCACCGTCGCCGTCGACGTGCTCGTCGACCCCACGCAGCAGACCCCGTACTTCATCTGGGGCCTCGGCAACCCGGCGACCTCGAACTCCGGCACCGGCTACCTGTTCACCAGCGGCGACGCCTTCCGCACCGCCATCACCACCACCAACTGGTCCGGCGAGAAGGTGACCGGCAAGGGCGCGAACCTCACCCGGGGCGTGTGGAAGTCCGTCACCTACACGCAGACCGGCACCACCGGCACCCTCTACGAGGACGGCGTGCAGGTCGCGCAGAACACCGGCGTCACCGTGCTGCCCAGCGCCGTCGGCAACGGCACGACGACCAACAACAACCTCGGCCGGTCCAACTACGCCGCGGACCGCTACCTCAAGGGCCGGGTGGCCAACTTCCGCATCTACGACCGCGCGCTGCCCGCCGACGAGGTGGCCGCCATCGCGCTGCCCGACGCCACCCGCGTCGCCGGCGACACCGCCGCCCTCGACCTGGGCGACCTCTCGGCCGTGACCGGGAAGCTCACCCTGCCCACCACCGGCACGTACGGGTCGGCGATCGCCTGGTCCTCCAGCGCCCCCGGCACCATCAGCGCGACCGGCGAGGTGACCCGTCCCGCCCCCGCCGACGGGCCCGCCACGGTCACCCTCACCGCGACCGTCAGCCGGGGCGGCAGCAGCGACACCAAGGCGTTCACCGCCACCGTCGTGCCCAACGAGACCGACCAGACGCGGGCCGACGCGGCCGCCGCCGCCCTCTCGCTCGTGAACGCCGGCGACGTGCGCGGCAACCTCACCATGCCGAGCACCGGGAGCAACGGCGCGACCGTCGCCTGGCGCTCCGCCAGCCCGGACGTCGTCAGCCCCGACGGCATCGTCAAGCGCCCCGCGCACGGGGCGGGCGACGTCAAGGTCACCGTGACCGCGACCGTCACCGTCGGCACGGCCACCGCCGAGCGGGCCATCGAACTGACCGTCCGCGAGCTGCCCGAGGCCGCCCCCTACGCCGGCTACGCCTTCAGCTACTTCACCGGCAACTCCATCGCCGGGGAGAAGATCTACTTCGCGGCCAGCCAGGGCAACAACGCCTTGCGGTGGACGGAGCTCAACGGGGGCCAGCCGAAGCTGGAGTCGACGTTCGGCACCATGGGCCTGCGGGACCCGTTCCTGATCCGCAGCCCCGAGGGGGACCGGTTCTTCCTCATCGCCACCGACCTGTCCATCGGCCGCAACGGCAACTGGGACGTCGCGCAGCGCCAGGGCAGCCGGTACCTGGAGGTCTGGGAGTCCACCGACCTGGTGAACTGGTCGGAGCAGCGGCACATCCTGATCTCCCCGCCCACCGCCGGCAACACCTGGGCGCCGGAGGCGTACTGGGACGCCGCCCGGGGCGAGTACCTCGTCTTCTGGGCCTCGAAGCTCTACGCGGAGAACGACCCGAACCACACCGGCAACACGTACAACCGGATGCTCGCCGCGACGACCCGTGACTTCGTCACGTTCAGCCAGCCGACGATCTGGCAGGATCCGGGCGACTCGCGCATCGACTCCACCGTGATCCGGGAGGGCGACACCTACTACCGGTTCACCAAGGACGAGGGCGGCGGCGGCACCGGCTGCTCCGACATCATCCAGGAGAAGTCGCCCTCGTTGACCGCCGTCGACCTGCCCGGCAAGCCCTCCTGGACGGTGCTCGACTCCTGCATCGGCCGCGACGCCGGCACCTCCGCCGTCGAGGGTCCCACGGTCTTCAAGGCCAACCCGGGCGACACCTCCGGCTCGAAGTACTACCTGTTCGTCGACGAGTACGGCGGCCGGGGCTACATCCCGCTGGGCACCGACGACCTGGAGAACCCGGACTGGAAGGTGCCGGCCTCCTACGACCTGCCCGCCAGCCCCCGGCACGGCACCGTCATCCCGGTCACCAAGGCCGAACTCGACGCGCTCAACGACGCGCCGCCGCCGGTGCGCGCCAACGCCGACGGCGTCGTCGCCCACTACGCGCTCGACCAGGCCAGCGGCACCACCGTCACCGACGACTCCGGCAACGGCTACGACGCGAAGCTGGCCGGCGACGCGACCTGGGGCGACGGCAGCCTCGCCCTCGGCGGGACCAACGGCCACGTGGCCCTGCCCGACAACATCATGGCTGGCCTCGACGAGATCACCGTGTCGATGGACGTGAAGATGGCCACCGACCAGGCCACCCCGTACTTCATCTGGGGCCTGGGCAACACCGACTCCGACGGCGTCGGCAACGGCTACCTGTTCACCACCGGCAACAACTACCGGACCTCGATCAGCCTCGGCAACTGGACCGGCGAGCAGACCGTCAACGGCGGCAGCGCCGTCCCCCGGGGCGTGTGGAAGACCCTCACGTACACCCTGAACTCGGCCGGCACCGCCCGGATCTACCTCGACGGGGTGCGGGTCGCCGAGAAGACCGGGCTGACCCACCGCCCCGGCGACATCGGCGGCGGCCGCACCACGGCCAACTACATCGGCCGCTCCCAGTACGCCGCCGACAAGTACCTCAAGGGCCGGGTGCGCGACTTCTCCCTCTACAACCGGGCGCTCACCGACGGCGAGGTCGCCGCGCTGGGCTCCAACGGCACCAGCGTCGTGGCGGTCGAACTCGACAGCCTCAAGGTCCCCGCGATCATCGACGCCGCCAGCAGCACCATCACGCTGCCGGTCAAGCCGGGCACCGACGTGACCGCCCTCGCCCCGACGTACGTGGTCGCGCCGACCTCGACCGTCACGCCCGGCGGCGCGCGGGACTACTCGCAGCCGGTGACGCTGACCGTGACCAGCGCGGCCGGGGCGACCCGCGAGTGGACCGTGCGGACGGTGCAGATGCGCTCGCCGGTGCTGCCCGGCTTCAACGCCGACCCGAACATCGTCCGGTTCGGCGACACCTACTACATCTACGCCACCACCGACGGCTTCCCCGGCTGGGGCAGCTCGAAGTTCACCGTCTGGTCGAGCCGCAACCTGGTCGACTGGACCGGGCACGACACGATCCTCGACCTCGGGCCGGACATCACCTGGGCCGACAGCAACGCGTGGGCGCCCGCCGCGATCGAGAAGAACGGCAAGTACTACTTCTACTTCTCGGCGCAGCAGAACATCGGCGTCGCCGTCGCCGACTCGCCGCTCGGGCCGTTCGTCGACCCCATCGGCAAGCCGCTGGTGAGCAAGGCCGACTACGGCAACGCCCAGCAGATCGACCCGGCGGTCTTCACCGACGACGACGGGCAGAGCTACCTCTACTGGGGCAACGGCACCCCGTACGTGGTCCCGCTCAACGACGACATGGTCTCCTACGACGTCGCCAAGCGGGTGCGGCTGACCGGCCTCACGGACTTCCGCGAGGGCCTGTTCATGCACAAGCGCGCCGGGACCTACTACCTGTCCTGGTCGATCGACGACACGGGCAGCGAGAACTACCGCGTCGGCTACGGCACCGGCACCAGCCCGTTGGGGCCGTTCACCGCCAAGGGGGAGATCCTCACCAAGGATCCGAGCCAGGGCATCCTCGGCACCGGGCACCACTCGATCCTGCAGGTGCCGGGCACCGACGACTGGTACATCGCGTACCACCGGTTCGGGATCCCCGGCGGCGACGGCACGCACCGGGAGACCACGATCGACCGGCTGTACTTCGACGCGGACGGCGCCATCAGGAAGGTCGTCCCGACGCTGGGCAGCGTCGACCCGCTGCGCTACGAGGGCGGGCAGCCGAAGGCGACGGTCTCCGACGCGGGGGCCGACGGATGGTACGGCGCGGACGCCGCCCTGACCATCACCGCCGGTGACAAGGTGAAGCTGGTCGAGTACCAGATCGACGGCGGCGGCTGGTTCCCGTACCGCGAGCCGGTGGACCTGCCGGCGGGCAGCCACCGCGTCGACTACCGGGCCCAGGGCGTCAACCTCTTCTGGAGCGACGTGTGGTCGCTGCAGGTCAAGGTGGACGAGACCGCCCCGACCGTGCAGGCGTACCTGGTGGAGCGCAAGTTCGTGGTCAACGCCAGCGACGTCGACTCCGGCGTGGCCCGCATCGAGTACCGGATCGACAAGGGTGCCTGGCAGCCGTACCTGGCCCCGGCCCGGATCGACAGCTGCGCCCACGTGATCCGCTACCGGGCGTACGACGTGGCCGGCAACGTCAGCCGTGAGCGGGCCCTCAACGTGCCCGCGCTGGGCGACCCCGCCGAGGCCACCAAGCTCCCGTCGGTCAGCGGGACGGCCAAGGTCGGCAAGACCCTCACCGCCGACCCGGGCAAGTGGGACGAGAAGAAGCTCACCTTCTCCTACCAGTGGCTGCGTGGCGGCAAGGTCATCGCCGGGGCCACCGGCAAGTCGTACGTGCCCAAGGCCGCCGACGTCGGGTACCGGCTCTCCGTGCGGGTGACGGCCACCCGTTCGGACCTGCAGCCCGGCACGGCCACGTCGAAGGAGACCGCGAAGGTCGTCAAGTAGGCAACCGGGTTCCATCGCGCACGGCCGAAGGCCACCTCCCCCGGGACGGGAGGTGGCCTTCGGCGGTCGTCACGGGCGCAGCGCCAGCTTGCCGACCGTGCTGCCGGCCTGCATCTGCGCCAGCACGCCCGGTCCGTCGGCAAGGTCCCACACCGTGGGCCGGCCGGGCCGGTACACCCCGGCGGCGATGAGTGTGGCCAGGTCCGCCATCAGCTCGGCGAACAACTGCGGCGCGGTCGCACCGAGCACCCCGATGTGCAGGCCGATCACCTGTACCTGGTGTTCGAACACCAGGTCCCGATTGGTCAGGGTCGCCTCGCCGCCGGCGTGACCGTAGACGACCACCCGCCCGGTGACCCGCCGGGCCGCGGCCAGGCTGGCGTGGAAGCATGCACCGCCGACCGACTCGAGGACCAGGTCGGCACCGCCGGTCAACCGTCGCAACTCGGTGGTGCGGTTGTCGAGGACGTGGTCGGCGCCCAGCGCCCGTACCGTGTCGTGCTTGCCGGGTGAGGCGGTGGCGACCACCGACGCCCCGAAGTGCTTGGCCATCGTCACCGCGGCCTGTCCGACCCCGCCGGCGGCGGCATGCACCAGCACGGTCTCCCCGGCGGCGAGGCGGCCCAGCGGCTTGAGCGCGGCCAGCGCGGTCGCCCAGTTCAGCACCAGGCCGAGCGCCTCCTCGTCGGCCCAGCCCGCCGGTACGGGTGCCACCACGTGCGCGGGCATCACCATGTATTCGGCGAAGGCACCCGGCCCGGTGCCGATCACCCGATCGCCCACCGCCAGGCCGGTCACGCCGGTGCCGAGCGCGACGATCGCACCGGCGGCCTCGAAGCCGGCCACGTAGGGCGCCGGCGGCCCGCCCTGGTAGGTCCCGTGGGTCTGCATGACGTCGGCGAAGTTGACGCCGGCAGCACCCACCCGGATCAGCACCTCGCCGGGGCCCGGGACCGGCACCGGCGCGTCGTCGGTCAGGCGCAGGTCGTGTGGGCCGTCGAGGGTCGCCTGGCGCAGGGCGCGCATGGTCGTGGGAATGCTCATGCGGGGACGCTATGACCCTGACGCCTACGTCAGAGTCAACTGCTGGGCCGCGGCGGCCGTGCGTGCCGCTGTCAAGTAGGCGCCGATGGCGTCCCGGTTGCGGGTCAGGCTGTGGATGCTCTGCTCCAGGTGGGCCAACTGTGCAGCGACCTGCTCCATGAGGTGGGCGCACGGCACCTGCGGCATCAGTTGGGTGGGCCCGTCGAGGTAGGGCAA
Organism: Micromonospora sp. DH13; assembly: GCF_020873825.1. Lineage (NCBI taxonomy): Bacteria > Bacillati > Actinomycetota > Actinomycetes > Micromonosporales > Micromonosporaceae > Micromonospora > Micromonospora sp. DH13. Next base: position 36,372 of record NZ_JAHWGR010000043.1, read on the forward strand.
CACGTCGCGGATGATCCGGATGGGCAGGCCGCTGTCGATCATCGTCCGGATCTGCCGGACCAGGTCCACCGCGTCGTCCTCGTACACCCGGTAGCCGTTGCTGCAGCGACCGGGACGCAGCAGACCTTCGTTCTCGTAGTGACGCAGCGCGCGCACGCTCGCGCCCGTCCGCCGGGACAGCTCGCCGATCCTCACGGAACACCAACGAGGTGCGTCGCTCACGGTGACGCCGCCGAGGTACGGGCCGTCGGCCGGTGCCGGCCGACGGCCCGTGCGGTCGGGTGCCTCTCAGCCGGCGAGCCCCGTGGGGGTCAGCCAGTCGAAGGGGCGGTAGACGGCCGGTCCGAGACCGAGCCCCTCGGCGATCTGCTCGCGCAGGCGGTTGGTCGCGAAGGCCCCGACGACGTTCATCTGGGCGTCGCGGTAGTGGCGCTCCACCTCGTGGCCCTCGGTGACGCCGGCGGCGCCGTGGATCTGGACGGCGCACTGGGTGACCTCGACCGCCATCTCGGTGGCATAGACCTTGAGCATCCCGATCAGCTGGCGGGCGGAGTACCCGGCGACCCGCTGGGCGGCGCCGCGCCGGGCGAGCAGGCGGGCCGCGTCGATCCTGGCGTGAGCGTCGGCGACCTGCGCGTGGACCCCTTCCATGTGCGCAAGCGGCCGGCCGAAGGAGACCCGTTGCCGCGCGTGCCGTACCGAGGCGCTCAGCGCGGCTTCGGCCGTCGCCACGGCCGCGACCGAGACCAGCAGCCAGCCCCAGGTCATGCCCTCGGCCAGTTCGGTGAAGGGGACCGGGACGACGTTCGCCTCGTCGACGTGGGCGTCGGTGTAGACGATGCCGCCCCACGGCATGCCGCGCAGGCCCATGTGGGGGATGTCGTAGCGGTGCACCCCGGGCTGGTCGAGATCGACGAAGGCCAGGCACCACTCCGGGCCGTCGTCGCCGGCCGGCCGGTCCCGGCGGGCCAGGGTGACGGCCAGGTCGGCGCGTGGAGCGTTGGTGATCCGGGACTTCTCGCCGTTGATGGTGTAGTCGCTGCCGGCCCGCCGGACCAGGGTGCGGTACGTTGCGGCGTCGCTGCCGGCGGCCGTCTCGACGATGGCGAAGGCCGCAAGCCGCTTCCCGGTGGCCAATGACCGGATCAGCTCGTGGTGCCGTTCGTCGCCGTAGGTGGCGAGCAGATTGCCACACAGCAGCGAGGAGACGGTGGCGGCCCAGTAGGTCCCGGAGCAGGCGCGGGCGAGGGCCTCCATGGCCCGCACCTGAGTGGCGGCATCGGCGCCGCTGCCGCCCAGGTGCCGGGGGTGGAACAGGCCCAGATAGCCGGTCTCGACGAGTTCCTGCCAGCTCTCGGCCGGGATGGTGCCGCTGGCATCGGTCTGGGTGGCGCGCGCGGCGATGGCAGCGAAGGTGTCGACGTCGAAGTACATGTCGGTGATGGTCCTCACGATCAGCCGAGCCCGAGCAGGGAAGCCGCGATCACCGGACGCAGCACTTCCGTGCCGCCGGCGGTCGAGGCGAAGAACAGGGCATCGCGGTGCGCACGCTCGACGAACCCGTCGGCGGCTGACCCGGCCCCGGACAACTGGGCGGCACCGGCGGCCACCGTGCGGACCGCCGAGGAGGTGAACAGCCGGACGGTGGCGGCCTCCTGCGGGGAGGGGGTGGCGGTGCCGTCGAACCGCTCGGCGGCACGGTGCAGCAGGCCGGCCGCGAGTTCGTTCTGGATGGCGATGTCGGCCAGCAGGAACCGGACCGACTGCGAGTGCGCGAGCGGGGCGCCGAACAGGTCGTGGTCGCGGGCGGCGGCCAGCGACTCGTCGGTCAGCGCCCGCATGATGCCGAGCCAGGTGGCGCTGGTGAAGACCCAGTCGAGACCGGCGAGCAGCGGCTCGGTCTGGGCGGCGGCCGCACCGACGGCGCCGACGACCGCATCCGCCGGTGCGCGGCACTCGTCGAGGACCAGCTTCCCCCAGCAGCAGCTGGACATGGCCGCGGGGCCGGCCTGCTCGACCCGCAGGCCGGGGGTGTCGCGGTCGAGCAGGAAGGCGGTGCGTGACCCGTCGCGGTGCTCGGCGACGACCAGGAAGTGGTGCGCCTGGGCGCCGAGGACGACCTGTTCGAGGCTGCCGGACAGCACCCAGCCGCTCGCGCCGTCACGGGCGGGCCGGGCAGCCACGGTGGACGCGAAGGCCCCGGCCCGGGTCTGCCGCAGCGACAACGCACCGAGCCACTCGCCCGCGGCGATGCGGGGCAGGTAACGCTCGTGCTGGGCGCTGGTCCCGAACGCCCGCAGCGGCACGGTGGTCAGAACGGCGTGCGTGGTGACGGCCAGGGCGAGACCTGGATCTCGGGAGCCTTCGCCCAGCGCGGCGAGGGCGGCGGCGGTCTGCACGCCGGTCAACCCGTCGCCGAAGACCGCGGTCAGGGCCTTGAAGAGGTTGTCGTCCCAGCTGCGACGACGGTCACGCTCGGTGGCGGTGGGGCGGGCGAGGTGACCGGCGAGATAACGGACCCGCTCGGTCAGCGCCGAGACCCCGTCGTCGCCTTCCCCGGAGGCTTTCGGAAACACGACTGCTCCCCTTTCCGTGCCTTCCGCACCGATCGGTGCGGAATCCGGCAACGGTATCCCGCGGATCCGGCCGCAATTCGGATACGTGACACAAGGCCATCTGGTCGGCAAGATTCGATACGGGCATCCACCGGTCTCGACAATGCTTTACGGTTCTTCACACGAGATCTCTTGCCGCATCCCCGGTGCCCACCCCAAGGTTGATCCCGGCGCTGAAAGACCGCCCGATACCGAGGGAGCCAATTGCAATGGAAAGAGCGATGAATCCCGGCGAGAGTCCGGGACCCGCGCCCCGGCTGTCCGATGCCACGTTGCGGGATTCCGCGCACATGGCCGGCGTCGAATTCGGCCCGCAGGACGCGGCGACCATCGCCGAGCTGCTGGTGCGGACCGGGATCGAACTGGTCGAGGTCGGCATGGTCTCCGGACCGAACAGCAAGGACGCGGACCTGATCCTGGCCACGCACGAGGCGATCGGCCCGGACCGCAGCATGACGCTGGTGGTGGTCCGCGACCGCCAGCAGGTCACGGCCGCACTGGACGAGGCGCAGCGGCTCGGCGTCCGGCACATCATGTACTCGATCCCCACCTCCGAGGAGCACGCTCAGCTCAAGCTCGGCTCGCCCAGCCCGCGGTTCGTCGAGGCGCTGGCGCGGTCCGCGATCAGCCAGGCCAAGGAGCGCGGCTTCCACGTCACCTTCAGCGGCGAGGACGGCGCCCGCACCCCGAAGAAGCGGCTGGTTCCCTACGTGACCTCGGGATTCGCCGCCGGTGCCGACCGGTTCCGGCTCGCCGAGACCGTTGCCTACCTGTCGCCGTGGCAGATGGAGTCGGTGATCGGCGACCTGACCGCGATCGACGGTTCGGAGATCGAGATCCATTCCCACAACATGCTGGGCATGGCGGTGGCCAACTCGCTCGCCGCGGTCCGGGCCGGCGCCCGGTGGATCTCCGCGACGGTCGGCGGCATCGGCGAGCGCGGCGGCAACGCTCCGCTGGCCGAGCTTCTGATGGCCCTGCGGGTGGTGCACGGCGACACCCGCTTCGACCTGACCCACCTGACCGAGCTCTCCCGGGTGGCGCTGCGCGGCGCCAGATTGGGGAAGGCATTCCAGTCCGGGCCGACCTCGCCGCAGGCCTTCGCCTATGAGCTGCCCGGCCAGCTCACCAATCCCGAGGCATACGAAACGCTGCCCGCCGAACTCGTCGGAAATGCCCGTGGCCTCTTGGTGCGGACCCGGCTCACGCCGGCACTGACCAGATGGGCGCTGCTGGACTCCGGCATCACCGTGGACGTCGACGCGTTCACCTCCTGGCTGATCCATCGGCAGGAAGAGAATGGCAGTCCGTTGCTCGACCGGGACGGAGTCCGTAAAGCCGCCGTCGATTTCCAGTCACTGTGAATACGTCGGAACAACACTTCGACGTCACCTATCAAGGGAGCGATCCGATGTCCACCGCCACTCTTTCCGGCACCTGCCCCGAGTGTGAGACCGAGCTGACCGTGCCGTCCGTCGTGCAGGGCGAGACCTTCTCCTGCCCGGAGTGCATGTTGACGCTGCGTGTCGAGGCCATCGTGGCCGACCGCCTGCAGCTGTCGATGGTCGAGGTGCAGCTACGCGACTGGGGCCAGTGAGATGGCCACCACCGTCGCGATCATCGCGGACCGCATCGCCTGGGAGGAACGGCGACTCGTCGAAGCCGCGCCGGGCCTGGGTCTGACGATGGAATGGATCAACGACGAATCGTTGTGCCTGGGGCATCCGGGCGCACCCGCGCTGGCCGGATACGACGCGCTGCTGCTGCGCAGCCGCAGCTACACCCGCGGCGGCCTGATCGCCACCCTGGCCGAGGAGTCCGGCTGCAGGACGATCAACACGGCCCGGGCGATCAACCTGTGTGAGAACAAGGCGGTGCTCCGGACGGCGCTGCGCGCCGCCGGGGTCCCGGTTCCGGAGTTCCGGCTGGTGCTGTCCCGTGCCGACTTCGCCAGGGCGCTCGCGGACTTCACGGTGCCCGTGGTGCTCAAGCCGGTCTACGGCGGGATGGGCAAGCGGGTCGCGCTGATCCGCGACGCCGACGCCGCGCACTCGGTCTACGACTACGTCGAGGATCTCGGACACGCCTTCGAGCAGGCGTGCCTGGTGGAGCCGTTCCTGGCCGGCGGCGCCTCGACGCGCTGCCTGGTGGTCGGCGACGAACTGGTGGGCGCGGCCGAGTTCACCAGCGGTGGGGACGACTGGCGCAACAACGCGGCGCTGGGCAACACCACCCGTCCCGCCGCAGACGTCCAGGAGGTGACCAAGGTCGTCGATGGTGTGCTGGACGTGCTCGGCCCCGGGATCTACGGGATCGACCTGTTCCACACCCCCGACGGATTCATCGTCAACGAGGTGAACCACGCTCCCGGCTTCCGGGCCGTGGCCGAGGCCACCGGCGTGGACGTCGCGGCCGCGATCGGCCGCCACCTGCGGGAGGTGCTGTCGTGATCCGGGCCGGCGTGGTGGGTGCCTCCGGACTGGCCGGCGGCGAACTGATCAGGCTGATCGTCCAGCACCCCGAACTGGAGCTCACCTTCCTGGGTGGCTCCTCGAACATCGGGCGACGCCCGGCGGAGCTGCACCCGGGGCTGCGCCGCGACCTGGGGCTGACCGTGCAACCGGTGACCGCGGAGGTCGCCGAGCAGGTCGACGTCCTGTTCCTGGCCACGCCCGCGCCGGTCTCGGCGGAGCTGGCCGAGCTGATGGCCGACCGGGTGCCGGCCGTGATCGACCTCAGTGGCGCGTTCCGGATCCGCACCCCGGACCTGCACGCGCGCTGGTACCCGAAGGTCCGCCGGCGGACCGAGCTGGCCGACCGGTTCGTGTACGGGGTGCCGGAGCTGGTCGCCGACCAACTGGCCGACGCCGCCCTGATCTCGCTCCCGGGCTGCTACGCCACGTCCATGACCCTGGCGCTGGCGCCGCTGACGATGGGGCTGGGACTCGACCTGAAGACCGTGGTAGTGGACGGCAAGAGTGGCTCCAGCGGCGGAGGCCTGTCGCTTCGCACCACGGACCTGCACCCGCTGCGCAACGGGGCCATCGCGCCCTACTCGCCGACCGGGCACCGGCACGCCGGCGAGGTCCGGGACTTCTTCGAGCGCAGCAAGCCCGGAGCGGTCGGCTCGCTGTCGATGTCGGCGTACGGCGTCTCGCACGTACGCGGCCTGATGACCAGCAGCTACGTGTTCACCGACGAGAAGACCAGCCAGCGCGATCTGCACCGGGCCTACGTCCGCTTCTACCGGGGCAAGCACTTCGTCCGGGTCCGCCGGCACGACGAGACCCTGATCCCGGTGCCGGACCCGCAGGCCGTGCTGGGCTCCAACTACTGCGACGTGACCGTCCTGTACGACGAGGAGAACAGCCGGATCGTCGTCCTCGCCGCCCTCGACAACCTGGTCAAGGGCGCCGCCGGGCAGGCCGTCCAGGCCGCGAACCTGAGGTTCTCGCTGCCGGAGGAGACCGGCCTGACGATGCAGCCGGTGATGCCCGCATGAGCCGCGACGTGCCGGTGCCCATCGTGGTCAAGCTGGGCGGCAGCTGTCTGGACGACCTGGCCGGAGCGTGGTGGGACGACCTGGCCGGGCACGCGGCGCAGCACCCCCTGGTGCTGGTGCACGGATGGTCCAAGCCGCTGTCGAGGTTCAGCGAGCGCTACCGGGATCCCTCGGCGTTCCTACGGGACCGCTACGGCAACCGGAGCCGGTGGACCACACCCGAGGTGATCGACGACATCAAGACCGTCAGCGCGGAGCTGGCGGACGACGTGACCGCCCGGCTGGCGGCGCGCGGCATCCCGGTCGAGCGGCTGCTGGGCAGCGACGGCCTGGTGCAGGCGGGACCGGGCGAGACCTGGTGGTGGCAGGGCAAACAACTGGTGGAGTTGGAGAACCTGGTCGGGCCGATCACCAAGGTGGACCCGGCCCGGCTGGGCACCCTCCGGCCCGGCTACGCCCACCTGGTGACTCCGCTCGCCCGCGACGGCGCGGACCGCGAGGTCAACACCGATGCCGACCGTGCCGCCGCGGCCATCGCCGGCGCGCTCGCGGCCACCGGCCTGGTGCTGGTCACCGATGTGGCGCACCTGCTCATCGAGGGCCGGCCGGTGACCCGGATCGACGCCGAGGCGGCTGCGGCCTTCCGGGACCGAGGCGCCACGGGCGGCATGCGCAAGAAGCTCCGCGCCGCCTGCGAGGCCCTGGAACAGGGCGTACGCGAGGTCGTTCTCGGCAGCGGCCCGGTCTCCGAGCTGCTGTCCGGCCGTACCGGCACCACCATCACCCGAGGCTGAGGAGCAAGCGACGTGGCGCAACCCCGTGTACTTGTCGTCAACAACGGCACACTGTCACTGCACCAACTCCGCCGCCGGTTCGAGGAACTCGGATCAGCGACCGACGTGGTCACCGCCGCCTCGGTGCCGGCGAAGCTGGACGGCCGCCACCAGGCGATCGTGCTGAGCGGGACCAAGGTCCGCGCCTACGACACGAACTACTACCGTCCGCTGATCGAGCTGGTGATGACCGCCGATGTCCCGGTCTTCGGGATCTGCGGCGGGATGCAGATCATCGCCGTCTCGCAGGGCGGCGAGCTGGCCGAGGGACCGCAGCGCGTCGGCGGCCACCAGGCCGAGGTCGACAAGGACGAGCCCCTCTTCACGTTCGTGAAGCCGACCGTCACGGTCTTCCACCGGCACACCCTCTACCTGCAGCAGGCTCCGCCGCGTTTCCGGTCGATCGGCCGCTCCGAGCACGCGCCGGTGGAGTTCCTGCGCTCCGACGACGGCCGGATCTTCGGGTCCCAGGCGCACCTGGAGTTCCGCGACGACGGACGGGAGATCCTGCGTGGCTTCGTCCAGCTCTACCAGTGAACCGCCCCGAATCGGCACGACTGCGAAAGGACAACGCCGATGAGCGATCGTGAGAACCCGACCGACCCCGCCTTCACCGTTCACCTCAACGGCTGCGGCGGCAGGATCAAGGGCTGGGTGGTCGTCGACTCCCTCTACGACGGCCTGGCGATGGGCGGCACGCGGATGACGCCGGGCGTCACCGAGGCCGAGGTCGCGGGGCTGGCCCGCGACATGACCCAGAAGTTCACCCTCGCCGGTCTGCCGATCGGTGGCGCGAAGGCCGGCATCGTCGCCGACGGCAGCGACCGCGACACGACCTTCCGCACCTTCGGCCGCACGGTCAAGCCGCTGCTGCACGGCGGCATCCACCTGGGCATCGACATGGGCGTGACCCCGGCCGACCGGGCCGTCTTCTTCGACGAGGCCGGCTACGACCCGAGGTTCCGGCTCGGTGCCCCGGACATGCCGATCGACTGGCGTACGTACTACGAACCGCTGATCGACTGCACCGGGCACGGCGTCGGGGTGGCCGCGGTGACCGCACTGCAGGCCAGCGGACGCGTGCAGGCGGCCCGGGTCGTCGTACAGGGCTTCGGTGCGGTGGGCCGTGCGGTGGCCCAGTTCCTCGAAGCCCGCGGACACCTCGTCGTCGGGGTCGCCGACATCGACGGCACGGTCAGCGCGGACCAGTTGCCGGTGGACGCCCTGATCGCCATCACCGACGAGTTCGGGCGCATCGACCGGAGTCGGTTGCCGGCCGGGATCACGGTGTCCAACGGCCCGGACGCCTGGCTGGACGTCGACGCCGACCTGCTGATCCTGGCCGCGCAGAAGCACGCGCTCAACGCCGACAACGTGCATCGACTGCGGGCGGCGCTGGTGGTCGAGGGCGGCAACCTGAGCTCCACCGCCGAGGCCAAGGAGAAGGCGCGGGCGGCGGGCGCCACCCTGGTGCCGGGCGTGATCGCCAACATCGGCGGGGCGGCCTCGGCTGCCCTGGCCGTCACCCGGGTCGTGCCCTTCGACCTGCCCGCCGAGGCGCGCAAGGCCTGGGTCTTCGACTGGGTCGGCGACCGGGTCCAGCTCAACACCCGCGCGCTGCTGGAGATCGCCGCGGCCGGTGCCGGCGATCCGCTGCCCGAGCTGCTCGCCGTCCGTAGCGCGGAGCGCCGGCGGTGACCGGCCCGACCGTCGACCGCGCGGAGTACCGGCGGCGCGGGTGGTGGCGGGACGGCACCTTCCTCGACGATCTGCGCCGGCAGGCCCGGGAACGGCCCCGCAAGCTCGCGGTCGCCGGACGCCGCCTCGGTGACGCCCGCACCGACACCCTGGACTACGCGGAACTCGCCAGGCTGACCGACCGGTTCGCTGGCGCGCTGCTGGAGCTGGGCGTACGACGCGGCGAGACGATCGCCGTGCAACTGCCCAACCGGTGGGAGATCGTGCCGCTGATGTACGCCTGCATGGCGGTCGGCGCGGTGATCTGTCCCATCGCCCCGGAGTGCCAGGGGGAGGAACTGCACCACCGGCTGTCGCTGACCGGAGCCAGGGTCTGCGTGACCGTCCCGGAGTGGGCGGGCCGACCCCTGGCCGCGGCGATCCACTCCATGCGGGACGGGCTGCCGCTGGAACACCTCGTGGTGGTCGGCGGCCCAGCTCCGCAGGGCTGCCTCGACTTCCACGACCACTTCGTGCGGACGCACTGGGAGGAGCGCCGGGCCGCCGAACTGCCGGGCCGCCAGCTGCGGCCGGACGAGCCCTTCGTCGTGCTGTTCACCAGCGGGACGACCGGCTTCTCCAAGGGCGTGGTGCACAGCCAAAACACGGTCCACTCGGGTGTCCGCGGGTATGTGGACGCCTTCCACCTGCGCGACGACCTGGTGGCTGTGGTCACCACGCCGCTGGTGCACTACTCGGGCCTCGGCCAGGGGGTGCTCGCCTCGGTGATGCTGGGCGCGACCGCGGTGTTCCAGGACGGCCCGGACCGCGACGGCCTGCTGGACCTGGTGGAGCGGTACCGGGCCACCCTGCTGTACGGCCCCCCGCCCACCCTGACCGGGGTGGCGCGGGCCCAGCGGACCGATCCCCACGACGTCTCGAGCCTGCAGCACACGGTCACCGGCGCGGCACCGGTGCTGCAGGAGTTGGTGGACGAGATGCGGGACACGTTCGGCTCGCGCACCTACTCGGTGTGGGGCATGTCGGAGTTCGGTCCGATCACGATCAGCCGCCTCGACTACGACGAGAACTGGGCGGCACACAGCCACGGCCGGCCGATCGACGCCATGCAGATCCGCATCGACCAGTGCCACGACCCGGCCGAGCGGGCTGCGGTGGGCCGGCTGCGCGTACGCGGCGCCTCCCGGGCGCTCGGTTACCTGGGGCAGCAGGACGCGTTCGACTCGCAGCTGACCTCGGACGGCTGGTTCGACACCGGAGACGTGGCCCGGGAGGACGGGCGCGGCGGCATCCGGATCCTCGGGCGGGCCGCGGACGTGATCCTGCGCGACGGGGACGTGGTGCCGATGGCCGAGCTCGAGGCGGTCATCTCGTTGCATCCCAGGGTCACCGAGGCGGCTCTTGTCGGTCCGACCGGCCAGTCGGACGATCCGATTCTCGCGGTCGTCGTGCCGCGCGGCGGTGCCCGGCCGGCGCTGCGGGACATCCAGGCGCACCTGCGCGCGGCGGGCCAGGATCCCCGGTTTCAGCCGGAACGGCTGGAAGTGGTGGACGCCCTGCCCAAGACGCTGACCGGGAAGGTGCGCAAGGCCGAGCTGCGAAAACTGTACGCGGGAACGTCATGACCGCGCCCGTGCCGGTGGCCATGTCGGCGACCCTGGCCGCCGACGAGGAGTTCGCCCGCCGTCGGCTGGCCGGTGAGCGCGTGCTGTTCCTGGCGACCGGGGAGATCGGCCTGCCGGTGCTGCCGGAGCTGGGCGAACAACTGGCCCGGGCGGCGCACCGCAACGCGTACGGTCCGGTGGCCGGCACCGCGCAGCTGCGGGAGGCGGCCGCGGGGTACTGGGGCCGGCGGGGTCTGGCCACCGACGCGGCGGACGTGGTCTGCGGGCCGGGCAGCAAGCCGCTGCTGTTCGCGCTGCTCATGGCAGTCGGCGGGGACGTGGTCGTGCCCGTGCCGAGCTGGGTGAGCTACGCCGCGCACGCGCGGCTGGCGGGGTTGCGGCCCATCCCGGTGCCGATCCGGCCCGGGCAGGGCGGCGTGCCCGATCCGGCAGGACTACGCGCACAGGTGCTCGAGGCCCGGGCCCACGGCCGCAACCCCCGGGCCGTGATCGTTACCCTGCCGGACAATCCGACGGGGACGATCGCCGGTCCGGAAACCGTCCGCGAGCTGGCACAGGTGGCCAGGGAGCTCGACCTGGTGGTGATCTCCGACGAGATCTACGGCGATCTCGTGTTCACCGCGGGCCACCGGGCGGTCTCCCCGGCGTGGTTCGCGCCGGAGCGCACGGTGGTGACCACCGGGCTCACCAAGAACCTGGCGGTGGGCGGCTGGCGGCTGGGCGTTGCCCGGCTGCCGGCCGGCGCCGCGGGCAGCGCCCTGCGTGCCCGGCTGGTGAGCATCGCCAGCCAGATCTGGTCGAGCGCGGCGGCGCCGGTGCAGGCCGCAGCCGCCTACGCGTTGGCCGAGCCGCCGGAGGTGCTCGACCGGGTGGCCGCCTCGCGCCGGCTGCACGAACGGGTGGCCCGCAAGGTGGCCGAAGTGTTCGTCGCAGCCGGTGCCGAACTGGCCCCGGTGCAGGCCACCTGCTATCTCTACCCCGACTTCGAGCCGTTGCGGCACGGGCTGTCGCGCGTCCACGGCGTCAACGGTGCTGACGACCTGGCCAGGTTGCTCAGCACGCGGTACGGCGTGGCGCTGTTACCCGGGACCGCCTTCGGCGAGGGCGGCCGGTCGTTGCGGATCCGGGCGGCGACCAGCCGGCTGTATGGCGAATCCGATGCCGAACGCTCGGCCGCGCTGGCCGCCCGGGATCCCCTCGCACTGCCCTGGATCAAAGCGGCCGTCGATCGCGCCACGGAGGTCCTCACCGATCTGACCGCACCGATCCGTTCCGCCCGTTGAGCTCAAGGAGGCTCTGCATGTCCATTCTGTTCGAGTGTGAGTACCGGGGGCAGCGCTACGCGGGAGTCGGCCTGCCGGCGCCCGGCGTGCCGATCCCGCTGCACCCGGTATCCGACGCGCAGTTGCGTGAGGCCGTCCTGGCCGACGGTGGCCCGCAGGCGCTGCTGCGGTCGGTGACCTCCAGCGCCGCCACGATCACCGTCCCCGCCGACGATCCGGAGCTGCACTACCTGCCGCCGCTGCTGCCGGGCACCTCCGGCGACTCGCTGATCACCGGGTTCATGGGAACCCACCGGTCCAAGTTCCCCGAACCGCCGGCGCCGGACGAGGAGTTCCGGGCACCGAACTGGCTGATCAAGGGCAACGGATCGTGGCTGGAGACCAACGGCCGTCCGCTGACGGTGCCGGCCTCGGCGGTGGCGCTGCTGGAGGAACCCGAGGTCGCCCTCGTCTTCGTCAACGGCCAGGACGGCACTCCGCACTATGCCGGTTACACCTTCGCCAACGACCTCAACGACATCGGGCTGCACCTGCAGAATCCCTGGGGTTGGACGCCGTACGCCAAGCTGTGCGACACCTCGATGACACCGTGGCTGTTCCTCGGCGCACCGCCGCAGGCGGTCGCCGGGCAGATCATCATCGAACGCGACGGCGTCGCGGCCTGGAAGGGTGACTTCACCTGCGGTGCGGATGCCATCTTCCAGCGCGTCACGGACATGGTGGACCACCTGTTCGCCTTCCCCGGACTCCGCCGTCCGGGGCTGGTGAACTACCTGCTGCTGGGCTCGGACAAGGCCAGCTACCACGCGGGCTTCCGCATCGCCGACGGCGACCGGATCACCTTCGACCTGACCAGCCACGGCGTGGTGCTGTCGAACGAGGTCCGTTACGCTCCCGTGCCCGACACGACGGCCTCGGCCGGCTTCGCCGGCTGGGAGCAGCCGGCCTGCTGAGTCACCTGGACCGTCTCGAGACGGATCGCTTCGAGATAGTTGGAGATGGCGTCCCGGTTGCGCTCCAGGCAACGGATGCGCTCGGTCATCCGGTCCCGCTCTCTCTCCAACAGCGCGATGGTGTCGCTGGTGGCCGCCGAGATCCGGATGGTCCGGGGAGTGTCCGTGCACGGCAGGACCTCCCGGATCACCCGGACCGGCAGCCCGGCGTCCAGCAGCCCCCGGATCTGGATCACCTTGTCCACGCAGGACTCCGCATAGTCCCGGTAGCCGTTGGCGCAGCGGGTGGAGCCAATCAGGCCCTGCTCCTCGTAGTACCGCAGCAGCCGCCGGGAGGTCCCGGTGCGGTCTGCCAGAGACCCGATCCGCATATGGCGCACCTCACTTCAATCGCCCTTGACCATCACATCTATGAGAAGGTTTGAGCATATCGGCATGACGACTTCCCGGACTGTCACCTCGAAACCTATAGCCGCCCCAGCGGCCGGGAACAAACTGCCCTGGTCGCCTCTTCTGGCCCTGAGCACCGCAGCCTTCATGGGCATCCTCACCGAGGCGCTGCCTGCGGGCGTGCTGCCGGAGATGGCCCGCGACCTGTCCGTCAGCGAGTCGGCGGCCGGTCAGATGCTGACCATCTACGCCATCGCGACCGGGGTCTCGGCGATCCCGCTGATCGCGGCGACCTCGGCGTGGGGACGCAAGCAGCTGCTGCTGGTGGCCGTCGCCACCTTCGCGATCGCCAACGTCGTCACCGCAACGTCCTCCAGCTACACCCTGATCATGGCGTTCCGCCTGCTGGCCGGCATCGCCGCAGCGGCGGTCTGGGCCGAGCTGGTGGGATACGCGCGCCGGCTGGCGCCGGCGCACCTGCAGGGCAGGGCCATCTCCGTCACCATGGCCGGCGTGCCGCTGGCCCTGGCGCTGGGCATTCCAGTAGGCACGTTCCTCGGCGGGCTCTTCGGCTGGCGCCTCACCTTCGGGCTGGTGGCCGCGATCTCCGGCCTGCTGTTGTTCTGGATCGGGCTCTCGGTCCCCGCCGCGCCCGGTCAGAAGGCCGGGCAGCGGGAACCGATCCTGCAGGCGCTGAGGCTGCCCGGCGTGGTGGCGGTGCTGTTCACCGTCGCCGCCTACGTGCTGGCCCACAACGTCCTCTACACCTACATCTCCACCTTCCTCGACGAGTACGACATGGGCGGGCGGCGTGACGTCGTCCTGCTGGTGTTCGGCATCGCGTCCGTGGTGAGCATCCTGGTCACCGGCGCCCTGGTCGACCGCAAGCTGCGCACGCTCACCATCGGCTCCGCGGCGCTGTTCGTCATCGCCGCGGTGCTGTTGGCGGTCGCCGCCCGCAGCGACCTCGTGGTCTTCGCGTCGATGATCCTGTGGGGCCTGGGCTGGGGTGGCGTGACCACCCTGTTGCAGACCGCCGTCACGGATGCCGGCGGTGATCGGGGTCAGGCACTGCTGGTGACCACCTGGAACTCGTTCATGGCCGGTGGCGGCGCTGTCGGTGGCATCCTGCTTGCCGTCCTGGGGCCGACCTCGTTCCCCTTCGGCGTGCTGGCTCTGATGATTCCGGTGTTGCTGGTCGTCGTCGTGGCCCGGCGGCATGCCTTCCCGGCTCAACGCCCGAACCTGCACTGAGGCGATCGGCAGCCATGGCCGGGCACGGGCTGTGGACGCGCTGGAGTCCCCGCGCGGCAGGACCGTGCCCGGTCAGCTGGGCGAACAGCCGTGCTCAGCCACGACCGATGCGGTAGCCGACGCCCCGCACCGTGATGATCCAGGACCGGGCCCCGAGCTTGGCGCGCAGGCTCCGGACATGGGTGTCGATCGTGCGGCTGGCATCGGCCCAACTCGTTCCCCAGACACTCGCCATCAGTTGCTTGCGGGACAACACCTCGTCCGGATGGGAGGCCAGCTTGTGCAGCAGTTCGAACTCTCTGCCGGTGAGCTTCACCGGCTGGCCCCGCAACCGGGCCTCGTGGCTCTGTCCGTCGAGACTGAGCGAGCCCAGGCTGATGACGCGGTCGCACTGGCGACACGGCAGCGAGCGACGCAGGACTGCCTCGATCCGGGCCAGCATCTCCCGCGGGCCGCAGTCGGCGTCCAGGCAGTCGTCGGCGCCGGCGTTGAGGGCCAGAATCCGGTCGGTCTCGGTGTCACCCGACGACACCGTGATGATGGGTTTGCTGCCGGTGGCCCTGATCGACCGGCAGACCTCGATCCCGTCGATATCCGGCAGGTCGAGGTCCAGCAGGACGAAATCCGATATTCGATGCGCCTGCATGGCTTTGGCGCCGGAGTCGACACTGCTGACCACATATCCCTGCCGGCGCAGATCCTGTCGCCGCGCCTCGGCTTGGACCGCCCGCCCTTCGACGACCAGAACGCGCACTGTTCCCCGTGTCACGACACCCCTCTCTATACCCGTCGTAACTGATCATCACAAGTGATCGCCAAAGCAATAGAATGATAGTGGCGATCATTCTGCCGGTCAACGACTGTCGTGAGTGGACAGTGGAAGCTGTTCGAGGGCTTTCGGCTCCGGCGTTGGGTTCGCCGCTATTGTCATCCGGGTCGGTATCGTGGCGATGGCGCGCAGATAAGTCCAAAGGGGTCGATATGCCTGTTCGTCGGTGGTTGCGACTCGGAAAGGCGATCCGCGATAGGTCGCGCTAATGGGTCAGGTGCGGCTGGTCGAGAGGCAAGTGCGACATAGACGTCAATGATCGTCAAAATGGCCGGAGGTGGCGCGGACCGGTGGCGTGGAGCTCGGTGGTGGAGGGTCCTCCCTGTCGGATCGTGCTACGCAACGTGACATCCTCTGGTGGGGCGGACGGCGTCGATCAGCCTGTGTGTTGGTGGCGTCGGCGGGCCGGTTGAGGTGGGGCGCCGGGGTAGCTCGGGGCTTTTGTTCGTCCAGGCGAAGCAAATTCGGGTTTTTTGCGGCCTTCTGGTGACCTCTAGAGGGTCCGTAGGCGGGCGTGGGCAATCGTGGAGCCGTGACTGTTCCGCGGTGGGTTGCGGGGGTCGGCGGGCGAGTCTGCCCAGTGGGTGGCGACAATATGTAGCCGGCCGCTGCCGCCCGGGCGGCGTGGTTCGGCTCGTCGTATCTGCTGGGGTCGTCGCTGGCCGCAGGTTCCCAACTGGCTTGGCGCCGAGAAGTTGTTGTGCGTTATATGTGCGGACGCTGCCATTCGACTGCGGACGGTAGCCATTGGGCGGCAGTTGAAGGGTCGGCGGTGAGGTGTCAGTCCGCCCGTCCAGGCGGTTCGACGATGATGTCGAGCGCGTGAACGCCTGGCACGACGCGGTCAACCGACTCTGGACCGGGCGGGGACGCGAAAGGATGTCGGACGGCGCGTTCCTCGACCCGACCACGCTATCGACACCCTACGTCACCTGACCCGCAGAGCATGGATTTCCATCAATGGGAAAGCCACTGTCGCCGGCGGCGGACCTATTGGATACCGGTCGAGCATTCGTGGCTACAGGGAGTTGTAAGGGTTGTTGACGGTCGCGTGGAGAGGGTCGAAAGAGATTGGGCGCACGGCGTTCTCATCGTATTCTCACGAAGCTTCCTGATCATGGTTTGCCGGCCAAGGTGAGGAAGCCTCCGCCGCGGCATCGGAGAAGTGGGCTGGCGAGTAAATAGGCGCGTTTCGCGGCGCTGCGGTGCCAGATCCGTCAGGCCGAGGCCGGCGGGTGATCCGCCGCCGACGGCCACCGCCCTCCGGGACGGGAGGTGGCCTTCGGCGCGCGTGCTACCGGTGGCGACCGAGGCCCGCCAGGGCCCGGGCCAGCCGGCGTACGCCCTCGTCGAGCTGCGCCGCGCCGGCGGCGGCGTAGGTCAGGCGCAGGAACGCGGCCGGCGGCTCGGCGGCGTGCCAGGGCTGCCCGGGGAAGACGACGACCTGTTCGGCGGCCGCGGCGGCGACCAGGTCGGCCTCGCCGACGTGGTCGGGCAGCCGGACCCACAGGTGCAGGCCGCCGCGCGGCACGGCATCGGGCCGCAGGTCGGGCGCGTGCCGGCGCAGCGCCGACAGCAGCGCGTCGCGGCGCTCCCGCAGGGCGGACCGCACGGCGCGGCGGTGCCGGGCCCAGGCCGGCGAGGTGACGAACTCCAGGGCGGCGTGTTGCAGGGGGCCGGCGACGAAGAAGTCGTCGAGGAGGCGGGCGGAGCGCAGCCGCGCCCCGGCCGGTCCACGGGCGCCGAGCGCGGCCACCCGCAGCCCCGGCGCGACCGACTTGGTCAGCGAGCGCAGGTACACGACGTGGCCGTCGACGTCGTCCGTCGCCAGCGGCGGCGGCGGATCGCCGTCGATGCCCAGGTCCCGGGCGTAGTCGTCCTCGAGCAGGAACGCGCCCGCGTCCCGCACGGCGGCCAGCACGGCGGCGCGCCGGTCGGAGCGCAGGACGCCGCCGTGCGGGTTGGCGTACAGCGGCTGGCAGTAGAACAGCCGCGCGCCGGTGCGCCGCAGGGCCGTGGCCAGCAGGTCCGGCCGTACGCCGTCGGCGTCGGCCGGGACGGGCACCACCTGCCGCCCGGCCGCCCGGGCCGCCGCGAGCACGCCGAGATAGGTCGGGGACTCCACCAGCACGGCCTCACCCGGGGCGGTGAGCGCCCGGATCGCGGTGGAGAGCGCGGCCTGCCCGCCCGGGCAGACGGTCATGTCGTCGGCGTGCCACACCCCGCCGCACTCCCGCGCGAACCAGGCCCGCAGCTCCGCGCTGCCGGCCACGGGCCCCCGGTGCCACGCCTCGGGGCGGCGCGCGGCCCGGTTGAGGGCCGCGCCCAGCGCCGCGATGGGTTGCAGCGCGGGGTCGAGATATCCGCCCGACAGCGGGACCGCCCCGGGCGGCGGGACGGCGAGCAACGCCTGCATCGCCTCCTCGCCCGCCGGCCGGGCCCCGAGCGCGACGGCCTGCCAGGACAGGTCCGGTGCGACCGGCGGGCCGCCGGGCGGGTCGACGACGAAGACGCCGCGGCCGGGGACGGCCTCCACCAGCCCCTCGGCCACCAGTCGGCGGGTCGCCCGCGCGACGGTCGCCGGTGACGCGCGGTGCCGGGCGGTCAGCTCCCGCACGGACGGCAGCCGGGTGCCCGCGCCGGCGGCGATCACCCGACGCAGATCTTGGATCACGCGATCGACAGCGTTATCGTCATTCATGAGAGATGAGAGTAACACTTCCCGCCGTGGTGCGATAACGGGTAGCGCGCTGGGCGCGGTGGGCGTGCTGGCCTTCAGCATGTCCCTGCCCGCCACCCGCGTCGCCGTCGGCGACCTCGACCCGTGGGTGGTGGCCTTCGGGCGCGCCGTCGGCGCCGCCGGCCTGGCCGCGCTCTACCTGTGGGCCCGGCGGGTGCCCTGGCCGTCCGCCGGGCAGTGCCGAAGGCTGCTGGTCGTCGCCGCCGGGGTCGTGGTGGGCTTCCCCCTGTTCACCTCGCTGGCGCTGACCGCCAGCACGGCCGCCCACGGCGCGGTGGTGATCGCGGTCCTGCCGGGCCTCACGGCGGTCTTCGCCGTGCTGCGCGCCCGGGAACGCCCCCCGACGTTGTTCTGGGTCGCCAGCGGTGCGGGCGTCGTCGCGGTGCTGATCTTCACGACGGTCGGCTCGGGCGCGTCCGCCGCCCCGGCGATCGCGGACCTGTTCCTGCTCGCGGCCGTCGTCCTCTGCGCGCTCGGCTACGCGGAGGGCGGCGCGCTGGCGCGGGAGCTCGGCGGGGCGAACACCATCTGCTGGGCGCTCGTGCTGTCGGCGCCCGCCACGGTCGCCATCACCGCCGTCGCCGCCGTGCGTACCCCGCCGCACGCGGGGCCCGTCGCGTGGCTCGGGTTCGCCTACCTCACCGCCGTGTCGATGTTCCTCGGCTTCTTCGCCTGGTACGCGGGCCTGGCCCGGGGCGGCGTCGCCCGGGTCGGCCAGCTCCAGCTCGCCCAGCCCCTGCTCACCCTGGGCTGGTCGGCCCTCCTGCTCGGCGAGGGCGTCACGCCCGCCGCCGTCGCCGCCGCGCTGCTGGTCCTGCTCTGCGTCGCCCTCACCCAGCGCATCCGCGCCGCGCGGGTCGTTCCCCTCGCGGGCGAGAACCGGGGGCCGTCGCACGTGCCGACGGCCCCCGGCCCCGATCCCCGCCGATCAGCGGCGCAGCGCTAGCCGGCGTACGTCTCGAACTCGGCGACCCGCGGCGTGCCGTTCGCGCCGGTGATCTCCAGGTTGATCTTCTTGAGCGAGGTCGGGCTGAAGGACGCGACGCCCACCCCGTTGCTCCCCGAGGCGAGCACGGCGCCGGTGTCGTTGTTGACCAGTCGCCAGGAGCGGATGACGCCGGTGGCGCCGGAGGCCTCGCGGATGTTCACCGAGCCGACCCGGACGGCGGCGTCCCACTTGACCGAGATCCGGCCGGTGGAGCCGGAGGGCGACCAGAAGGTGCTCAGGTTGCCGTCCAGCACGTTGCCGTAGCTGCTGCCGTCGGCCTTGCTGGAGCCGTCGGCGCCGGCCCCGAGGCTGAGGTTCGTGCCGCCCGGGTTGGTCGGGCCCGGCGTCGGGGTGGTCGGCCCGGGGGTCGGGTTGGTCGGCGCGGGCGTGGTCGGTGCCGGGGTCTGCGGCGTGCAGCTGCCGTCGGACACCTGCAGGCCCTTGTTGGCGCCGGCCGTCTGGCGCACCAGGTTGGGCACGCAGCTGGCCCCGTCGAGGCGGTAGGAGTAGGGGATGCTGACGGTGGTGGTGGAGGTCGGGTTCGGCCCCGCCGGGTAGTTCTCGTTGCCGGGGCTGGACCAGGTCACGTTGTCGAAGATGTTGCCGGCGACCTGCCAGGTGCCGCGTTCGTTGGTGTAGAAGGTGCCCAGGACGTCCTTGGAGTCCTTGAAGTAGTTGTTCTCCACCTTGGCCTTGGCGCCGGCCCGCGAGTTGATGCCGGACTCGCGCAGGTTCACGTAGGAGTTGTTGTACATGTGTGCCGTGGCGCCGCGCAGCAGCGGCGCGCGTGAGTCGAGGTTCTCGTACAGGTTGTGGTGGAACGTGATGTAGTTGTTCCCCAGGTCGCTCTCGCTGGAGCCGACCAGGCCGCCCCGGCCCGAGTTGCGCAGGATGCTGTAGGACAGCGTCACGTACTGCACGTTGTCCTTCATGTCGAACAGGCCGTCGAAGCCCTCCGCCTCACCGCCGGAGGCCTCCAGGGTGACGTGGTCGACCCAGACGTTGCGGACGGTGCTCTCCATGCCGATGGCGTCGCCACCGTTGGAGGTGGGCGAGCCCGACTTCTTGACGTTCCGGACGGTCACGTTCTGGATGATGATGTTGCTGGAGTCGCGGATGTGGATGCCGAGCTGGTCGAAGACCGCCCCGCTGCCGACGCCGACGATCGTGACGTTGCTGATCTGCTTGAGCTCGATCAGGCCGGCGTTGGTGTTGCAGCTGTTGCCCGACACCTTGGCGGTGTTGCCGTGGTTGATGGTCCCCTCGACCTGGATGATGATCGGGGTGCTGCTGCTGGCCCGGGTGCACAGCGCCGTGTGGATCGCGGTCCCGGTGGTGGCGCGCACCGTCTGCCCGCCCGCGCCGCCGGTGGTCCCGCCGTTCTGGGTCGCGTAGCCGGTCACGCCGCCGGTCGCCGCCGACGCCTGGGGCGTCGGCAGTGCCACGCAGATCGCGGCCCCGATGACCGTCGCGGCCACCGCCGCGTGGAGTCGCAGTGGGACTGGTCGTCTCATCCTTGCCTCGCCTTCGATGTGTTCCTGGAGGTGGTACGCCCGGCGACTGCCGGAGGCGACGAGGAGGCCCCCGCCCTGGGACGTGGTCTACGGGAGCCCGTCGCCGTCGACATGTCGACGGGCGGCGTGCTGCGTCTTCGTCATGGCGTCCACCCTCGTTCCGGTGCGTCGGCGTCCGGTACGGGACCCGCCCGCGACGGACCGGTGGAGGTGGCAACATGCGCAGGAGATCGCACCGGACCGCGGCGATGATCGCCGCCGACCGACCGGACCCGCGTCGCCTGGAAAGCGCTTTCCGACACCGAGAATAGGGATCGGTGAATGGGTATGGCAAGGACGTGTCCGCTTTGCGCGGTAAAGCCCTCGGTGCGCGCCGCCACCACAACGCCTGTCGTCGAACGTGGACACGTCGTGTCACCGGGCGACCACGACCGGCCAAGATCGCGTCGGGGTCGGCCCGGTAGGGTGGGGGGATGCTCGATGCGCCTCCGCCGGTGGCCGGCGGGGGGTCGTCGTCCAGAGGGGGCGGCGCGTCCGGCGGCGGGTCGTCGTCCGGTGGGGGCGGCGCGTCCGGCGGGCGTCCGGCGGCGGGACGGGGCGCGGCGGGGTTGGCCGGGCGGTGCGCACGGGTCACCCGGTCCCGGCCCTTCGAGATCGCCATCGTCGTGCTCATCCTGGCCAACGGGGCGGTGCTCGGCGTCGAGACGTACCCGCACCTGGGGTCGGCGCGGCCGGTGCTGCGCGGCCTGGAGTGGGCCTTCCGGCTCGCCTTCGTCGCCGAGATCGGCGTGCGGGTGCTGGCCTACGGCCGTCGGCCGCAGGACTTCTTCCGCCACGGCTGGAACGTCTTCGACTTCCTGGTGACCGCTGCGATCTTCGTGCCCGGCCTGCACGGTGACTCCGCGTTGCTGCGCGTCGTCCGGGTCGCCCGGATGCTGCGGCTGGTGCGCTTCTCGCCGGGCCTGCGCACGATCGTGGCGGCGTTGTGGCGCAGCCTGCCGGGCGTCGCCGGCTTCCTCGCGCTCGCCGGCGTGACGCTCTACGTGTACGGCATGGCCGGCTGGCTGATCTTCGGCCGTTCCCAGCCGGAGGAGTACGGCGACATCGGACGGTCGCTGCTGACCCTGTTCGTGCTGCTGTCGCTGGAGACCCTGCCCGACCTCGTGGCGCAGGGCATGGCCCTGTCGCCGTGGACGCTGGTCTACTACGTCAGCTACGTGATGATCACCGTCAACCTGCTGCTCAACATCCTGATCGCGGTCATCGTCAACTCCATGGAGGAGGCCCGCCGGCTGGAGATGACCGAGCGGCTGGCCCCGGACTACGACGCCGACGGCGACGGCGTGCCCGACGAGGTGGACCGGATCGCGCTCACCCAGCGGCTCGACGACCTGCGGGCCGTCATCGCCGAACTGGAGCGGGAGCTGCGCATCGACCGCGACGACAGGGCGTAGGACCCTTGGGGCCGGCGGGCGACGACGCGGCGGCGCGCGCCGGCCGGTGGGTCGACGCGCGCCGCCGCCGGGAGCGTCACTGCTGGATCGGCTGCCCGTCGTTGCCGCAGATGTAGCCGTCGACGATGCAGGTCTTCACCCGCCGGGCGAGCTCCGCCTCGTCCCAGGCGTTGAAGAAGTCGCCGTGGAACGTGTAGCCGGGGGCGGTGGTCACGTTGGCCCCGTTGCGGATGCCGGCCAGGCTGAGCCCGGTGCCCCGCACGTCGTACGTGATGAGGAACTCCAGCCGGGGCACGGGCACCGGGTGGCTGGCCGGGCAGGTGCCGCCCACGCCGCCCAGGCCGAACGCCATGTGGCTCTTGTGGTCGGGGCTGTCCAGGTTCTTCCCGTCCCAGCAGGTCGGGAAGTCCAGGTACGTCTCCAGCTTGGACCCGGCCGGGCAGACCGGGAAGTCGCCGCTGGCGGCCGGGATGCCGACGCAGTTCCACCGGGCGGCGGGGTTCTCGCCCGCGCTGGTGGCAAGCGGGTTGCCCACCACGATCCGCAGGCCCTGGGGGTGGGGCTTGACGTTCGCCCGGTCGGTGAGGCCCTGGTAGTAGATCCGGACGCTCTGCGGCTTCTGCGCCACGCCGTTCTGGTAGAGCGTCGGCACCCAGTACGCGGACTTGTCGGCCACCGGGTTGCAGGTCGTCCCGCCGGCCCGCAGCGAGGCCAGGTCGGTGTACGCGTTGGTCGTGGTGTTGCCGAAGAACTCGTGCGTGTGCGAGGCGCCCGGGCGGCCCCACATGACGATCGGGTCGTCGTTGGCCCGGCCCTTGCTCGGGCAGTCGGCCCGGAACTCGGAGCCGCGCACCGGCGCGAGCTGGAGTTCCAGGGCGGCGGCCTCCTGCTCGGGGCTGAGCGCGTACGCGTGACCGGCGTGGCTGCCGGCGGCGGCCGGACCGCCGGTCGCCGCCCGCGCGTCGACGGCGTCCCGGTCGGCCAGCACCCCGCCCGCGACCAGGGTCAGCAGCGCCACGGTCAGCGCGCCGACGCGGCGCAGGGGCGGGCGGGGGATCGGGCCGGCGTCTCGGCGCCCTCGGATGAACCGCATGCTTCCTCCTCGCCCGGCGCACCGGGCACCGGCCCGGGATCGCCGGGCCGTAGACGGGACGGATGGGAGAGCGCTCTCTGCGTCATTGATAACCGAACGCAGTTATGCCTGTCAATCTGAGTGACGACGCGGCAGGTCCACTCCGGACGGTCGGGTCCCGGGGCGGCCCGGCGGGCGGGCGGGGCGGGACGGCCGGCGACCGCGCAGGTCAGAGGGCATAGACCCGCGTGGGTTCACCGCGTCGAGATCAACTCGACACGCCGGCGACACGGCCCGGTCCGACAGTGGGCGCATCATCTCCCACCCCAGGAGGAGTACCCCTTGGCGCCAACCCCACCGACCGACGCCGAACTGGACGTCCTCATCCGCGCCCGGCTCGCGTCCCTCGGCATCGACCTCGACCAGCTCCCGCCCGGCACCACCGCCGACCCCCAGACCGGTTCCCCCGGCCGCGACACCGTGCTGGCGTCCCTGCGGTCCTTCGTCCGTGGCACCGTCGGCACGCTCGCCGCGTACCAGCTGCCCGCCCCGGCCGGCACCGGCCCCGTCGTCGCCATGGCGCTGTCCCAGCAGCCCGCGCCGATGCTCTACCCCTCGATCAGCACGGAATGGCGGAAGTGATGACCGCAGCCCCCGTCGACCGTGGCGTCGACCGCCGAGCCTTCCTCGCCCGCACCGCCGCCCTGGCCGCCGCGTCGGCGGTCGGCGGCGCCGTCGGGCTGCCCGCCGTGGCCTCGGCGGCCGGTCCGGCCCGAACACCCCTGCTCACGGCCGCGAAGTGGAACCCGGCGCTGGACGTGCCCAACGCCTACGTCAAGCCCCGCCCGGAGGCCGTGGCCGACCCCACCGAACTCACCGTCGCCGAGGCGGCCTGGCTGATCCGCGCCGGCAAGCTGACCCCCGCCAAGCTGGTCGAGGCGTACCTGGCCCGCATCTCCACGTACGACGGCACGTACCAGGCGTTCAACCTGGTGCTCGCCGAGGCGGCGGCCAAGGCGGCGGCCGCCCTGGCGAAGAAGCCCCGGCGCGGCGCCCTGCACGGCATCCCGCTGGCGATCAAGGACAACTACTACACCGCCGGGGTGCCCACCACCGCCAACTCCTACCTGTTCGCCGACTTCCGGCCGCCGTACGACGCCACGGCCGTGTCCCGGCTGCTCGCCGGCGGGGCGATCGTGCTCGGCAAGACCCAGATGGGGCCGCTGGCCACCACCCGGGCCACCACCCCCAGCGGGGTGGTCACCACCGTCAACGCGTGGACCCCGACCGACAGTCGCACCGACCCCGGCGGCTCGTCCACCGGCACCGCCACCGCCGTCGCCGGGCGGCTCGCCGCCTCCGGCACCGGCACCCAGACCGGCGGCTCGATCACCGCGCCGTCCAACGCGCAGAACCTCACCGGCCTCAAGCCGACGATGGGCCGCGTCTCGCTGCACGGCATCATCCCGCTCAGCTACACCCGCGACCACCCCGGCCCGCTGGCCCGCGACGCCAAGGACGCGGCCATCATGCTCACCGCGATGGCCGGCGAGGACCCCGCCGACCCGCGCACGCAGGGCCTGCCCGGGGTGCCGAAGCTGATCGACGCGGCCACCCCGGCGTACTCCGGCGGCAAGCTGAAGCTGCGCTGGAAGACCCGCATCGGCGTGCTGCCGGGCTTCACCGCCGGCACCACCGAGACGGCGGCGGCGCGGGCCGCGTACCTGGCGAAGCTCGCCGCGATCCCCGGCGCGACCGTGGTGGACGTGCCGCTGCCCGACGAGTGGGACCTGCTCACCGGCGGCGCGTTCAACAACGTCCGGCTGCCCGAGCGCAGCGAGCCGTTCATGCCGTACCTGCGCACCGACCTGCGCGGTTTCGGCGTGTCTGTGACGGGCTGGCTGCAGGGCGCGCTGCTGGGCGCCGACGAGTTCATCACCGGCCAGCGGGCCAAGCTGCTGCTCATGGAGCGGGTGCTCGACCAGCTCTTCGCCTCCTGCGACGTGGTGGTGCAGACCAGCCCGGTGCCGTTCGACATCCTCGGCCTGCCGGAGATCGCCTTCCCGATCGGGTTCACCGCCGCGGGCGTGCCGATCGGCACCATCCTCGGCGGCCTGCCGTACGGCGAGGACCGGCTGTTGTCGGTGGCGGCGGCGTACCAGGCGGTCACCGACTGGCACCGGCGGCGTCCCGCCGACCCGCCGGCGGCCCCGCCCGCCCCGGCCGCCGCGGCGCGCGGCCTGGCGTCGCCCGTGGCCCCCGCCGCCCTGCGGCTGACCGCCGAGGAGGTCGCCGAGCTGGCCCAGTGAACCCCGTCGTCGCCGGCCCGCCGACCGGGTACGCCACCAGGACTGTCTCTTATACACAACTGACGCTGCCGACGAAGTATACTGTGTAGATCTCGGTGGTCGCCGTCTCAGT
>NZ_JAHWGR010000044.1:0-58978 GCF_020873825.1 Micromonospora sp. DH13
CGGGCTGGCCGGGCCGTGGGTGACCCGGCGCAGCAGCCGCAGCAGGTACGCGGCGGTCAGCGCCCCGCCGACGGCGGCGAGCACGCCGAGGGTGGTCCACAGCGGGCCGCCCCGCCCGATCGCGGCGACCACGGCGAACGCCTCGCCCCAGAAGCCGGCGAGGCCGGGCAGCCCCAGCGAGGCGACGGCGGCGAAGCCGAGCAGCCCGGCGAGGCGGGGCGCGGTCTCCCGCAGCCCGGACAGCTCGGCCAGCGCCCCGGTGTGCGCGCGGTCCTTGACCGCCCCGGCGAGGAAGAACAGCAGGCCGGTGATCACCCCGTGCGCGACGTTGCCGATCAGCGCGGCCTGCAGGCCGGTGGCGGTGAGCGTGGCCACCCCGAGCAGCACGAACCCCATGTGGCCGACGCTGGAGTAGGCGATGAGCCGCTTCAGCTCGCCCTGCGCGAGGCAGACCAGCGAGCCGACGATGATGGCGGCGACGGCGAGCACCCCGAGCACCGGGGCCGCCCAGCGGGCCCCCTCCGGGGCCACCCCGACGGCGACGCGGATCAGCCCGTACGTGCCCATCTTGAGCAGCACCCCGGCGAGGATCACGCTGCCGACGGTGGGCGCCTGGGTGTGCGCGTCGGGCAGCCAGGAGTGCAGCGGCCACAGCGGGCTCTTCACCGCGAACGCGAGCCCCAGCAGGGTGAACGCGGCGAGCTGGGTGCCCCGCGACAGCCCCGTGCCGCCGGTGAGCGCGAGGAGGTCGGCGGTGCCGGCGGCGGCCACGACCACGTAGACGCCGACGAGCAGCAGCACCGAGCCGAGCAGCGTGTAGAGGGCGAACTTGGCCGCCGCCCGCCGCCGGTCGGCCCCGCCCCAGCCGGCGATGATCGCGTACATCGGCAGGAGGACGACCTCGAAGAACACGAAGAACAGGACCAGGTCGAGGGCGAGGAAGGTGCCGAGGATGCCGACCTCGACGACCAGCAGCAGCGCGACGAGGGCCCGGCCGCTGCCGCCGCCGTCGGGCACCCGCCACAGGGTGTACGCGCAGCAGAGCAGCGTGAGCAGCGCGGTCAGCACGACCAGTGGGTAGGAGATGCCGTCCACGCCGAGGTGGAAGCGCAGGTCGAGGGCGGGCACCCAGGGCAGGTCGAGCCGGTGCCAGGGGCGCACCGCCGGGTTGACCCCGTAGGCGGTCCAGCCCCGGTCGCCGGTGGCCAGGGGCAGGGTCGCCAGCAGGGTCAGCCCGGCCGCCACCGTGCCGACGACGCGGGCCGCCCGGTCACCGGGCAGCAGCGCGACCACGGCCGCGCCGACGGCCGGGACGGCCAGCGCCGCGACGAGCAGGACCTGTCCGAGGCTCATCCGGCTCCCCCGATCGCCCGCACGCGACCACTCCCGTGCACCCGCGCCGCCCTCACGCGACGCCCCCGATCAGCACAGCGGCCAGGCCGATCAGCAGCGCCCCGGCCAGCACCCCGGCCGCCGCCCGGGGCAGCGCGGCCCGGTGCAGCCCGGCCAGCGCCCCGCCGAGGCCGGTCGCGCCCCGGCCGGTGCCCTCCACCGCGCCGTCGACCACCCGCTCGTCGGCGGCGCGGGCGAACCGGGCGAGGGCGGTCACCGGGCGTACGACGAGGGCGTGTTGCACGTCGTCGAGCCGGAAGCCGGACGCGAACACCGGCCCCAGCGGGCCGAGGGCGCGGGCCGGGTCGGCGGCCCGGTCCCGCCGCCAGCCGGCCCAGGCGAGGGCGGCCCCGGCGGCGAGCAGCGCCAGCGGCAGCAGCAGCGCCGGGCCGACGTGCGTCCACTCCCCCTCGGGTGCGCCGAGCCGGCCGGTGAACGCCGGCCAGAACGCGGCGAGCCCGAGCAGCGCGGCCGGCACCGCCAGCAGCAGCATCGGCACCCGCATCACGGCCGGCGGGTCGTGCGGGTGCAGCGAGATCGGCCGGTCGTGCGGGGGCAGCGGCGGGCGGGCCGCGCCGAGGAACGCGCGCAGCAGCAGCCGGGTGGCGTACCAGGCGGTGACGGCGACGCCGGCCAGCCCGGCGAGCCACACCAGCCAGCCCACCCAGGCGGGGGCCGGGCCGGCGGAGTCGAGCGCGGCGGCCTGGGCGGCGGCGAGCACGCCGTCCTTGCTCCAGAAGCCGGCCAGCGGGGGGACGCCGGCCAGCGCGCCGAGGCCCACCGCCGTGCACCAGAACGTCACCGGCATCGTCGAGCGCAGGCCGCCCATGCGGGACAGCAGCGGGGTGCCGAGGGCGTGGATCACCGCGCCGGCGGCGAGGAACAGCAGCGCCTTGAACGCGGCGTGGGTGAGCAGGTGGAACAGCGCGGCGGCGGGCGCGCCGACGGCCAGCGCGCCCGTCATGTAGCCGAGCTGCGACACCGTCGACCAGGCCAGCACCCGCTTCAGGTCGTCCTGGGCGGTGGCGGCGAGCGCGCCGAGCAGCAGGGTCACCGAGGCCAGCACCCCGAGCACAGCCAGCGCCGCCGGGGCCCGCTCGAACAGCGGGAAGAGGCGGGTGACCGCGTAGACCCCGGCCGCGACCATGGTGGCGGCGTGGATCAGCGCGGAGACCGGGGTCGGGCCGGCCATCGCGTCGGGCAGCCAGGTGTGCAGCGGGAACTGGGCGCTCTTGCCGGCCACCCCGGCGAGCAGCAGCAGGCAGGCGGCGGTGAGCGTGCCGGCGGAGTGGTCGTGGGCGAGCACGTCGGCGATGCGGAAGCTGCCCGCCGAGACGCCGAGCAGGGCGATGCCGAGCAGGAAGCCGACGTCACCCACGCGGGTGACCAGGAACGCCTTCATCGCGGCGGCCGGCGCGCCGGGCAGCCGGCGGTCGTGGGCGATGAGCAGGTAGGAGCAGAGGCCCATCACCTCCCAGCCGACCAGCAGCATGACCAGGTCACCGGCGACGACCACCAGCAGCATCGCGGCGGTGAAGAGGCTGATCTGCGCCGCGTACGGCGGGTAGCGGTGGTCGACGTCGACGCCGGCCTCGTCGTGCGGGCCGGCCCGCAGGTAGCCCACCGAGTAGACCTGCACGGCCAGCGCCACCGCCGCCACCGCGACGGCGACCAGGGCCGCCGCGCCGTCGAGCCGGACGCCGAGGGTGACCCGCAGGCCGCCCAGGTCGATCCAGGTGGTCGACGTCTCCACGGGCGCGCCGACCCGGGCCAGCAGCGCGACCGCGACCAGCAGCGCCCCGGCCGCGCCCGCCACGCCGAGCCCGACGGCGACCCGGCGGGCCGGATCCGCCCCGGCCCGCGCGCCCCCGCCGCGCGACACGGGCGGCAGCAGCAACCCCACCAGACCCGCCACCAGGGGTACGGCCGGCAGCAGCGCCCCGAGCAGGCCGGTCACCGGGTCACCTCGCCGGTGGTCGTGGCCCGCCCCGCCTGTTCGGCCGGCGGTCCGGCCGGCGGCTCGGTCAGCGGCACCTCGTCGACGGCGACGCTGGCCCGCAGCCGGTAGAGCTGGAGCACGATGGCCAGCCCCACGCCGATCTCGGCGGCGGCCAGCACGATCACGAACAGCGCGAACACCTGCCCCGCGTGCGGCAACGCCGCCCGGACCGTGGCGTCGGCGGTGACCAGGATCAAATTGACGGCGTTGAGCATCAGCTCCACCGCCATCAGCACGAGCACCGCGTTGCGGCGGCGCAGCACGCCGTAGACGCCGAGGCCGAACAGGAGGGCGGCGGTGACGTACGGGACGACGGGCCTCACGGGCGGCCCCCCGCGCGGTCCTGACCGGCTCCCGCGCTGCCCGCTGCTCCCCGGCCCGTGGTGTCGGCCGGGCGGCGGCCGATGTCGGGGCGGGACAGCACGACCGCGCCGACCAGAGCGGACAGCAGCAGCACCGACAGCACCTCGAACGGCAGCACCCAGGTGCGGAACACCTGCTCGCCGAGCCGCTCGGCGGTGCCCGGCGTGGGCAGGTCCACCCGGGTCCAGCGGTAGGCGTCGACCAGCAGGGCGGCCAGCCCGAGGCCGGCGCCGCCGCCGATCAGGGCCGCCGGCCAGCCCGGCCGGTCCAGGTCGTCGGACGCGCCGATCGGGGCGCGGGTCAGCATCACCGCGAACAGCAGCAGCACCACCACGGCACCCACATAGATCAGCACCTGCACCCAGGCCACCAGCTCGGCGGCGAGCACCAGGTAGACGCCGGCCAGCGCGCCCAGGCAGACCACCAGGTAGAGGCCGGCGCGGACCAGGTGGCGGGTCGTCACCACCAGCGCCCCCGCGCCGACCGCCACCGCGCCGAGGGCCAGCAGCAGCACGTCCGCACCGGTCACGGGGCGGCACCCGGGTCGGTGGGGGTGCCGTCCGCCGGGGGCTCGGGGGTCGGGCGGGCGGCGGGGCCGGGCTCGGGGCGTACCCGGGCAGGGGTCGGCCGGGCGGCGGACCCGGCGGGGGCGGCGGCCTTGCGCGCGGCGGTGGCCTCCTCCTTCGCCGGCTCGCCGTTGCGGTCGTGCGCGGGCGGCGGCGGGACGGTGGCCATCCACTCGCCGAGGTGGTCCTTGTCGTGCAGCAGGTCCTTGATGTCGTACTCGGCGTACTCGAACTCGGGCGACCAGTAGAGCGCGTCGAAGGGACAGACCTCGACGCAGATGCCGCAGTACATGCAGAGCGAGAAGTCGATGTCGAACCGGTCGAGCACGTTGCGCTGGCGGGGGCGGGCGGCGCCGGGCACCGCCACCTCCTCCTTGTGCGAGTCGATGTAGATGCACCAGTCGGGGCACTCGCGGGCGCAGAGCATGCAGACGGTGCAGTTCTCGGCCAGCAGCGCGATCACGCCCCGGGAGCGGGGCGGCAGCTCGGGGGCCACGTCCGGGTACTGCTGGGTCGTCGAGCGGCGGGTCATCGTGCGCAGCGTGACCGCCAGCCCCTTCGCCAGCCCCTCGCCGGGCACGCCCCGCCCACTCGTCTCGCCCATGCCGCCCATCCTGCCCTGTGCCCCCGGCGCGCGCGACCACCACCCGGCCCTTCGCGCGGTACGGTGACGGCGGGGAGAACGACACGCCGGGAAGGACTTGTCCCATGACCGCCGCGTTGCAGAGCGACGTCCCGCCTGAGGGCGGGTGGACGACCGACGACCTCGACGGGCTGCCCGAGGACGGTCGCCGCCGCGAACTGCTCGACGGAGTGTTGCTCGTGTCCCCCTCCCCCACCCGCATCCACCAGACCATCGCCGGTCTTCTCATGGCAGACCTCATCAAGGAGTGCCCCGACGAGTACGACGTGACCCAGGGCGTCGAGGTGCGGATCAACCGGACCCGCTGCTTCATCCCGGACGTGCTGGTCACCACGGCGGAGGCCGCCCGGCGCTCGCCGTCGCGGTACGCGCCGCACGAGGTGGTGCTGGCCGTCGAGGTCGTCTCCCCGAGCACCCGCTCGATCGACCGGGTGCTCAAGCCGGCCCTCTACGCGCAGGCCGGCATCCCGTTCTACTGGCGGATCGAGACCGGCGACGGCGAGCTGGTCGTCCACACCCATCGGATCGACCCCGTCAACGAGGTCTACACGGAGACCGGCCGCTGGACGAAGTTCGTCGACACCGGCGAGCCGTTCCCGGTGAACCTGTCGATCGCCCGGATCACGCCCCGGCACCTGTGAGCGGTTCCGCCCAGCGTGCCGAGCCGGTGAGCGGCGGCGGGGTCAGGGGCCGGTGAGCGGCGGGAGTATGTCGACGCCGAGCTGCTGGAGGAGCTGGAACAGCTCGGTGGCGTGCCACACGTCGACGATCCGCCCCGCCGGGTCGAAGCGCAGGAACGTCGCCCCCGAGAAGCTCGCCACCCGCCCGGTGGGCGGCACCGGCCCGAACGGGCCGGCCTGGGTGCCGGCGGCCCGCCAGCGCACCGCCACCCGGTCGGCGGCGGCGACCACGTCGACGAGCTTGTAGCGCAGGTCGGGGAAGGCCGCCCGTCGCTCGCGGTGCCACGCCAGGACCGCCTCCGGGCCCGTCCCGCCCAGCCCCGGGCAGCCCGCCGCGACCAGCTCGTACACCGACTCCTCGTGCCCGGCGTTCCACACGTCGGCGACGAAGCGCCGGGCCGCCGCCTCCACGTCGTGCACCGCCGCCGCCTCCATGTCGCTCACCGGGGCAGCCTAGCCAGCCGGCCCCGGGCGGTCCGGAGGCGCGGCGATCGGCGCTCGGCGGGCTCCGGGCACGGTGATCGGCGCTCGGCGGGCCCCGGGGCGGCGGATCGGTCAAGATGGGACGGACGGAGACGGCGAGGCGGACAGCAGGGGGCGACGTGGGCGACGAGGCAGGCGCGACGACCGGCGGCAAGGGCTCGGAATCCGGCGCGAGCAGTGCCGAGCCCGGCGGCAAGTACGTCGAGCCCGGTGGGGAGTTCACCCGGGACCAGCGGTACATCGCCACCCGGATCACCGCCGACGGGCGGGACGGCTGGCCGGTCGAGCCGGGTCGCTACCGGCTGGCGGTCAGCCGCGCCTGCCCCTGGGCCAACCGGCTGATCATCGTGCGCCGGCTGCTCGGCCTGGAGGACGCCATCTCGATGGCGGTGGCCGGGCCGACACACGACGCCCGGAGCTGGACGTTCGACCTCGACCCGGGCGGGCGGGACCCGGTGCTCGGCATCGAACGCCTCCAGGAGGCGTACTTCAGGCGGTTCCCCGGCTACGAGCGGGGCATCACCGTGCCGGCGATGGTGGACGTGCCGACGGGGCAGGTGGTCACCAACGACTACGCCCGGATGAGCCTGGACCTGTCGACCGAGTGGACGGCGTACCACCGGCAGGGCGCGCCCGAGCTGTACCCGGCCCGGCTGCGCGACCAGATCGACGAGGTCAACGCCGTGGTCTTCGCCGACGTCAACAACGGCGTGTACCGGTGCGGGTTCGCCGGCAGCCAGAAGGCGTACGAGACGGCGTACCGGCGGCTGTTCGACCGGCTGGACTGGTTGACCGAGCGGCTGTCCGGGCAGCGGTACCTGGTCGGCGACACGATCACCGAGGCCGACGTGCGGCTGTTCACGACGCTGGTCCGCTTCGACCCGGTCTACCACGGCCACTTCAAGTGCAACCGGAGCAAGCTGTCGGAGATGCCGGTGCTGTGGGCGTACGCCCGGGACCTGTTCACCACCTCCGGATTCGGCGACACGATCGACTTCGACCACATCAAGCGGCACTACTACGAGGTGCACCGGGACATCAACCCGACCGGGGTCGTCCCGCTCGGCCCGGACCTGACGAACTGGCTCACCCCGCACGGCCGGGAGGCCCTCGGTGGGCGACCCTTCGGCGACGGCACCCCGCCGCCGCCCCCGCCGCCCGCCGAGCGGGTCGACCCGGCGCACACCCCGCTGGACTGAAATCACATCGATGCTCTTCATCATTTAACACTCGCTTCAATTCAAGCTGATCGACTTGAGTGGCCTGCGCCGCCGGCCTTTCGCCGGTGTTCGGCGCAGGCTGTCCACAGTTGAGGAGATCAGCCTTGCGGAAGCCAGGTCGCAGAACGGTACGCCTCGGCGTGCTGGCCGGCATGCTCACCGGAGCGCTCGTCACCACCCTCGCCGTACCCGCGTCGGCCGCCCCCGGCGCGGCGGAGCCCGGCCGTCCCGCGCCCGCCCCGCTGCGCCCGGGCGGGCCGGAGGCCGCGCCGGACCGGTACATCGTGGTGCTCGCCGATCCGCCCGCCAGCACCGACCGCGCCACGCGCACCGCCCGCACCAGTCGGGCCGCCGCCGTCGCCGAGCGCGCCGGCGGCACCGTGCTCAACCGCTACACCCGGGTCCTCGACGGGTACGCCGCCCGGCTCACCCCGGCCGCCCTCGCCGCCGTGCGGGCCGACCCCGCCGTCGCGTACGTCGAGCGGGACAGCCGCATCTACGGCGGCGGCACCGACGACTTCTCGACGTCTGCTGTGCAGTCGAACCCGCCGTCCTGGGGGCTGGACCGCATCGACCAGCACAACCTGCCGCTGAACAACAGCTTCGGCTACACGTCGACCGGTTCCGGCGTCACCGTGTACGTGGTCGACTCGGGCATCCGGGCCACCCACGTCGACTTCGGCGGCCGGGCCAGCGGCGTCTACGACGCGGTCGGCGACGGCAACGGCACCAACGACTGCCACGGCCACGGCACGCACGTCGCCGGCACCGTCGGCGGCGCGACGTACGGGGTCGCCAAGGCCGTCACCATCAAGGCCGTACGCGTCCTGCAGTGCGACAACTCCGGCTGGACGACGGACCTGATCGAGGGCATGGACTGGATCGCCGCCAACCACGACCCGGTGTCGGTGGCGAACTTCAGCCTCCAGGGGTACGGCACCACCCCCAACACCGCCGCCGAGAACCTGATCGACTCGGGCGTGCACACCGTCTTCATCGCCAACAACTTCAACACCGACGCCTGCACCAACGGCCCCCGCTCGTCCCGGGGCGTCACCGTCGCCGCGACCGACGTCACGGACACCCGGGCCTCGTTCTCCAGCTACGGCACCTGCGTGGACGTCTTCGCCCCCGGCGTCGACATCACCTCCGCCGGCATCGCCTCGAACACGGCCGTCGCCTCCGGCTGGTCGGGCACCTCGATGGCCGCGCCGCACGTCACCGGGTGGATGGCGCGTTACCGGCAGCAGTTCCCGACGGCCACCCTCGCGCAGGCCAAGAGCGCGCTGATCGCCGCCGCCACCACCGGCGTGGTGGGCAACCCGGGCCCCGGCTCGCCGAACCGCCTGCTCTACGCCGCCCCGTAACGAGTGTTAGGAGTGTTAGGAGGGGTCCCCTGTACAACAGAATGCGTTAACAGGGGGCCCTTCCTTACATCCAGACGCGGATGGCGGCCGTGAGGACGAGCTGGGCGAGGGAGGCCGGCACCAGCACCAGCCAGCACAGCCGCTGGAGCTGGTCCTCGCGCAGCCGGGGGTACGACACCCGCAGCCAGATGATCACGAACGAGACGGCGAAGACCTTCAGCAGCGTCCACAGCCAGCCGAGCTGCGCGTCGGCGAACGGGCCCTGCCAGCCGCCGAGGAAGAGCACGGTGGTCAGCGCGGCGATCACCACGATGCCGACGTACTCGGCGAGCAGGAAGAACGCGAAGCGCAGCCCCGTGTACTCCGTCATGTAGCCGAAGACCAGCTCCGAGTCGGCGACCGGCATGTCGAACGGGGGCCGGCGGATCTCGGCCAGCCCCGCGACGAAGAAGACGATCATCGCGGGGGCCTGCCAGAGCAGCCACCAGGGCCGCCACGCCTCGACGATGCCCGGCAGGCTCAGCGTGCCGGCCGCCATCGCCACCGACGCGGCGGCCAGCACCAGCGGCAGCTCGTAGCCGAGCAGCTGGGCGGCCCCGCGCAGCCCGCCGAGCAGGCTGTACTTGTTGGCCGACGCCCACGCCGACATCAGCACCGCCACCACGCCCACCCCGACCACGGCCAGGACGAAGAACAGGCCGATGTCCAGCGGCTGGCCCACCAGGTCGCCGGGCCCGAGCGGGATCACCAGCAGGGCGAGCAGGTAGGGCACCAGGGCCACCACCGGGGCCAGCCGGAACACCGCCCGGTCCGCCTCCCGGGGGGTCACGTCCTCCTTCTGCACGAACTTGACCCCGTCGGCGACGAGCTGCGCCCAGCCGTGGAAGCCGCCCGCGTACATCGGGCCGA
This sequence comes from Micromonospora sp. DH13, assembly GCF_020873825.1. NCBI lineage: Bacteria > Bacillati > Actinomycetota > Actinomycetes > Micromonosporales > Micromonosporaceae > Micromonospora > Micromonospora sp. DH13. The sequence continues at coordinate 9,623 of NZ_JAHWGR010000044.1, forward strand.
GCCGGCCCTGCATGTGCGCCATCACCTTGTGCTCGGCCTGCCCGACGACGAGCGGCAGCGTGAGGAAGGCGACCAGCACGCCGACCACCCGCAGCACGGCCTCCAACCAGTCGGGCATCAGGCCGCGCCCCCGTCGCCGTCGCCCCGCTGCGCGGCGGCGGGCGGCGCGGCGGCGGGCGGCGACGCCGGCCCCCACTCGCCCGGGGCCGGCACCCCCGGCGGGCGCACCGCCCGGCGGCCACCGGCCGCGGTCGACTCGCCCGGCTCCTTCGCGCCCGGCCACGGCTTGGCCACCCGGGAGGCGAGCACGAACTCCTTGCGCAACGGGTGCCCCTCGAACTCCGGCGGCAGCAGCAGCGGACGCAGCTCGCCGTGCCCGGGAAAGTCGACGCCGAACATCTCGAACGTCTCCCGCTCGTGCCAGGCCGCGCCGGGATAGAGGTCGACGACCGAGTCCACCCGGGGCGCGTCCCACGGCACCCGGGTGCGCAGCAGCAGGCCGTGCCGACGCCCCGTCGACCACAGGTGGGCGACCACCTCGCAGCCGTCGGCGAGCTGGTCGACGGCGGAGAGCCAGTCGAAGAAGTCGCAGCCCAGGTCGGCGTCGTCGCGGGCCGCGCGCAGCGCGTCCCGCCAGCTCGCCGGGGGTACGTCGACGGTGGCCCGCGCGTACGCCTGGCCGCCGGACACCGACGCGGTGGCCTCGACGGGCGCGAGCAGCGCGACCAGCCGCTGGCCGACCTCTTCGGGAGTCATGCCGCTGATCCTATGACCGACGCCGGTCCCCCGGGGCGGGCCGGATGCCGGTTCTGCCGGGCGGGCGGCGGGCCGGATGCCGGATTCGCCGAGCGGCGGCGCGCCCGGCGGGGAAGGATGGGGGTCGTGCGCGCCGTGACCGTCAACCCCGGAGTCCGCGACTCGCTGCGGCTGGTGGACGACTACCCGGAGCCGCACGCCGAGGAGGGGGCGATCCTCGTCGAGGCGCTGGCCGTGGGGATCTGCGGCACCGACCACGAGATCGTCGAGGGCACCTTCGGCGAGGCCCCGCCCGGCGCGTCGGCCCTGGTGCTCGGGCACGAGTCGCTGGGCCGGGTGCTGGAAGACCCGAGCGGCACCCTGCACCCCGGTGACCTGGTGGTCGGCATCGTCCGGCACCCGGACCCGGTGCCCTGCGCCAACTGCGCGGTCGGCGAGTGGGACATGTGCCGCAACGGCGAGTACACGGAGCACGGCATCAAGGGGCTGCCCGGCTTCGCCCGGGACCGGTGGCGGGTGCAGCCGCGCTTCGCCGTCGGGCTGGACCCCGCCCTCGCCCCGGTGGGGATGCTGCTGGAGCCGACCAGCGTGGTGGCGAAGGCGTGGGACCACATCGAGCGCATCGGGGCCCGCGCCGAGTGGCAGCCGCAGACCGCGCTCGTCACCGGGGCCGGGCCGATCGGCCTGCTGGCGGCGCTGCTGGCCACCCAGCGCGGGTTCGCCGTGCACGTGCTGGACCGCGCCGAGACCGGGCCGAAGCCGGACCTGGTCCGGGCGCTCGGCGCGACGTACCACACGGGGCCGGTCGGGCAGCTCGACCTGGTGCCGGACGTGGTGGTGGAGTGCACCGGCGCGCCGTCGGTCGTGCTCGACGCGATGTGCAAGGCCGGGCCGACCGGCATCGTCTGCCTCACCGGCGTGTCCAGCGGCGGCCGGCCCCTCGACTTCGACGCCGGGGCCCTCAACCGGGAGCTGGTGCTGGAGAACAACGTGGTGTTCGGCTCGGTCAACGCCAACCGGCGGCACTGGGACCTGGCCGCCGCGGCGCTGGCCCGCGCCGACCAGTCCTGGCTGAACGCGCTGATCACCCGCCGGGTGCCGGTGGCGGAGTACGCGCAGGCGTACACCCCCACCGGCGACGACATCAAGGTGGTGCTCGACTTCACCCTGTGAGACTCGGCCCTGCTCAGATGCCGGGCAGCCGGCCGTTGCGGAACAGGTCGACGAAGAGCTGGTGGTCCTCGCGGGCCCGCAGCCCGTACGCGTGGGCGAACTCCACCAGGCCCGCGACGAAGCCGTCGGGGTCCGTCTCGACCGCCGCGACGATCGCCTCCTCGGTGGAGTAGTCGACCAGGTCGTGGCTGGACTCGTCGTCGGCGACCGAGTGCATCCGGGCCACCGCCCGGCCCAGGTCGGCCAGCACCCCGGCCAGCTCCTCCGGCTCGTTGACGTCCGACCAGTCCAGGTCGGCGGCGTACGGGGAGACCTCGGCGACGAGCTGGCCCGCCCCGTCCAGCTCGGTGAAGCCCAGCCACGGGTCGGCGTGGGCCTGCAGCGCCCGCTGCGACTCCGCCGTCCGGTGCCCCTGGTGCCGGAAGTACGACCGCACCCGCTCGTCGTCGATGTGCCGGGCGACCGCGGGCACCTGGGCCTGCTTCATGTAGATGACGACGTCGTTCTCCAGCGCCTCGGTGTGCCCCTCCAGCAGCAGGTTGTACGACGGCAGCCCGGCCGAGCCGATGCCCACCCCCTTGCGCAGGACGACGTCCTTGATGTGCGCGGAGACCGGGCGCAGGTTCGCCGAGGACTCCGGCAGCGTGCCGAGGTACTCGGCGAACGCGGCGCAGACCTTCTCCCGGGTGTCGCCGTCGATCTCGAACACCCCGTCGCCGAGGGAGAACCGGCGCTCGTAGTTGTCGACGGTGGTCTGCGCGGCGAGCAGGTCCACCCGGGTGTTGAGCCGGGCCTGCTGGAGCACCCGGCGCAGCACGCCGTCGGCGTTGTCGAGGGTGATCGAGCCGATCGCGTCGTCCCCGCCGGCGGCGATGGCCCGCAGCTCCGTCAGGTACGACCGGGCGAAGCCGGCGACCAGGTCACCGATCGCGCGGTCGGAGAGCGCCTTGGCGTACCCGAGCAGGGCGACGCTGGCGGCGAGGCGGCGCAGATCCCAGGTGAACGGCCCGACGTACGCCTCGTCGAAGTCGTTGACGTTGAACACGAGCCGCCCGGAGGCGTTCATGTAGGTGCCGAAGTTCTCCGCGTGCAGGTCCCCGTGGATCCACACCCGGCTGGTGCGCTCGTCGAGGAACGCGTCGTCGGCGAAGTCGCCGCGCTGGTCGGCGTAGAAGAGCGAGGCGCTGCCCCGGTAGAAGGCGAACGGAGAGGCGGCCATCTTGCGGAACTTGCGGCGAAACGCCGCCGGGTCGAGCGCCATCGACGCGCCGAACTCCTCGGTCAGCACGTCGACGATGAAAGCGGAACGCTTGTCCGCAGACTGGTTCATGGCCGCAGGCTAATCCCAGCCCGCCACCGTCCCACCTACCCCCTGGGCCGCGCCAGCCGGTGAGGTCCATCACGGCGGCCCGGTGCGAAGCGATCCGGGCAGGGGCTGCCGGCCGCGAAGAATTGCGGGACCTGACTCTGCGTCACGTCTCCCCGACCGCGAAGGACACCTGCGCTCCCCTTTGCTCTGCACCCACCCACGCAACACGCCACGGAGCTGGCCGCCTGCAAGATCGCGGACCGCCGGCGGGTGCGGCAGCCGGTTGCACTGCGTGGCCGTTGCGTATGCGGGTGCAGAGCAAAGGGGTGGGGTGAGGCTTGTGTCGCCGGCGCGGGGGTCACGTTCTGTCGCGCCTCCGGCCGGTGGGTACGGGTGCCGTCCGCGGGATGTGGCCGCTCGATGCTGAGACCGCGCCGACCGGGGTGGACCGCCGGCCGCCTCCCGGAGCTGCCGCCGGACGGCGCCCGGACACGGGGTGGCGGGCCGGCCGAGGATCGATGATGATGACGCGGCCACGGTACGGGGGTACGTGGCGACGCGGGAAGGTCACGCGCGGCGGCGACGCCGTGGCGCGGCGACACCCGGGACGGACCACTCCCGACATCGCCGGGGCCGTCCCGGTGGTGCCGCTTCGTCGCCCGGCGCACCGCGCCGGACGCGCCCCACGGAGGACCCACACCGATGATCGAACGCACAGCGGGCCTGCTCGCCATCGCCCTGCTCGGCTGCACGGCCGCGCTGGCACCGGCCGGGGCGGCGATGGCCCGCACCGCCGAACCCGCATCGGCCCGCCCGACCGGGACCGCCACCGTCTCGGTGGGCCGGCTCATCCTGGACCCGACCGAGCGCGGCTACCGGGGCAGCCTCCCGGTGACCATCACCAACCCGGGCCCGGCGGCCGACCACTTCTGGTTCCAGGTTCGTGAGCCGGTGCCCAGCTCGTTCGCCGACTCGCTCCAGTGCGACTACGCGGACCCGGTGGACAACCACGAGGTCCGGATCTGCGCCGTCCCGGGTGACGGCGGCGACCTCGCGCCGGGCGAGAGCCGCAGCTTCTCCGTCGGCTTCCACGTGCTGGCCACCCCGCGCGCCTACCCGATGTCGGCCACCGGGGGTGTGCTCGACGTCTTCTCGGCCGCCGGGGCGAGCGTCAGCACGTCGTTCGGCGCCCAGTTCCGGTCCACCACCGGGTCGCTGACCCGCCCCCGTCCGGTCCCGTACGTCCAGGACGCCCGCCCGGACGCGGCGATCGACGTGACCGGCCCGGTCACCGTCGACCCCTACGGCAGCTACCGGCTCCCGGTGCGGGTCCGGTACGCCGGCGACGCCCCGCACAGCAGCCTCTACCTCAAGGCCACCAACCTCCCGGCTGGCGTGGTGATCGAAGGCACCGATCCGACGTCCGGCCCGGCGTACTCGGACGAGACCCTGGTGCCGGGAACGCGGATGATGCCGGGCGAGGAGCGCGCCTTCGACGTGGTCTTCAGCGCCCCCACCAGCGCCCGGGACGTCACCCTGGAACTGTGGACCGCGTGGTTCGGGGTGAGCCCCGACGCGACCCCGGGGGACAACGTCGCCACGTTCACCCTGGCCCCGCAGTGACCGGCTGACCCCCCGCCACCACCCTCGGGGGCGCCCCTGTCGCGAGGTGGCTTCAGGGGGTGGTGGGCCGGCGGATCGGCGGGGCCGTCAGCGAGTCCACCGGGCGGGGCGGCCGGGCGGCGGCGGGAGCGGCGTCGGCCGGGGAGGCCAGGGGGTCGGGGCGGGGGACGCCGCCGATGCCGGACTGCTCGGCGGCGATCTTCTCCTGCAGGCGCAGGATGCCGTGCAGCAGCGCCTCCGGGCGGGGCGGGCAGCCGGGCACGTACACGTCGACGGGGATGAGCTGGTCGACGCCCTTGGTCACCGAGTACGAGTCCCAGTAGGGGCCGCCGCAGTTGGAGCACGCGCCGAAGGAGATGACGTACTTCGGTTCGGGCATCTGGTCGTAGAGCCGCTTGATCGCCGGGGCCATCTTGTCGGTGACCGTGCCGGAGACCACCATGAGGTCGGCCTGCCGCGGGCCGTGGGCGAACGGGATCACCCCGAGCCGGATGAAGTCGTGCCGGCCCATGCTGGTGGCGATGAACTCGATCGCGCAGCAGGCGAGGCCGAAGTTGAACACCCACAGCGAGTAGCGGCGGCCCCAGTTCAGCACGAACCGGATCGGCTCCCCGAGCACTGCCGGCAGCTGCACGACCGCCTCCTCTCTCCCGCGCCAGTCAACCACAGCCGCCGCCCGCCGCGAACGGGACAGCTCGGGGCGGCGGCTCAGGGGCAGCTCAGTACGTGGGGCGTTGCAGCAGGCCGACGAACTCGACCAGCAGCCGCTCCCGCAGGGCCGGCGGGGCGGCGTCGAGCAGGGCGTTGACGGTGGCGTCCGGCGCGAAGCCGCCCGCACCGTCCGCCGCCGCGCCGTCGAGGCCGGCACCCGGCCCGCCGAGGCCGAGGGCGGCGGCCAGGCCGGCGACCAGTTCCGGGGTGAGCGCGTCCGGGGTCAGGGTCGCCGCGAGCGCGGTCAGCTCGGCGGGCAGCTCCACCGGGCCGGCGGCGCGGGCCGCCGCCGCCGCGTCGGCCAGGTCGGGGCCGAACTCCGCCACCCGGGGGGCCACCGCGGCGGTCACGGTGAGGTGCACGCTGGCCGGCAGGTCGGCGTACGAGAGCTGGGGCTGGGTGTGCCAGCCGCGCGCGGTCAGCTCGTCGACCAGCACGAACAGGTCCAGCGTCGGGTCGGTGGAGGTGAAGCAGACCACCGTCGACTCGGGCTCGGCCAGCAGCCGCAGCCCGTCGGTGCCGCGTACCGCGTCGGCGAGGCCGGCCACGGCGTCGCGGGTCGCCGCCGCGAGCCGCAGGTAGCCGTCCTCGCCGAGGTGGCGCAGCGTGGCGTACGCGGCGGCGATCGGGCCGCCCGAGCGGGTGGAGGCGATCACCGGGTTGACCATCGTGTAGCCGGGCCAGTCGGCGTACGCGAAGAACTGCGGGGCGCGCAGCGCCGGGGTGCGGTGCAGCAGCACGGAGACGCCCTTCGGGGCGTACGCGTACTTGTGCAGGTCGACGGAGATCGAGGTGACCCCGGCGACGGCGAAGTCGAACGGCGGCACCGGCTCGCCGAGGCGGCGCAACCAGGGCAGCGTCCAGCCGCCGAAGCAGGCGTCGACGTGGCAGCGCACCCCGGCCTCGGCGGCCACCGCCGCGATCTCGGCGACGGGGTCGACGACGCCGTGCGCGTACGAGGGGGCGGAGCAGGCCACCAGCACCGTGTCGGGGCCGATCGCGGCGGCCACGGCGGCGGCGGACGGCCGCAGGGTCACCGGGTCGACGGGCACCGGGTCGAGGGCGACCCGCAGGTAGTGGGCGGCCTTGGCGAACGCCGCGTGGGCGGTCACCGGGACGGCGATGCGGGGCGCGGCGACGTCGGGGCGGGCGTCGCGGGCGGCCTTCACGGCGAGGATCAGCGACTCGGTGCCGCCGCTGGTGACGCTGCCGACGACGTCGGGGGCGGTGCTGGCGGGGCCGCCGCCGAGCAGCCGGGACGCCGCCCCGACCAGCGCGTTCTCCATCGCCAGCAGCGACGGGAACGCCGTCGGGTCGAGCCCGTTGACGTGGGCGCTGCTCGCGTGGGCGGCGGCGGCCAGCTCGTCCAGGCCGGGCACGGCGGGGTCGTAGACGTACGCGAAGAGCCGCCCCCCGTGGGTGGGCCGGTCCCCCGCGCGCAGCGCCCCGATGTCGCCGAGCACCCGCTCGGCCGGCAGCCCGCGCTCCGGCAGCGCCCGGCCGGTGTCCTGGCCGTTGTCCTGGTCGTCGCTCATGCGGCGGTGACGTTCCTCTCGTGGTGGCCGGTCTCGTGGTGGCCGGTGGCGACGGTCAGCAGGTCGTCCCGGGTGAGCGTGTAGTGGCGCAGCAGGAGCAGGGGCGGGCCGACCAGCAGGGCCGGCAGCACCGTGAAGCCCAGCAGCACGCCGAGGCGGGCCGCGTCGGACTGCGCTGCCGCCGTGCCGGTGTCGGAGGAGACGTACCCGCTGAGCTGGAGCACCAGCCCGTAGATGCCGGGGCCGAGGGCGAGGCCGAGGGTCTCCCCCGCCGTCCACAGGCCGGTGAACACGCCGGCCTGCCGGCGGCCGGTGCGCGCCGTGTCGTACGCGATGCAGTCGGGCAGCATGGCCAGCGCGAAGACCTGCTGGCCGGCGTACCCGACGCCGATGACCGCGACCACGAGGTAGACCGCGACGGCCGGCAGCACCGGCGCGGCGACCAGGCCGGCGGCCCCCGCCGTGAGCAGCGCGGACGCGGCGACCAGCGCGGACCGCTTGCCGACCCGCGCGCCGACGCGGGTCCACAGCGGCATCACCAGCAGCGCCGGCCCGACGAAGCAGGCGAACAGCACGGTGGGGCCGGTGGTCGGGTCGCGCAGCACCTGGTCGGCGAAGTAACTGACCCCGGCCAGGATGGTGGCGACCCCGGCGGACTGGATCACGAAGCAGACCAGCAGCGCCCGGAACGGCCGGTTGCGGGCGGCGACGGCGAGCTGGGCGCGCAGCGTCGGCTCGCTCTCGCCGACCGTGCCGGTGGGCGCGCCCCGGGTGCCGAGGAACGCGCCGAGGGTGCCGAGCACGATCAGCGCGGCGACGAACAGGCCCATCCAGCGGTGCCCGGCGACGCCGTCGCCGCCGGCGGTCACCACGGCGGGGGCCACCGCGCCGGAGACCAGGATGGCCACCGCCAGCACCGCGATCCGCCAGCTCATCAGCCGGGTACGTTCGGCGTAGTCGTCGGTCAGCTCGGCCGGCATCGCCACGTAGGGGACCTGGAAGAACGCGAACGCGGTCGCCGTGGCGAGGAAGGCGAGGGCGACGTACGCCCCGGCGGCCGGGCCGACGCCGAACGGGGCGGCGAAGATCGCGGCGAACAGCGCGGCGAGGGCGAGGCCGCCGAGCAGCAGGTACGGCCGGCGGGCCCCCCAGCGCGACCTGGTCCGGTCGGAGATCCGCCCGGCGACGGGGTTGACCAGCACGTCCCACGCCTTCGGCAGGAGCACCAGCAGGGCGGCCACCCCGGCGGCGACGCCGAGGGTGTCGGTCAGGTAGGGCAGGAGCAGCAGCCCCGGCACGGTGCCGAACGCCCCGGTGACCAGGGAACCGAGCGCGTAGCCGGCGTGCACCCGGCGGGGCAGGACGTGACCGCCGGACTGCGGAGCGGCCCCGCCCGCGCCAGTCGGCGGCGCCTGGGCCGCGGGCGGCGTCCCGGGTCCGGCGGGCGGCAGCGTCATGACGCCGAATGTTACTCACGTTACGGTCGCGGTCACATCCCCTCTTCCGGCGACCAGGCCGCCGCGGCCATGTCCACCCCGGCCCCGCCCAGCGGGGCGCCCTCGGCGCGCAGCCGGGCCCGCGCCTCGACCTCGTGACCGGGCGGCAGCCGGCCCGCAGAGGTGACCACCCGGTGCCACGGCACCCCGCCCCCGTGCCGGGCCATGATCGAGCCGACCAGCCGCGCCGACGCCCGCCCCGAGCGCTCGGCCAGCGCGTCGGCGACCGCGCCGTACGACATCACCCGCCCCGGCGGGATGCGCTCGACCAGCTCCAGGACCGCCTCGACGTACTCCGCAGGTGTCACGAGCTGCCACGATATGGGAACGCCGCCGGGCCCCGCCGACCCGACCGCGCAGAATGGGCGGGTGCGTCTCGCAGTCACCTCGGCCCGGCGGGTCGTCGTCAAGATCGGCTCGTCCTCGCTGACCACCGCGTCCGGGGGCCTCGACGACGACCGCGTCGACGCGCTCGTCGACACCCTCGCCCGGCTCGCCGCCGACGGCCGCGAGGTGGTGCTGGTCTCCTCCGGCGCGATCGCCGCCGGGCTCGCCCCGCTCGGGCTCAGCCGCCGCCCGCGCGACCTGGCCACCCAGCAGGCCGCCGCCAGCGTCGGCCAGGGCCTGCTCATCGGCCGGTACGCGGCCGGCTTCGCCCGGCACCGCCTCACCGTCGGGCAGGTGCTGCTCACCGTCGACGACGTGACCCGCCGGGCGCACTACCGCAACGCGTACCGGACGCTGCGCAAGCTGCTCGACCTGCGGGCCGTGCCGATCGTCAACGAGAACGACACGGTCGCCACCGAGGAGATCCGGTTCGGCGACAACGACCGGCTCGCCGCCCTCGTCGCCGCCCTCGTCCACGCCGAGCTGCTGGTGCTGCTCTCCGACGTCGACGCCCTGTGGACCGGCGACCCGGCCCGGCCCGAGTCGACCCGGATCACCGACGTCCGCGACGAACGCGACCTGGCCGGCGTGCAGATCGGCGGGGCCGGGCGGGCCGGCGTCGGCACCGGCGGCATGGTCACCAAGGTCGAGGCGGCCCGGATCGCCACCGGCTTCGGCATCCCCGTGGTGCTCACCGCCGCCGGACTGGCCGCCGCCGCGCTGGCCGGCGACGAGGTCGGCACCCTGTTCCACGCCGAGCGCAGACGCCCGACCGCCCGGCTGTTCTGGCTGGCCCACGCCACCACCCCGCGCGGCCGGCTGCACCTCGACGCGGGCGCGGTGGCCGCCGTGGTGGGGCGGCGCAAATCGCTGCTGCCGGCCGGGATCACCGCCGTCGACGGGGCGTTCACCGCCGGCGACCCCGTCGACCTGGTCGACGCGGGGGGCGCGCCGGTGGCCCGGGGGCTGGTCAACTACGACGCCGTGGAGCTGCCCGGGCTGCTCGGCCGCTCGACGGGCGAGCTGGCGGCGGCGCTCGGGCCGGCGTACGAACGTGAGGTCGTCCACCGCGACGACCTGGTGCTGCTGTAAGCAGGGGCCCCCTGTTAACGCATTCTGTTGTACAGGGGTCCCTTCCTAACACCGTGAGGAGTGAGCTGGATGAGCGTCGTCGAGCAGGCCAGGCGGGCCCGGGGCGCGGCGGAGGCCCTGGCGGTCGCCACGCGCACCACCAAGGACGCCGCGCTGGTGGCGATGGCCGACGCGCTGGTCGCGCGTACCCCCGAGATCGTGACCGCGAACGCGGCGGACCTGGCGGCCGGGCGGGAGGCCGGGCTGAGCTCGGCCATCCTGGACCGGCTCGCGCTCGACGCCGCCCGGGTGGCGGGCATCGCCGAGGCGCTGCGCGAGATGGCCGCGCTGCCCGACCCGGTCGGCGAGGTGGTACGCGGCTCGACCCTGCCCAACGGGCTGGAGCTGCGGCAGGTCCGGGTGCCGTTCGGGGTGGTCGGCATCATCTACGAGGCCCGCCCGAACGTGACCGTCGACGCCGCCGGGATCTGCCTGAAGTCGGGCAACGCGGCGCTGCTGCGCGGCTCCGGCTCGGCGGCGCACTCCAACGCGGCCCTGGTGGCGGTGCTGCGCGACGCGGTCGCCGGCGCGGGCCTGCCGGCGGACGCCGTGCAGCTGCTCGACGCCAGCTCCCGCGACTCGGTCAAGGAGCTGATGCGGGCGCGCGGCCTGGTCGACGTGCTGATCCCGCGCGGCGGGGCGTCGCTGATCCGCACCGTCGTCGAGGAGTCGACGGTGCCGGTGATCGAGACGGGGGTGGGCAACTGCCACGTGTACGTCGACGCCGCCGCCGACCCCGCCAAGGCCGTCGCGATCACCCTGAACGCCAAGACCCAGCGCCTGTCGACCTGCAACACCGCCGAGTCGCTGCTCGTGCACGCCTCCGTCGCGGACGCGTTCCTGCCGGCGGTGCTGGCCGCGTTCGCCGAGGCCGGGGTGACGGTGCACGGCTCGCCGGAGGTCGCCGCGTACTCGTCGGCGGTGGTGCCGGCGACCGACGAGGACTTCGCCACGGAATACCTGTCGGCGGACATCTCCGTCGCCGTCGTCGACTCGCTCGACGCGGCGGTGGCGCACATCCGCCGGTACGGCACGGGGCACACCGAGGCGATCGTCACCGACTCCCAGTCGGCGGCCCGCGAGTTCGTGGCCCGGGTCGACGCGGCGGCGGTGATGGTCAACGCCTCGACCCGGTTCACCGACGGCGGCGAGTTCGGTTTCGGCGCGGAGATCGGCATCTCGACGCAGAAGCTGCACGCCCGGGGGCCGATGGGCCTGCCGGAGCTGACGAGCACGAAGTACGTGGTGACGGGCGACGGCCACCTGCGGGGGTAGGTGTAAGGAGGGGCCCCTTGTTAACGCATACGGTAGAGAGGGGTTCCCTTCTCACCCCGCTGGGCGGAGCCCGAGGCAGGCGGCGGGGCGGTCAGCGGCAGGCGCGGATCGCCGCCAGGGTGGTGTGCACGTCGAACTGGTGGCCGTCGTCGCTCTCCCAGCCGCCGTCGCTGCGCTGGGTCTCGGCCAACCGGCGGCGGGCCGCGACCAGCGTCCAGTGCTGCTCGTCGACGCCGACCCGCCGCAGGGCGGCGGCCAGCGACGCCGCGTTGGCCGGGGAGAGCTTCGGCATCCGGTCGGCCAGCGACACCTGGATCCGGGCCGACTCGTAGAACAGTTCCTGCTGGTGGAAGACCGCCGCGCTGAGCCAGCCGACGGCCAGGTACGACGGGAAGGTGCCGTCCGGCTGGAGCTGCCCGGCGAGGGCCTGGACGGCGGTCTGCACCACGCCCTGGTAGGCGCTGCCGGCGTACGCGCCAGCGGCCTGGTCGGGTGGTCCGGCCGGCCAGCGGGGGTCGGGTGAGTGTGCCGCGCGGCGGCCGGACGCGACGTGCCGCGCGTCCAGATCGGCGACGGTGAGCCAGAAGGTGACGGTGGCGGTCAGGTACAGCCGCGCCTCGGGGTCGCCGGGCCTGGCCCACCAGGGGGCGTCGTCGGCGAGGGCGGGATCCTCCTCCCAGCCGCCGTCGGCCTGCTGCCGGGACGCCAACCAGTCCAGCGCCCGGCGGGCGGCGGGACGGCCGAGAGCACCGAGGTCGTCCAGCTCGGCGAGGCGGAAGCAGGTGGCGTCGACCGAGGCGACGTCGGCGCCCCAGACGGCAGGCCAGCCGCCGGTGGGAGTCTGCCCCACCTCGGCGCTGTCGAGCAGTTCCGGCGACGGTGCCGCGCCGGCCCGCAGCCAGGACAGCCGGGCCCGTTCCACCGCGTCACCGTGCGCCACCACGAACCCGATCGCGGCGTCCAAGTCGACCACGGCAGGAACGCTACCGACGCAAACGCGATCCCACCTCGGATGGTCGGCCGGGCGACACTGGGCGAGCAGTTGCCAACGGTGGGCGAGCAGTTGCCGCCGACCGGCGGGTGGGTGTGAGAAGGGGCCCCTTCTCTACCGAAAGCGTTAAGAAGGGGCCCCTCCTTGCACTCAGCCCGGTCGTGCTCAGTACGCGGGGAGCGAGGGGTCGATCTGCTTGATCCAGGACAGGACGCCGCCCTGGACGTGCACCGCGTCGCGGAAGCCGGCCGCCTTGAGCGCGGCGAGCGCCTCGGCGGAGCGGACGCCGGACTTGCAGTGCAGCACGATCTGCCTGTCCTGCGGCAGCTTCGCCAGCGCCTCGCCGGAGATGATCTCGCCCTTGGGGATGAGCGTCGAGCCGGGGATCCGGACGATCTCATACTCGGCGGGCTCGCGGACGTCGACGAGGAAGATGTCCTTGCCGGCGTCCTGCCACTCCTTCAGCTCGGCCGCGGTGATGGTCGCGTCGACCACCGCCTCCTGGGCCTCCTCGGAGACCGCGCCGCAGAAGTCCTCGTAGTCCTCCAGCAGGTCGGTGACCGTCGGGTTCTCGCCGCAGAGCACGCAGTTCGGGTCCTTCCGGACCTTGATCTTGCGGTAGCTCATCTCCAGGGCGTCGTAGACCATCAGCCGGCCGACCAGCGGCTCACCGATGCCGGCGAGCAGCTTGATCGCCTCGTTGACCTGGATCGAGCCGATCGACGCGCAGAGCACGCCGAGCACGCCGCCCTCGGCGCAGGAGGGGACCATGCCGGGCGGCGGGGGCTCCGGGTAGAGGCAGCGGTAGCAGGGGCCGTGCTCGGCCCAGAACACCGACGCCTGGCCGTCGAACCGGTAGATCGACCCCCAGACGTACGGCTTGCCGAGCAGCACCGCCGCGTCGTTGACCATGTAGCGGGTGGCGAAGTTGTCGGTGCCGTCGACGATCAGGTCGTAGCCGGAGAAGATCTCCCGCACGTTGTCGCGGTCCAGCGCGGTGTTGTGGATCTCCACGTTGACCAGCGGGTTGATCTCGCGGATCGACGCCGCGGCGGACTCGGCCTTGGACCGGCCGACGTCGGAGACGCCGTGGATGACCTGCCGCTGGAGGTTGGACTCGTCGACGGTGTCGAAGTCGATGATGCCGAGCGTCCCGACGCCCGCCGCGGCCAGGTAGAGCAGAGCCGGCGAGCCGAGACCGCCGGCGCCCACACAGAGCACCCGGGCGTTCTTCAGCCGCTTCTGCCCCTCGACCCCGACGTCGGGGATGATCAGGTGGCGCGAGTAGCGGCGGATCTCGTCAACGGTCAGCTCGGCGGCGGGCTCGACGAGCGGGGGCAACGACACGGTGGACTCCCCGGGATCGGCGTGGGTGACGAGCCATTGTCGCTCGCCGAACCGCCGATCGGCCATGAGCAGGGACACCCGCCCGACATGCGGGAGCGGGAATAACTCAGGTGCCCGGGGTCGGCTCCCCCGCGTACCGCTTGCCGTCGAGGTAGGGCCAGGGGTTGGCGACGCAGCCGTCGAGGCCGTACGTCTGCTGCTGCATCACCGGCGCGGGCTCGCCCGGCCCCGGGCATGCCTCGTGCAGCTCGCCGAGCTCGTGCCCGACCTCGTGGTTGACCACGTACGCGCGGTAGACGTCCAACGGGGCGCCGTAGTCCGGGACCGCCTCCATCCACCGGGCCAGGTTGATGATCACCTGGCCGGGCAGGCGGCAGGAGGTGTACCGCTCGGTGCGCAGCCCGCCGAGCGCGCACATCCGCTCGGAGGTGACGGGGGTCGCCAGGTAGACGGTGAAGTCCGCCTCGGGTGCGGAAACGTCGGGGGTGTCGGGGGCGGCGTCGGCGGAGGGGACGGCGTCGGCCTCCGGGCCGGCGGCGGGCTCCGGGTCGGCGGGGCCGGCGGGCCCGGCCACCCGTTGCAGGCGCAGGTCGCCCGAGGCTATCCAGCTGCGCGGGTCGCCCAGCGCCTCGTCGACCGCGGCGGCGAACGCGTCCGGGTCCTGGCCGGTGTCCCGCTCGACGAGCACCCGGTAGCGGCGCACCGGCCCGCCCGTGCCCTGGACCGGGGACTGACCCCCGGCGGCAGTGAACCGGCCGGGTCCGCTGGTCGGCCAGCCGCCCGACCGCCCGGGGGCGGCCCGCTCGGCCCGGCCGTCCTGGTCGGCCCGGTCTCCCTGCGCGGCACCGACGCTGTGGTCGCCCGCCCCGGCCCCCGCCCCGCCGGGGTCCGCCGGCCCGGTCGGCGGCACCGCGCCGAGGACCAGGAGCGCGGCGGCGGCGACGGCGACCAGGGCGGACAGGCCGCCGAGCGCCGTACGGGAGCGCGAGCGACCCGGCCGCCGGGGGCGGTACGCCCCGGATGGGGAGAGGGTAGTCACCCCGTCAGCCTGACAGACAGAACGCGCTCAACTGCGCTTTTGCCACCTACAGCGCGAAAAGCCCTCGCCTTTCCCGGCGCGCTGCGCCCCGGTCACAGCGGCGGGCCGGCGTAGCGGCGGCCGTCCCGGTACGGCCACGGGTTGGCCACGCAGCCGTTGAGGAAGAGGGTCTGCTGCATCATCACCGGCGCCGGCCGGCCCGGCTTCGGGCAGCGCTCGTGCCCGTGCCCCAACTGGTGCCCGACCTCGTGGTTCACCACGTACGTCCGATAGACCGCCAGCGGCACCCCGGCATCGACGAAGTGCGGCACCGACAGCCGCCACCGGTCCAGGTTGATGATCACTTTCCCGGGCGCGCGGCAGGAGGTGTAGGGCCGCCCGCCCACCCGGATGTCGACCCCGCCGGCTGCGCACATCCGCCCCGCCGTGCCGGCCGTGGCCAGGTAGACCGTGAAGTCGTGCCGGGCCGCGCCGGGCACCCGTTGCAGCCGCAGCCGGCCGCTGTCCACCCAGCTCCCCGGCCCCGCCAGCGCCTCCTGCACCGCCGTGCCGAAGTCGCCCACGTCCTCGCCGGCCTCCCGTTCCACCGCCACCCGGTAGCGGCGCAGCGCGCCGGCCGCGCCGAGCACCGCGCCGGGGCGGTCGTCGTACCGGAAGCCGCCCCCGCCGGCCGACGGCACGGGCCCCGGGATCCGCAGCACCGGGGACGCGCCGGGCGCCGGCGGGGAGCCGGTGTCGACGGGCGGGGGACCGCCGAATGCCGCCGCCGGGGGGCCGCCGGGGCTCGGCGACGCCGCCGGGAGGGCCACGCCGCCCGCCGGGGCCGGCGTGCGGGCCGCCTGGTCGACGGCCAGCGCCTCGACGTCGGTCGGGGGACCGTCGCCTGTCGGGGGGCGGGCCGTCAGCAGGACCGCGCCGGCCAGGACGCACCCGGCGAGGGCGGCCACCGACAGCAGGGTACGCCGTCGGACGGCAGGGGCTGCGGGGGAATTCGGGCGGGAAGCGCGACGAGGCAGGAATCCGGGCATCCCGGTCAGGATGCCACGTCACGGACCGTCACGGGGTTCGCCACTTCGTCGAGCAACCCGAGCACCGCGCGGGCCACCGTGCGGGGCACCTCCAGCTGGGCCACGTGCCCCACGCCGCGCAGCATCAACAGCCGGCTGTCCGGGATCACCCGGGCGGCCTGCGGCGCCACCCGCACGTCGACCAGCCGGTCCTCGGACCCGCCGATCACCAGCGTCGGCACCCGCACCGCCGCGGCGAGCCGCCACAGCGACTCCGGCCCCCGCAGGTACGAACGCAGGAAGCTGGAGACCAGGCCGCGGAAGGTGCGCACGTACACGGAGGCATAGTGCGCGGCCTGGTAGCGCAGCAGGATCTCCTCCAGCGCCTCCTGCCGGCGCTGCTCGCTGATCCGGGTCAGGTCGGCCACGCAGGACTCCATCACCTGCTGCGCCATCACCTTCGGGTCCAGCCGGGCCAACTGCCAGCCGACGAGCCGTTCCCCGCGCGGCACGGCCAGCAGGGGCAGCATCCGGCCCTGCAACGAGCGGCGGAAGTCCAGGAAGGGCAGCGCCGGGGAGATCAGGGTCAGCGTGCGTACCAGGTCCGGGCGCAGCGCGGCGACCCGCACCGAGACCGCCCCGCCCAGCGAGTTGCCGAGCAGGTGCACCGGCCCCCGGTCGGAGTGCTCGATCCAGCGGACCACGTGCTCGGCGAACGCGGGGACCGTGTAGCGCCGGCTCGGCTCGCTGTGCCCGAACCCCGGCAGGTCGATGGCCTGGCCGTCGAGCCGGTCGGCGAGCAGCCCGGCCAGGTCGGTCCAGTTCTGCGACGACCCGCCGAGGCCGTGGACGTAGAGCGCCGGCTCGGCCCCGGCGGCGGTGGCCGGGGTGTCCCGGACGTAGGTGACGGAGCCGTCGAGGCGTACCTCCCGACCGGGCCACGGCGGCGGGGTCCCGTGCGGGGGCAGGTGGTGGTCCGGCCCGAGGATGGCGGCTTTCATGGCACCAAGTCTGCCCGCGCCGCCGGCGTCCCGCCCGCCGTCGGTCACGCCAGCAGCGCCTCCAGGCGGCGGTTGACGGCCGCCAGGGTGGCCCGGACGACGGCCTGCCGGGGGTCGCCGGCCACCAGTGCCGAGCCGGCGAGCTGCTCGACCCAGCCGTCGCAGACCAGCAGCACCACCACCGTGGCCACCTCGCAGTTGCCGAACGGCACCACCGCCGCGTGCTCGACGAAGCACCGGCCCCGGTCGGGCTCCTGCTCGCCGCCGCGCAGCAACTGGTCCACCGCCGCCGCCGCGGCGACGGCGCAGAGCCGCAGCACGTAGCCGTCCACGGCGGGCCCGGTCGCGTACCCGGATGCGGTTTCCTGGTCGGCGAGGAGGCGGACCTCGACGTTCGCGTCGAGGCCGAACGTGCTGACCTGGACGTGGTCGATCACCACTCGGGGCCCCGGCGCGCCGCCGGTGTCCAGCGGTCGCGACGGCGCGGTCTCCGTCGTGGTCATCTGCCCACCGGAGTACGAGGAGCCGAGCGTCGCCGGGCTGCCCGTCGCGAGGCCGGCCGGGGCGGCGCTGACCTGGCCCGGCTCCTCCACGGCGGCCCGGCCCCGGTGCGTGGTCGCCTGGCGACGCCGGCGCGGCGGCTCCCCCGCCGGGTCGGCCCGGCGGTCGAGCCGGGGCGGCGGCGCGTCGGCGGGCGGCCGGGCCTCCGGCAGCCGGCCGGCGGCTCCCCGGGGGTCGACGGGGCGGCGCTCGGGGGGCCGGGGGGCGGTGCCCCGCAGGTCGGGGCGCGCCTCGGCCGAACGACGACGCACGGGCGGCGGCGGGGCGCTCGGCATCCCCGGGATGTCCTGCGGGGCGGCGGCCAGCCCCATCCGCTCCTGCAGCAGGCGGGCCACCTGGCGGCTCACCTCGGCGGGGTCGGCACCGTCGGCGAGATCGAGCCGCAGGCTGTGCGCGCCGGCCGGGGTGCGGCGCAGGGCCGCGTCCCGCACCCCGGCGACACCGCGCACGGCGTCGAGGATGGCGTTGACGTCGAACCCCTCGGGCCGCTCCTGCGGCGGGGCGGGCTCGTCGTCGCGACGAAGGTGGGTGGCGATGCGGGCGAGCTCCGGGGTCTCGGCGGGGGGCTCCACGGCTGGCGGCTCCGGCACGACGGGCACGTCCGGTTCGGCGGGGACGCGCTGCGGCAGCACCGCCGTGCGGTCCGGCTGCCGGCCCCCGTCGGCCGGGGTGGCCGGGGTCACCGGGTCGGGTGCGGATCGGCGGGCCGCGTACGGGGGTGCGCTCGTCGGGGCGGGCGCGGGTGGGGTGCGGACCAGCCGGCCGATCCCGCTCGTGGCGGGTGCGGCGGTCGGCCCGGCACCGGTGGCGGTCGGCGGTTGGCCGGGTGCGTCGGTGGGCGGGGCGTCCTCGGGGACCGGACGGAGCCGGAAGGGCCGGGCGGCGGCGGCCCGGACCTCGGCCGGGTCGACGGCTGCGGCGGCCGAGGTCTCGGGCCCGGCGGCGGGCGGGGCAGACGCGGGGCGGCCACCGGCCCAGGCGGGGCGCTCGGCCGGGTCCGGGGCGGGTCGGGCGGCCGGTTCGGCCCCGGCACGCGGCTCGGACCCGGGACGGGGCAGCTCGTACGGGCGGATCGGCTCGGCCCGCACCGGCTGGTACGGGCGGACCGGCTCGGCGCGCACCGGCTCGTACGGCCGGGTCGGCTCGGCGGCGTAGGGGTGGTTCGGCTCCGGCGGGTGGCTGCGACCGGGCGGGGGGGCCCAGTCGGCCGCCCGGCCCTCGCGTGACGGCGGACCGGTCTGCTCGGCCTCCGCGCGCGCCGGGCCGACCGGCTCGGCCTCTGCGCGGGCCCGGCGCCCGGCCAGCTCGTCGATGCCGGCGTGGCGGTCGGCGGTGTCCTCGTCGGCGCGCAGGCGACGCCCGGCCGACCCGTCGTCGCGGGACCGGCGGGCGGGCTCGCCCTCGTCGTCGCGGGAGCGGCGGCCGGCCGGCTCGGCCTGGTCGCGGGACCACGGCGGGGCCCACCCCCCGCCCCAGCTCGGGCGGTTCCAGTCGGGGCCGGCCCAGCCCGGCGGGGGTGGCGCGGCGCTCTCGTCACGCCCCCGGACCGGCCCACGGTCGGGCTCGCCGGGAGGGCCGGGATAGCCGCCGCGGTCGGGCTCACCGGAATAGCCGGCACGGCCGGGGTCGCCGGGATGGCCGGCACGGCCGGGGTCGGCCGGATAGCCGCGCGGATCGTCGTCCTCGGGCGGGAAGCGGTGGGCCCAGTCGTACGGCCCGCCGGCCGTCGCGCCCTGGTCGAGGGCGGCCCGGTCGGCGGGGAAGCCGCGCGGAGCGTCGAAGCCGGCGTCGGCCGGCGGCACCTGACCGGCGGGGGGCGCGGACGCTGGGGCGTCGCCGTCGGGCCAGTGGCCCAGGCGGGGGGCCGGCTGGTCGTCGGAGGAGTGCCGGGCAGCGGGGTCCGGGTCGGTGCCGCGCGACGGGCCGGCCGAGCGCTCCAGGGCGGGGGCCGGGCGCTGCGCGGGGACGGTCAGCCGGTCGTCGTCGGTCTCCCAGGCGGCGTCCTCCGGCAGCGGCGGCGCGCTGACCGGCGTCGGGCGGCCGGGACGCGACTCGTCCCCGGGGTGGGCCACGCCGTTGACGTGCGGGTGGCCGTTGACCCGGGTCGGGGGCTCACCCCGGGTGGCCGGGCCGGGCAGGGGGGCCGGCAGGTCGCCGTGGCGCGGCGACGAGGCGCCCCAGCCGGACGCCGGCTCGGTGCGGCCCCAGCCGGACGGCGCCTCCCGCGACGCGCCGGCGTCGCCGCCACTGGACCAGCCGGTCGCCGAGGGCGCCCACCCGCTGACGGAACGGGCGAGGTCGTCCTGCTGACCCGTGCCGTCGCCGTGCTCTCCCGGGGTGGCGGCACCGGGTTGCCCTGCTTCACTCACCGCGCGCTCCTTGGTCGCCCCCGCTGAGGCTACCGTGTGGTGACAGTGGCGATAAGTTACAGCGGCGGGCCAATTCCGCGCGGGGTTCATCGACCCCGACCGGTTCGGGCGATATGCCGGCTCGTACGACCAGTTTCGGAGGTTCCCATGACGGCTGTGGGGAACGGTGCCCAGACCGCCGGCCGGCCCACGCGTTTGCCCCGCTCCGCGCGGCGCAAGCAGCTGCTCGCGGCGGCGCAGGAGGTGTTCGTCGCGCAGGGATACCACGCCGCCGCGATGGACGACATCGCCGAGCGGGCGGGGGTTTCCAAGCCGGTGCTCTATCAGCACTTCCCGGGCAAGATGGAGCTCTACCTGGCGCTGCTGGACACGCACTGTGACGCGATCGTGGCAAAGGTGCACGACGCGATGCGGGGCACCAACGACAACAAGGAACGCGTCAGCGCGTCGGTCCGCGCGTACTTCGACTTCGTCGACCACGAGAGCGAGGCGTTCCGTCTGGTCTTCGAGTCCGACCTGCGCAACGACCCGGCCGTGCGGCAGCGGGTGGAGCGGGTGGAGCAGGGCTGCATCGCCGCGATCACCGACACGATCATCTCCGACACGGGGGTGAGCCGGGCGCACGCCGAGCTGCTCGCCTCCGGCCTGGTCGGCGCGGCGGAGACGGCGGCGCAGTTCTGGCTGGCCGGGGGCCGGCAGGTGCCGAAGGCCGAGGCGGAGGCGCTCGTGGCGGCGCTGTCCTGGCGGGGCATCGCCAGCTTCCCGCTGCAGGGTGAGTCAGCCTGAACATCCGGCCGTGAGATCGGATAGCCTTCCCACGGCGGCTTTTTCGCCCCAGTTGAGGAGGCACCGTGGAGGTCAAGATCGGCGTGCAGTACGCGCCGCGCGAGCTGGTTCTGGAGAGCGCGCAGTCGCCGGCCGAGATCGAGCAGATCGTGACTGACGCCTTCGCGAAGGACGAAGGGACGCTCTCCCTGACCGACGAGAAGGGCCGGCGGATCATCGTGCCGGTCAACAAGGTCGCCTACGTCGAGATCGCCGAGGCCTCGCCCCGGGCGGTCGGTTTCACCGTTCGCTGATCTCCCTGCGGGAGACCGGCGGCCAGAGGTGCTGGCCGGCCCGACCGCGCAGGTCGGCCGGCCGGACCTCCCCACCCCTCCGAAACGCGTCGCAGCGGGCGCAATCGGGTAGGGCTAAAGTGACCCAGGTCACAATCACCGACCCCGACGTGGGGACCCTGTCCTGAACAGGGACGACACCGGGGCGGCTCAGGTAGTATGGGGCAGTTGCCGTGGGCGCCGATCTGGCGAAGGGTCGATTCCGACCCGAAGCCCTGCACCACGGCGCGCGTGCGGCCCGGTCCGGCTCGGCGATCTCCGCCCCCGACCGTGTGGCCCGCGCCACTACCGTCCGCGCCCTGAGGACCTGAGGGGCGCACCACGAGAGGGCACCCCCAAATCCATATGAGCGATCAGATCTTCGATCCCACAGCCGGCCAGGAGCTGGCACCCACCGCCCCGGTCCGCCCGGAGGCACCCACCTTCGCCGAGCTCGGCGCCCGACCGGAGACCGTCGAGGCGCTGGCGGCGGCCGGCATCACCCGCGCCTTCGCCATCCAGGAGTACGCGATCCCGATCGCGCTACGCGGCGTCGACATGATCGGCCAGGCACCGACCGGCACCGGCAAGACCCTCGGCTTCGGCGTGCCGCTGCTGGAGCGCGTCTTCGCCCCGGCCGAGGGCGGCGACGGCGTGCCGCAGGCCCTCGTCGTCGTCCCCACCCGCGAGCTGGGCATCCAGGTCGCCAAGGACCTCGACGCCGCCGGGCGCACACGGGGCGTCCGGGTGCTGCCGATCTACGGCGGCGTGGCGTACGAGCCGCAGATCGACGCGCTGCGCAAGGGCGTCGAGATCCTGGTCGGCACGCCGGGCCGGCTGATGGACCTGCAGAAGCAGAAGCACCTGCGCCTCGACCGGGTGCGCGCGCTGGTGCTCGACGAGGCCGACCGGATGCTCGACCTGGGCTTCCTCGATGACGTCGAGAAGATCCTCGCGATGCTGCCGGAGGACCGGCAGACCATGCTCTTCTCGGCCACCATGCCTGACCCGATCGTCACGCTGTCCCGGCGCTTCCTGCGCCAGCCGATGACGATCCACGCCGGGCACACCGCCGAGACCGGGCCGTCGCCGCAGACCGAGCAGCTGGTCTACCGCACCCACTCGATGAACAAGATCGAGATCGTGGCCCGCATCCTCCAGGCGGAAGGGCGCGGCCTGACCATGATCTTCACCCGCACCAAGCGGGCCGCCGACCGGGTCGCCGAGGACCTCGACTTCCGCGGCTTCGCCGTGGCCGCCGTGCACGGCGACCTGGGCCAGGGTGCCCGGGAGCGGGCGCTGCGCGCGTTCCGGGCCGGCAAGATCGACATCCTGGTCGCCACCGACGTGGCCGCCCGGGGCCTGGACGTCAGCGGTGTCACCCACGTCATCAACTACGACTGCCCCGAAGACCAGGACACCTACACCCACCGGATCGGCCGCACCGGCCGGGCCGGCGCCACGGGCGTCGCGGTGACCTTCGTCGACTGGGACGACATGCCCCGCTGGCGGATCATCGACAAGACGCTCGGGCTGGAGATGCCGGAGCCACCGGAGACCTACCACACCTCGCCGCACCTCTACACCGACCTGGCCATCTCCCGCGACGTCACCGGCACCCTGCCGACGGCGGAGCGGACCCGGGCCGGGCTGTCGGCGGAGGTCGAGGAGGACCTCGGCGGCCGGTCCCGGCGCGGCGAGTCCAGCGGCCGGGGCCCCCGGCGCGGCGAACGGGGCGAGTCCCGTGGTCGCGGCGAGCGCCGCCCGGCGCGGCCCGCCAGCGACGGCGACGCCGCCGGCGTCCCGGCCGAGCAGGCCGCCGAGGGCGACGCCCGCACGCCGCGCCGCCGGCGTCGCCGCCGGGTCGGCGAGGCGGGGGCCGGCGAGCCGACCGCAGTGGTCACCGCCGAGCCGTCCGGCGCCGAGCCCGCCGCGGCGGCGGCGGCCGACGGCGATCCGGCCAAGCCCCGCCGCCGCCGACGCCGCCGCAGTGGCGGTTCCGGCCCGGGTACGCCCGCCGAGGCGACCGCCGACTGACCCACGCGCAACGCCGACATCCCCCGCCCGGTCCCACCGGAGCGGGGGATGTCGCGTTCCGGCGCCGACCGACCGGGCGGGGCGACCCGGCACACCCGGCGTCCCGCCGACCGCCGCCCCACCGACGGATCGCCCGCCGCCCGATATCCCGCCGAGGGATCGGCCCGCTGCCCGTCGATCGCCGCCCGACGTCCCGCCGAGGGATCGCCCCGGTGTCCCGCCGCGGGCCGCCGCCCGCCGCGCCCGGGGGAATCCCGGCGAGGAAGATGGAGAGATGCCCGAACCCCTGGACGCCGCCCTGACCGAGGTCCGGGCCCTGCTGCTCGACCCCGCGCTGACCCGGGCCGTCGCCGCCGGCCGCCGTAAGGGGCACCGCCCCTCGGTGGTCCGCGCCGAGCTGCGCCCCGTCGTCCTCAAGGCGGGCCCGAGGTTGCAGCTCGCCACCTCCGACGGGGCCCGCCCGCACACCCGCAACCTCGCGCCCGGCGCGGAGGCCGGCGCGGCCGTGGACGCCCTGCTGGCCGAGCCGTTCGGCAACTGGCACGTGGAGACGACCGACGTGACGCTCCAGCTCCGTGTGACCAAGTCCGGCGAGGCGCAGGTGCACCGGGCCGCCGCCGCCCGGCCCGCCGCCGAGCCGGCCGGGCACGACCGGGCCAAGGAGTGGCTGCTCGACCCGGGCGACCCGATCTTCGCCGAGATCGGCGGCACGGCGGCGAAGCGCCGGCAGGTGGACGCGTTCCTGCGGGCGCTCGCCGCGACCCTGCCGGACGACCTCGCCGGGCCGCTGCGGGTGGTCGACCTGGGCTGCGGCAACGCGTACCTGACCTTCGCCGCGTACCGGTATCTCACGCAGCGCGGGCTGGACGTGCGGCTGGTCGGCGTCGACGTGCGGGAGGACCAGCGGCAGCGCAACACCGAGCTGGCCGGGCGGCTCGGCTGGGCCGACCGGGTGATCTTCGTGGCGGGTACGATCGCCGACGCGGTGGTCGACCCCGCCCCCGACCTGGTGCTGGCCCTGCACGCGTGCGACACCGCCACCGACGAGGCGCTGGCCCGGGCGGTGCGCTGGGACGCCCGCTGGGTGCTCGCCGCGCCCTGCTGCCACCACGACCTCGCCGCCCAGTTGCGGACCCGGCCGGCTCCGGCCCCGTACGACCTGCTGACCCGGCAGGGCATCCTGCGCGAGCGCTTCGCGGACGTGCTGACCGACTCGCTGCGGGCCGCGCTGCTGCGGCTGCACGGGTACCGGACCGAGGTGGTCGAGTTCGTCGACTCCCGGCACACGCCCCGGAACCTGCTGATCCGGGCGCGCCGGGCGGGCGGGCCGCCGACGGACGGGCAACGGGCGGACTACCGGGCGCTGGTCGACCAGTGGCGGGTGACCCCGCGCCTGGAGACGCTGCTCGCCACGCCGCCGACCGGCTGACCCGGCGCGCCCCCGGGGGCCGCCGAACCCCGGCCCGCACCTGCTCACGGGCCCGGCCCACGCTCGCTATGTCGGGAATATGGCGGGGTCCGACGGGTCGGGATACCGCTATGTCGCCGACATGGAATCGATCAAGCCCAGCGGGCAGGCCGGGCCGGGCCGGGTCCGCTCTCGTGCCGGCCCGCGGCGCGCCCGCGCCGGTCCGGCCCGGGGCCGTTCTCCTGCCGGTCCGCTCAGCGGCGGCGGTCGCCGCTGCCGCCCCGGTCCCGCCCCGGGGGCCGCTCGTTGCCAGTGCTGCGGTCGAAGGCCGAGAACCGGTCTCCGCGCCCCCGGCCACCGGGCCGCTCGGCGTCGGGCGACACCGTCGGGAACGGCACCACCTTGGCCGGGGTCTCCGCGTTTCCGGCGGCGGCGAAGGCGTTCCAGGAGATGTCGACCAGGAGCCGCTTGAGCTCGGCGTGCCGCACCGCCGCGTTGCGCTGCAGGGCCAGGCGCACGCCGAGCACCACGCCGACCAGCGTCGTGGTGACCGCGCCCGCGGCGGCCAGGACGTGCGCCCCGGTCACCCGGTCGACGTGGAGCACCAGGAAGGCGAGCCAGCCCCAGAAGCCGACGGCGAAGACGCCGGCCTTGGCGACGAAGAAGAGACTGACCGCACCCGGACGGTGCGGCACCGGACGGCTCGGCTCGGTCATGCTGCTCCTCATCGGGCGGTCTCGGACGGCCACGGACGGTGGGCGGACGAGCATCGAGCTTAGTTGACGTACGGCAATCACCCGCAGCGACCGATACGCTTCCCGTGGGAACGTTCCCACTCGGCGGGAAAGAACATGAGGGATATTCGCAGGTAGCCGCCCCGGGACGGCACCGATCGGGACGAAGGGGGCGAGCAAACGCTTGCTTCCGCCACCCGTGGGACTACCCTCAGAGGGCACCGCCCGGTGCTCCGGCCCGAAGGAAGACCGCGCAGGAATGGCTTCGCCAGAGGTTTCGCCGCAGATGGCGTTCGCGCGTTTCGTGCGACGCGCCATCGACGACGCCCGCGAGGAACGGGGCTGGACCGTCAGCGACCTGGCGTCGCACACCGGCGTGGGCCGGTCCACCGTCTTCCGCTGGCTCGCCGGCGACTGGCAGGACTACCCCGAGCTGGCGAAGGTGCGCGGCTTCTGCGCCGCACTCGACCTGCCCGTGACGGCGGCCTTCCGGGCCCTCGGGCTGCCCGACTCCGGGCCCGTCCCCCGGCGGCGCGGCGACGAGGGGCCGGTCGAGGCCGACGTCCGGGTCATCCTCCAGCGGCTGGCCGACCCGGCCGTGCCGGCCGAGGAGAAGCACCACATCCGCGACCTGCTCCGCTACCTGGCCCGCCGTCCGGTCCGCCGCGCCGGCTGAGCCGTCCCTGCTGAGCCGCGCCGGTTGAGCCGCCCCGGCCCCGGCAGGGTCACGGGTCAGGGCACGTTCAGGGTGAACTCGGCCGTCCGCACCACGCCGGCCACCTGGAAGTCGAGGTAGAGCCGGTAACTGCCCGGCCCCGGCACGGTCACCTGGAAGCTCACCCCCGCCGTCGGCGGCCCCGCCTCCGGGTGCACGTGCAGATATCCCAGGTCGCCCTCGCGCAACGCCACCAGGTGCCCGTACGCGCCCAGGTAGCGCTCCAGCGGCGCGGCGGCGCCGTCGGCGGCGCGCACCTCGAACCGCAGCGGCCGGGTCACGCCGATGGCGGGCTCGCCGGACCAGCTCACCGCGAAGCCGTCCACGGTGGCGGTGCGGGCCGCCGCCGGCAGCGGCCGGGGAGCGTACTCCCCCGGGACGGCCAGGTCGGTGCCCAACGTCCGGGCACTCTGCCCGCCATCGTCGGTGACCAGCGTGAAGTCGGCGTACGCCCGCCAGACGCCCGGCTGCGGCAGGGTCAGCGGGACCGACCAGGTGCCGTCCGTCGCCATCGTCGGGTGCAGGTGCTGGTAACCGGTGAGGTCGCGGCGCACCACGATCATGTGCATCGGCTTGTCGTGCACGACCGCGAACCGGGTCACCGGCCGCCCCTGGGCGTCCCGGATCTGGAACCGGAACTCGCCGGCCCGCCCGGCGGCGAGGTCGGCCGCCAGCGGGGCCAGCGTCCAGCCGCCGGAGCTGACCGCGAGGCCGCCGACGCCCGTCGGGTCGCCCCCGTCGGCGGTGCCGCCGTGGTCGTGCGCCCCGGTGCCCGGGGCATGGGTGTGGTCCGCGCCGGCCGGGGTCAGCGCGTAGCCGCCGGCCGCCGGGGGCGGATTGAGCCGGCCGAGGCCGAACCCGAGCAGGACCGCGAGCACCAGCCCGCCGACGACCAGCGCGAGCCGCAGCGTGCCCCGGTCGACCAGCACCCCGGGCTGCTGCGGCTCCCCGCCGTCGGGAAGCTGATCGGTCATCCGCCCACCGTACCGTCGGGCCCCGCCCAGCCTGGTCAGCGACCGCCTGGCGTGGCCCTGGTCGCAATCCGCCGCGCCCGGGAACTTTTGTTTGCAGGGGCCCCCTGTACAACAGAATGCGTTAACAGGGGGCCCCTGCAAACACGCGTCAGCCGGCGACGGCCAGCGCCAGGGGGAGCACGTCGGGCGCGCCCGCCCGGCGCAGCAGCCGGGCCACCATCGTCAGCGTCCAGCCCGTGTCGACCAGGTCGTCGACGAGCAGCACCGGCCCGTCCAGCCCGGCGAGCGTGTCCGCCAGCCCGTCCGGCAGGGCGAAGGCGTCGTGCAGCGCGCGTACCCGCTGGGCGCTGTTGCCGCGCGGACCGTCCGGGCCGGCGGCGCCCGTGGGCACGACCGCGCCGAGCAGCGGCAGCCGGCCCACGGCGGCGATCCGCTCCGCGAGCGAACCGACCAGCTCCGGCCGCCGCCGGGAGCCGACCGCGACCACGCCGACCGGGCGGCGCGGCCACGGGTCGTCGCCGTGCGCCCACGCCTTGAGCACCTCGACGACCGCGCCGGCCACGTCGTCGGGGACCGGCCGGTCCGCCGCGCCGGGGCCGACCAGCTCCCGCAGCCGGCCACCCCAGCCCAGGTCGGACAGCCGCCCCACGGCCCGCCCCGAAAGCGCCTGCTCCGCCGGGGGGATCCGGCCCTTCAGGGGTACGCCCACCGCGTCCAACCCGGTCGGCCACAGCTTCTTCGGCGGGACGTCCACCCCGGGGCGGCCGAGGAAGCCCTGGGCCGAGCCCAGCGCCGGCGAAGACACGTCGGCGGTGAACAGCGGGCCCGCGCACCGGTCGCACCGGCCGCAGTCGCCCGCCCCGGCGTCGTCGAGGCACTCCCGCAGGTACCGCAGGCGGCAGCCGGGCGTCGTCGCGTACTCGCGCATGGCCTGCTGCTCGGCGGTGCGCGCCTGGGCGACGCGGCGCAACCGGGCCTCGTCGTAGACCCAGGGCTCGCCCGTGGCGAGCCAGCCGCCGCGCACCCGGCGCACCGCGCCGTCCACGTCGAGGACCTTGAGCATCAGTTCGAGGCGGGCCCGGCGCAGGTCGACGATCGGTTCGAGGGCCTGGGTGGACAGCGGCCGGTCGGTGTGCAGGGCGGCCAGCACGGCGCGCACCTGCTCCTCGGGCGGGAACGCCAGCGAGGCGAAGTAGCGCCAGATGGCCGCGTCCTCCGCACCGGGCAGCAGCAGCACCTCGGCGTGTTCGACGGCGCGGCCGGCGCGGCCGACCTGCTGGTAGTACGCGATCGGCGACGGCGGCGCGCCCAGGTGCACCACGAAGCCGAGGTCGGGCTTGTCGAAGCCCATGCCCAGCGCGCTCGTCGCGACCAGCGCCTTGATCTTGTTGTCGAGCAGGTCCTGCTCGGCGGCCCGCCGGTCGGCGTCCTCGGCCTGCCCCGTGTACGAGGCGACCGGGTAGCCCCGGGAGCGCAGGAACTCGGCGGTCTCGCCGGCCGCCGCCACGGTCAGCGTGTAGATGATCCCGGAGCCGGGCAGTTGGTCCAGGTGGTCGGCGAGCCAGCCGAGCCGGTGCGCGGGGCTGGGCAGGTCGAGCACCCCCAGGCGCAGCGACTCCCGGTCCAGCGTGCCGCGCAGCACGAGCGCGTCGCCGAGCTGCTCGGCGACGTCGGCCGTGACGCGGGCGTTCGCGGTGGCCGTGGTGGCGAGCACCGGCGTACGCTCCGGCAGGTTCGCCAGGAACGTGCGCAGCCGCCGGTAGTCGGGCCGGAAGTCGTGCCCCCAGTCGGAGACGCAGTGCGCCTCGTCGACGACGAGCAGCCCGGTCGTCGCCGCCAGCTGAGGCAGCACCGCGTCCCGGAAGTCGGGGTTGTTGAGCCGCTCGGGGCTGATCAGCAGCACGTCCACCGCGCCGTCGTGGATCTCCGCGGTGATCGCGTCCCACTCGTCGAGGTTGGCCGAGTTGATGGTGCGGGCCCGGATGCCGGCACGGGCGGCGGCCTCGACCTGGTTGCGCATCAGCGCCAGCAGCGGCGACACGATCACCGTCGGCCCGACGACGGCGGCTCCGGAGTCGGCGGGCTTCGAGTCGGCGGGTGGGCCCTCTCCGTCGCGGTCGCGCAGGAGGGCGGTGGCCACGAAGTAGACGGCCGACTTGCCCCACCCGGTGCGCTGCACGCAGAGCACCCGCCGCCGGTCGACCACCAGCGCCTCGATGGCCCGCCACTGGTCCTCCCGCAGCCGGGCGTGGTCGCCGGCCAGCCGACGCAGCACCGCCTCGGCCCGTTCCCGCACCTGTCCCTGCTGATCCACCCCCCATTCCTACCAGCCCCGGCCCCCCGCCCCGTCGATCAAGGGGTGCGGCGGGCGGGCAGGTGGCGGGCCAGCGGGCCGAGGCGGGAGCGGAGGCTGGCCAGGCCGCCGGGGAAGAAGTAGACGGCCAGGATGAACACCGTGCCCAGCACGAACAGCGGCTGGCTCAGGGGGCGGCTCAGGAACGCCGGCAGCGACTCCACCGCGTCACTGCTGCCGAACGCGGTGAGCCGGTGGTCCAGGTACATGTAGCCGACGCCGCCGAGCACCGGCCCCCAGCGGGTGCCAGGGCCGCCGAGCACCACCATCACCAGCAGCGACAGGGTCAGCTCGCTGGAGGTGATGTGCGGCGACGCGCCGCCGACGATCAGGCAGTAGACGACTCCCCCGCCCGCCGCGAGCCCGCCGGCCAGGGTGAACGCGACCAGCTTGAACCGGTACGGGTCGAGCCCGAGCACGCCGATGCGCCGCTCGTCGTCGCGCAGGCCGGCGAGCACCCGCCCCGTCGGCGACCCGGACACCCGGTGCACGACGAACACCACCAGGGCCAGGTACGCCAGCGCCAGCCAGTACAGGTTGACGGTGTTGGCCACCCCGACCAGCCCGGCGGGCAGCCCGGACACGTCCAGCGGCAGCCCCTCCTCGCCGCCGGTGAGCCCGCCGAAGTCCCGGGCCACCAGGATCGCCCCGACCTGCGCGAAGGCGAGGGTGACCATGGCGAACGCGATCCCGGCCGTACGCAGCGCCACCGCGCCGAGCAGCCCGGCGAGGATCGTCCCGCCGACGATCGTGAGCAGCGCGGCCTGCCACAGCGGCAGCCCGGCCCGGGTGACCAGGATGTCGGTGCCGTACACGCCGGCGGCGAAGTAGAGGGCGTGCCCGAAGGAGAGCATCCCGGTGCGCCCGAACAGCAGGTCGTAGCCGGCGGCGAGGCCGCCGAAGACGAGGCAGACGGCGAGCAGTTGCAGGGTGCCGGGCGAGTTCAGCGGCCCCTCGAAGATCCCGGGCAGCTCCAGCGTCGAGTACGGCAGGACCGCCGCCACGGCCAGCGCCACCAGCGGCAGGTACGGCCGCAGCCCGTGCCAGCCCCGCCGGTGCGGGGTCAGCTCGTCCGGCACCCGTGCCGGGGGCGCTTCGACCATCGAGTCGGTCATGCGTGAGCCACCTTTCCGGCGATGCCCTGGGGGCGCAGCAGCAGCACCACGGCCAGCAGCGCGACGACGCACAGGTCGCCGACGCCGGACGCGCCGTAGTAGTTGACGAACTGTTGCAGCAGGCCGACGGCGACGGCCGCGTACGCGGAGCCGACGACGGAGCCCATGCCGCCGATCACCACCACGATGAACGCGAAGATCAGCAAGGAGCCGCCCTGGCCGGGCGAGACGGTGCCGAAGTAGACGCCGCCGAGCGCGCCGGCCAGCGCGGCGGCGGCCCCGCCGATGGCGAAGACCAGGGTGAACGCCTTGCGCACGTCGATGCCCAGCGCGGTGACCATCTCCCGGTTCTCCACGCCGGCCCGGATGATCAGCCCGTACCGGGTCCAGCGCAGGAACGCCAGCAGCGCCCCCAGCACCACGGCGGCGGCGACGATCAGCAGCAGCCCGCCGTTGGGCACCTGCGCGCCGAGGATCCCGGTGACCTGCCGGGTCCAGGCGGGGCGGGGGAACGGCCGGGCGTCCGCGCCCCAGGTGGCCTGGAGCAGCGCCACCCCGGCCAGCGACAGGCCGACGGTGACGAGCACCTGCTCGATGGTGCGCGAGTACAGCGGCCGGATCAGCACCAGCTCGACGAGCACGGCGACGACCGTGCCGGCGGCCACCCCGAAGGCTACGGCGAGCACGAAGCCGAGCCCCTCGCCGCCGACACCGGGCAGGTTGCCCGCCGCCCACCACGTCCCGTACGCGCCGACGCCGAGGAACAGCCCGTGGGCGAAGTTGAGCACGTCGGCGAGGCCGAAGACCAGCGACAGCCCGGACGCGACGAGGAAGTAGAGCGCCGCCAGGCCGAGCCCGGTCAGCGTCAGCAGCACGATCGTGTTCACGCCCGCACCTCCCCCGAGCCCACGCCCAGCAGGGATCGGGTCAGCTCCGCCGAGCCCAGCAGCTCGCCCGCGCCGCCGGCCCAGGCGACCCGGCCGGCGGAGAGCACCACCGCGTCGGTGGCGAGCCGGCGCACCACGGCGAGGTTCTGCTCGACCAGCAGCACCGGCACCGTCTCGGCGACGCGTTCCAGCACCTCGGCCACCTCGGTCACCACCTTCGGCGCCAACCCCTTGGTCGGCTCGTCGACCAGCAGCAGCCGGTTGTCGTTGAGCAGCACCCGGCCGATCGCGAGCATCTGCTGCTGCCCGCCGGAGAGCGAGCCGGCCCGTTGCCGTCCGCGCCGGTCCAGCTCCGGGAAGAGCGCGAAGACCCGGTCGTACGCCGGGGTGGTGCCCCGCCGCTCGGCGAGCCGCAGGTTCTCGGCGACGGTGAGCCCGGCGAACACGTCGCGGTCCTCCGGCACATAGCCGAGCCCGGCGCGGACGAGCCGGTGGGTGGGGCGGTCGAGCAGGTCCCGCCCGCCCATCCGCACGGTGCCGCGCGCCTCGCCGCCCCGGGGCGTCAACCCGAGGACGGCGCGCAGGGTGGTGGTCTTGCCGACGCCGTTGCGCCCGAGCAGCACGGTCACGCCGGTCGGCGCGACGGTGAACGACACCCCCTGGAGGATGTGCAGCCCGGCGATGCGCACCGACAGGTCCGCGACGGTCAGGACCGGTTCGCCCGTCACAGTGCCTCCCCCAGGTACGCCTCCTGGACGGTGGCGTCGGCCATCACGGTCTCCGGGGTGTCGCAGGCCAGCAGCGCGCCGTGGTGCATCACGGCGATCCGGTCGGCCAGTTCGAGGATCACGTCCATGTGGTGTTCCACCATGAGCACGGACCGGCCGCTGTCGCCGGTCAGCGACCGGATCACCGCGACCAGCTCGGGCACGTCCTCGGCGCTGACGCCGGCCATCGGCTCGTCGAGCAGCATCACCCGGGGCTCCCCGGCGAGCAGCAGGGCGATCTCCAGCTTGCGCTTCTCGCCGTGGGCGAGGGTGCCGGCGAGCGCCGTACCCCGGTGGTGCAGGCCGACCCGGTCGAGCGCCGCGTCGGCGGCGGCGGCCACCCCCCGGTCGGCCGCCGCCCGTCGCCACAGCTTCATCGAGCCACCCCGGTGCGCCTGTACGGCGAGCCGCACGTTCTCCCGCACGGTCAGCGACCCGAACACCGACGACGACTGGAACGTACGCCCCAGCCCGCGCCGGGCCCGCCGGTGCGGCGGGAGGGCGGTGACGTCCTCGCCGTCGAGCAGCACCTGGCCGGCCGTCGGCGGGCGCAGGCCGGTGATCAGGTTGAACAGGGAGGTCTTGCCGGCGCCGTTCGGCCCGATCACGCCGAGGAACTCGCCCGGCGCCAGGTCGAGGTGCACGCCGTCGACGATGGCGACCTCACCGATGCGCCAGGTCAGGGCGCGGGTGGCGAGCACGGGTCAGCCCTTCATCTGGCCGACCGGCGGCGCGGTCTCGTCGCCGGTCAGGCTCTTCTGCGCGGTCGCCGTGTACGCGCTGCCGCTGCCGGCCAGCTTCGCCTGGAACATCGGCTGGAGCAGGGCGTGGTCCTCGGCGCGGATCGTCATGGTGCCCTTGACGCCCTCGAAGCTCCAGCCCTCCAGCCCCTTGATCATCTTGTCCACGTCGTCGCCACCCTGCTCGACCGCGCGCACGACCATCTGGGCGGCGGCGAAGCCGTCGGGGTGGAACAGGTCGAGGGTGCCGCCGGGGACCTTCGCCTTGGCGGCCTTCGCGGCCTCGGTGTCGGCGGCCCCGTCGAACCAGTGCGACAGGAAGGAGATCTTGGCACCGGCCGCGCCGAACGTGGGCCAGGACGCGCGGATGTCCAGCCCGGTCACCACCGTGGTCGAGGAGAGCACGCCCTGCTGGTCGAGGGTCTGCCACATGGCGGGGGCGGTGGTGCCGGCCCAGGCGACGAAGAGCAGGTCGGGCTTCGCAGACCTGATCTGGCTGGCGAACGGGGTGAACTCGGTGGCGCTGGCCGGCGCGCGAACGCTGCTCACCGTGGCCCCGGCACCGCCGATCACGGCCTTGACGGCGGCCTCGTTGGCGTCGCCGAACGCGCCGTCCTGGGCGAACACGACGACCTTCTTGCCGGTCGGGTCGCCGATGAACGACTTCGCGGTCACCACGTCCTGGTAGGACTGCCGCCCCGAGCGGAACGTGTACCGGTTCGCCCCGGTCACGGCGTCGGTGGCGGCCGGGCCGGAGATGAACAGGACCTTGTTCTGGGCGGCGATCGGGGCCACCTGGAGGGCCACGCCCGACGACGTCGAGCCGGCGATGATCTTCGTGCCCTTGCCGATCAGGTCCTTGGCCGCCGACACCGCCTTCGCCGGGTCGCCCGCGTCGTCGACCTCGGTGACCTCGATCGCCCGGTCGCCGACCTTGCCGGTGCCCCTGGTGGCGAAGTCGAGCCCGGCCCGGAACCCCTCGATGTACTGCTTGCCGTAGCTGGCCAGCGCTCCCGACTGGGAGTAGACCAGGCCGACCTTCACCGGGGCGGCACCGTCGCCGCCGCCGGAGGCGGTGTCCTGCGGGCTGCCACAGGCCGTGGCGGCGAGCGCCGCGGCCATCATCGTGGCGGCGGAGAGGAACACCCGCCGCGTCGTCCGGACCGTCATTTCGACTCCACGTGAGGACTCGGAGAAAGTTAACGTCATGTGTCGGATCACGCTAGAAGTGACGTCACCCACGAGCCATGTGGCGGAAACACACAAGTACCGATGAATGGGTGGCCCGCCCGGACAGTCACGCGATGGCAGCACGGCCGCCCCGCACGTGCCGGGGGCCGATCGCCACGCCGGCAACCGGCCGGTGTGTCGCCTCCCGCCACCGCCACCGCCACCGCCACCGCCACCTGCCACCCGCCGGCTGCCGGCGGTCGGCGGTCGGCGGTCGGCGGTCGGCGGTGATCGACTCCATGTCGGGGAGATGGGCGTGTCCTGCCTCGCCGATACCCCCACCTGCCCGACATGACGGGCTACGCCTGGGCTCGGGCCCCTGTTCTCGCCGGCTAGGGAGCTGATGTCGCAGATGACTCGGCACCGAAAGCCGGGGCTGCTCGACCCAGGTCGGACAGGTCTGCTGCACCGGCAGGTGACAGGTGTGGTCACGCGGCCTGACCAGCCTGCGCTCGGAACGTGACGGTGCGGGCCCGATCCATTTACGACATCAGCTCCCTAGTCGGCAGAACAGGGGGCCGCACCGCCAGCCGCAGCGCACCCGGCCAGCGCGGCACGCCCAACCAGCGCGGCCCGCCCCCGGCGGAGGGGGCGGGCCGCGTTCGTGCGAGTTCGGTCAGTGGCGGGGCAGGCCGGCGCGGGCGGCGACGGCGGTGTCCGGCTGGTCGGCGAAGACACCGTCCAGGCCGAGGCCGTAGAACAGCTCGTACTCGGCGGTGATGTCGCCGCGGGCGTTCGGGTCGGCGCCGATGCGGAAGTCGGCCGGGAGGAACTGGTTCTCGGCCCGGAACGTCCAGGCGTGCACCACCAGCTTGAGCCGGTGGGCGTCCCGGATCAGGGCGGTGGGGGCGAGCAGCTTGCCGGCGGCGTCCCGGGGGACGATGAGGTTCTTGTTCGCGCCGACGCCGTCGGCGTACCCGGCGATCCACTTGAGGCCGGAGGCGGTGGCCAGGTCGGCGTAGGTGCGGGGGTCGCCGGCGAGGGTGAAGTCGTAGGGGCGGCCCGACGCGTCGAGGAGCTGGGCCAGCTTCACGTCGGTCAGCTTGTCCAGCTTGCGCAGGTTGGCCGTCTCGAACGACTGGATGATCACCGGGTCGTTGCGGTGGGTGAGCTTGTTCGCCTTGAGCACGGCGACGAGGCGCTCCTCCAGGGGCAGCCCGATCGAGGCGAAGTAGCTCGGGTGCTTGGTCTCGGGGTAGACGCCGATCGTGCGGCCCCGGGCCTTGCTCTCGGTGCGGGCCAGGTCGATGACCTCCTGGAGGGTGGGCACCGGGAGCTTGCCGTCGAACGCGGTGTTGGCGACCCGCACCTGGGGCAGCCGCTCCTTGGCCCGCAGCGTCCTCAGCTCGGCGAGGGTGAAGTCCTCGGTGAACCAGCCGGTTACCGACACCCCGTCGATGGTCTTGGTGGCCTTGCGGGCGGCGAACTCGGGGTGGGCCGCCACGTCGGTCGTACCGGAGATCTCGTTCTCGTGCCGGGCGACGAGCTGGCCGTCCTTCGTCGGGACCAGGTCCGGCTCGATGTAGTCGGCGCCCATCCGGATCGCCAGCCGGTACGCCTCCAGGGTGTGCTCGGGCCGGTAGCCGCTCGCGCCCCGGTGGCCGATGACCAGCGGCCGGTCGGCGGCTCGGGACCGGTCCGCGGCGGCCGGCGGGGCGGCGTCCGGGGCGGTACCGGGGGCGGCCTCCGGCTTCGCCGAGGCGCTCATGGCCGGCACCGCCACGGCCGCCGCGAGCAGCGCGCCGGCCAGGCCGAGGGCGGAAAGGGTACGTCGCAACGCCGTCTCCTGTCGTCGAGGGATCGCGCCCAGCAGACCGGGGCGGGTTGACGGACAGATGGCCGTTTCGGCACCGACGGTCGGCGGGGAACGGAAGATTGTCTGGTGCACCGGTTTCTCCGTCACCCCGTGCGGCTGGTGCCGTTCGGGTTCCTGGCGGCGATCCTGCTCGGCACCGGCGCGCTGATGCTGCCGGCGGCGACCAACGCGCACCGGTTCACCCCGTTCAGCACGGCGTTCTTCACGGCCACCTCGGCGGTCTCCGTCACCGGCCTGTCCGTGGTCGACACCCCGACGTACTGGAACGGGTTCGGGCTGGTGATGATCACCGTGCTGACCCAGGTCGGCGGGTTCGGCATCCTCAGCGGCGCGACCCTGGTGGTGCTCGTGGTCGCCCGGCAGCTCGGGCTACGCAACCGGTTGCTGGTGCAGGCCGAGACCGCCGAGTTCGGCATCGGCGACGTACGCGGGCTGCTGCTGCGCATCGCGGGGACCATGGCCGCCTGCGAGCTGGTGATGACCGCCGTGCTCGCCGGCCGGTTCTGGCTCGGCTACGACTACCCGCCGGGCCGGGCCCTCTGGTACGGCTTCTTCCACGCCGTGCAGGGGTTCAACAACGGCGGCTTCGCGCTCTTCTCCGACAGCCTGGTCGGGTTCGCGCGGGACCCGTGGATCTGCCTGCCGATCGCGGTCGGCACGATCGTCGGCGGGCTGGGCTTCCCCGCACTGTTCGAGGCGTCCCGGGAGTGGCGGACGCCGGGCCGCTGGGCGATCGCCACCAAGCTCACCGTGTGGGGCAGCGCGGTGCTGCTGGTCGTCGGCTTCGTCGGGCTGCTCGCCGCCGAGTGGCCCGACCCGCGCACCATCGGCGGCTACGACGTCGCCGGCAAGGTGCTGGCCACCTTCACCCAGAGCGCGGTGATCCGCACCGGCGGGTTCGCCATCCTCGACACGGCGGGGCTGGACGAGGAGAGCGTTCCGCTGCTGGTGGCGTTGATGTTCATCGGCGGCGGCAGCGCCAGCACGGCGGGCGGAATCAAGGTCGCCACGTTCTTTCTGCTCGGCTTCGCCATCTGGGCGGAGCTGCGCGGCGAGCCGGACGTCATCGTGGGCCGGCGGCGGGTGTCCACCGCCAGCCTGCGGCAGGCCCTGACCGTCGCCCTGCTCAGCGTCGCGCTGGTGGTCGGCGGGACCGTCCTCATGCTGCTGCTCACGGAGGGGATGGCCTACCACCGGGCACTGTTCGAGGTGACCTCGGCGTTCAGCACCACCGGGCTCTCCTCGGGCGTCGCGTCGACCGTCGCCGAGCCGGGCCAGATCGTGCTGACCGTCCTCATGTACGTCGGTCGGGTCGGGCCGCTCACCCTCGGGTCGGCGATCGCGTTGAACACCCGACGACGGCTGTACCGCTACCCGGAGGAGCAACCCATTGTCGGCTAGGAACTCAGACGGCGGGGGCGTCGCGGTGATCGGGCTGGGGCGGTTCGGCTGCCACCTGGCCAGTTCGCTGACCCAGCTCGGCCACGAGGTGCTGGCCATCGACCGCGACGGCGAACGGGTGCAGCGCTGGTCGCCGTACCTGGACCGGGTGGTGCAGGCCGACGCGACCGAGGAGGGGGCGCTGCGGCAGCTCGGCGTGACGGACTTCCCGCGCGTGGTCGTGGCGATCGGCGCGTCCGTGGAGGCGAGCGTGCTGACCGTCCTCGGGCTGACCGAGCTGGGCGTGCCGGAGATCTGGGCGCGGGCCACCTCGGAGAAGCACGCGAAGATCCTCGGCTCCGTCGGCGCCCGCCACGTGATCTTCCCGGAGGCGGAGACCGGGGAACGGGTGGCGCACCTGATCGTCAGCAAGATGCTCGACTTCATCGAGTTCGGCGACGACTTCGCCATCGCCAAGGTGCGGGTGCCGGACGCGCTGGTCGGGCGGCCGCTGCGCGAGCTGGCCCCGGCGGACCGCTACGGGGTGATGGTGGTCGGGGCGAAGCTGCCCGGCGAGCGGTTCCGGTACGCCGACCCGGGCACCGTCCTCGCCCCGGGCAGCGTGCTGATCGTGGAGGGCAGCATCGCCCAGGTGCAGCGCTTCGCCGAGCTGACCTGAGCCAGCTGCGCTGCGCTGGGTTGAGCCGGGCCGGGCTACTTCCCCTTGCCCTTGCCGGGCGCACCGGGCTTGGCGGGCGGGCCGGGCTTCGCGGGCTTGTCCGGCTTGTCGGGCTGGGCCTTCGCGCCGCCGCCCGAGCCGCTGTTCGCGCCGCCGCCCGGGCCGCCGGCCTTCGCGACCGTGGCCTTCTTCGTGGTGGGCTTCGCCGGGGCCTTCGTCGGCTTGGCGGTCGGCTTGGCGGTGGGCACGGTCCCGGCGACGCCGGAGACGCGTACGCGGCACTCGGCGTCGCCGAGGCGGAACTCCAGCGGCAGCGGGTTCGTGCCGGTGTACCGGCCGGTCAGCGCGACCTTCCGGGCCGCGCCGGGTGCCAGCGCGGGCTGCCCGGCGGCGGGCCGCACCTCGACCGTGCGCCCCTGCTGGCGTACGGCCGGGTCGGTCTTTGTCACGGTCTGCTGGCCGGGGAACGCGAAGCTCATCGTCCAGTCGCGCAGCTCCCGCTCGGAGGTGTTGGTGAGGGTCAGCTCGGCGGTGAAGTCCTTCCCGGAGTCCTTGCGCAGCGCGTAGTCGACGGCGCAGGGCGGCGGCCCGGTCAGCCCCATCCGGGCCTCGATGGGCCGGTCGATGCCGCCGCTGGCCGGGCTGCGGGACGTCAGCCCCCACATCGTCGCGGTGACCGCCACCAGGCCGGCCGCCGCCACCCCCGCCTCGACCCGACGCCGCCGCGCCACCGCCCGCCGGGCGCGGGTGCGGCCGGGGAAGGGCAGCGCGCCGGTCTCCGTCGACCAGGGCAGGATCGTGGTGCCGGCGTTGGCGAGCACGTCCGGGTCGAGCCGGGCCGGGTCGCCCCCGGCCGGCGCGGACGGCACCGGAACCGTGGCGAGCATCCCGGCCGCGTCGGCGAGGGTGCGGGCCACCTCGGCGGTGGCCGGGCGGTCCTCGGGGCGCTTGGCCAGGCAGCGGTGCACCATCCCGGCCACCTCGACGGGCAGCCCCGGCACGTCCGGCATCGGCTCGGGCTCGGCGTACATGTGGGCGCGCAGCATCTGGGTGGTGGTGCTCGCCTGCCAGGGCAGCCGGCCGGTGAGCATCCGGTAGAGCAGCAGGCCGAGGGCGTACACGTCGGTGGCCGGGGAGACCTGGCCGTTGTCCAGCCGCTCCGGGGCCAGGTAGGCGGGGGTGCCGAGCAGCGTGCCCTCCGCGCCCTTCTCGCTCTCCCCGGCCAGCGCCGAGATGCCGAAGTCGACGACCTTCACGCCGGTGGAGGTGAGCATGACGTTGCCCGGGGTCACGTCGCGGTGCACCACGCCCCGGGCGTGCGCGGTGGCCAGCGCCGAGGTGACCTCAGCGCCGATGGTCACGGCCTCCCGCCAGGGCAGCGTCCCGTCGCGGCCGAGCCGGGCACTGAGCGGCCCGCCGTCGACCAGCTCCATGACGACGTACGGGACGGTCAGCCCGACCTGCTCGGACTCGCCGTAGTCGTACACGTTGGTGATGTTGGGGTGGCAGAGCCGGGCGGCGGCCTGGGCCTCGGCGCGGAGCCGGTGCCGGAACGCCCGGTCGCTGGCCAGCCGGGAGGCGAGCACCTTAACCGCGACCTGCCGGCCCAGCACCTCGTCGTAGCCGCGCCACACGACGGACATGCCGCCCGCGCCGAGCTGCTCGACGAGCCGGTAGCGCTCGCCGAGCAGCTGCGCGCCGTTACGGACCGCTCCACCCATGGTCGGAGGTTTTGCCCGACCCGCGCCGTCCTAACCCCGCACGGTCAGAATCGGTCAGGGTTTCACCCTTTCAGGCGGTAGCGAGCAGTTGGTCCACGGGGGCGTAGTCGTCGGTGAGCACCAGCGCGTCCCCGACGAAGGACGTCAGCACGTCGCCGGCGAGCACGATCGCCGCCTCGGGCAGGGCGTTGACCCGGCCCGCGAGCGGAGCCAGCGGCAGCGGCGCGTCGGAGGCGACGATGAGGAAGTTCGCGCCGGTCCGGCCGGCGACAGCGTCGGGCGGGGCGACCAGGGCGACGTGCCGGAACGCGGCGGCGACGGTGGCCAGTTCGCTGCGGACGAACCGGCCGGGCGGGTAGTCGATGACGTTCTGCACGTAGATCCCGCCGGGGCGCAGCACCCGGTTGATCCCGGCGGCCATCTCCCGGGTGGCGAGGTGCCACGGCACCACGAGGTGCCCGAACGCGTCGCCGACCACCAGGTCACGGCTGTCGGCGGGCTCCGCGTCGAGCAGCACCCGGGCGTCGCCGGCCTCGATGCGCAGGCCCGGCCCGGGGCGCACGCCCAGCTCCCGGCGGTCCAGCTCGACGAGGCCGCCGTCGATCTCGAAGACCGCGTTGTCGGTGCCGGGCCGGGTGGCGGTCAGGTAGCGCGGCACGGTGAAGCCGCCGCCGCCCAGGTGCAGGGCGTCCAGGCGTTGCCCGGCGGGGGCGGCCACGTCGGCCGCCGCGCCGATCCACTGCGTGTACGCGTACTCCAGGTGGGTGGGGTCGGCCAGGTCGACGTACGAGTGCTGGGCGGAGTTGAGCAGCAGCGTCCGCCCGGACGGCCGGCCGGGATCGGTCTCCACCGACGCGCAGTGGTACGCCGTCTCCACGTCGCACGGGTTCGGGGCGATGGTGGTCAGTCCCGCCCCGGCCAGCCCGAGCACCGCGAGGACGGCCTTCGTCCGGCCCGGACCGGGCAGCCCCGCCCCCGCCCCGGCCAGCCCCGCCCGCCCCTGCCGGTGCAGGTACGCGCCGAGCCCCAGCCCGGTGCCGCCGAGCAGCACGGCGAGGGCGAGCAGGATGACGCTGCTGGGCAGCGCGGCGACGAGCACGAAGCCGGTCAGCAGGGTCGCCGTGATGCCGCCCAGCGTGCCGATGCCGGAGAGCCGGCCGACGACCTGCCCGGTGCGGCGCAGGTCGGCGAGTTGGAGCTTCACCACGAGCGGGGTGACCGCCGCGAGCAGCGCCGCCGGCACGAACACGGCGAGCGCGGTGAGCAGCAGCACGGCGCTGGCCGCCCCGCCGCGCAGCACCTCGCCCGCGTACCGGACGACGGGGAGGGTGACGGCCGTGGCGATGCCGGCCAGCACCAGCGCCGGGGCGATCAGGGCGCGCGGGTCCCGCCGGTCGGCCAGCCAGCCGCCCGTCCACGCCCCGTACGCGATCGCGCCCAGCGCGATGCCGATGACGGAGCTGGTCACCTCCAGGGTGACCCCGACGTACGGGCCGACGAGGCGCAGCGCGACGGTCTCCAGCACGAGCACCGCCCCGCTGGAGAAGAAGACCAGGAACGCGGCGAGACCGTTGGGCAGGGCGCGGGCGGGGGGCGGCGCGGGCCGCGCCTGCGCGACGGCGGCGGGCGACGATGAGCTGCTCACCGTCGCGATGGTACGCAGCGAAGCTGGGCCCCCGGGTCAGTACATCGAGAGATGAACATGGTTCGTGTGGTCGGCGGCGGGGCTGCCGCTGCCGCTGTACGCCCGCCATCCGGTGTTCGGCATCCAGATCTGCCTGTACCAGATCACGTAGAGCACGCCGAGCCGGCTGGCGTTGTTCTTGAAGTAGTTGGCCAGGCTGTCGCCGTACGCCTTGTCGCCACCGGTGGCCGTCTCGTCCTTGAAGCCGTTGGTGGCGGCGGAGAAGTCGCAGGCCCGCCCCTTGGGGTGCTCGCCGCTGCCGCCGCTGCGGTAGCAGGAGACGTACCGCTTGTAGCCGGCGGCCTTGGCCTGCTGGAGGGCGTGCAGGGTGCGCGGGGTGATGCAGCCGGAGGTGGTCGGGTCGTTGACCGAGCAGGACTCGGACGGCCAGCTGCCGTCGGAGTTGCGCGGGGCCGGCTTGGCCGAGGCGGAGCCGCCGCTGAACCCGGAGCCGCTGCCGGAGCTGACCGCCGCGAGCGCGGTCTCGGCCTCCCGCTTCTTCTTGGCCAGCGCCGCGAGCTGCTTCTGCTGCTCCCGCACCTCGGCGTCGATGGCGATCTTGGCGCGGTTCGCCTCGTCCCGGGTCTCGATCATCTCGCGCAACCGGCGGCTGTCCCGCTGGGCCATCACGTCCAGCTCGACGGCGCGGTTCAGGAACGCCTCCGGGGACACCGACTGGATGAGCAGCGCCGGCGCGGTCATCCGGCCCAGCCGGTACGACTGCGCGGCCACCTCGCCGACCTGCGCGGTCAGCCCCACCAGCCGGGTCTCGACGGTCTTGAGCTGGGTGGTGAGCAGCTGCTGGCGGCGCTTGGAGTTGTCGAGCTTCGCCTTGGCCTCGATGTGTCCCTTGGCGGCGGACTCCAGCGCCTCGCGCAGCTTCTTCGTGCCGCCCTCGTTGGGTTCGGCGGCGGCCGGCACGGCGCCCACGCCGAGCAGCAGCGCCACGGCGACGAGCAGCACGGTCAGCGGCCCCCGGCCGCGACGCCGGATGAGGCTGGTCCTGGGCACGGCGGCGTCCCTTCCCTCGACCACCGGCTCCCGGTGGTGCGCGGCGGCCCCCACCGACGCCGGGCGACGGCCCGCTGGCGGAGACCGCCGGTCAGGATACCGGACCGGACGGCGGCGGACGCCCCGGCGGAGGCTCCCACGGATCTCAGTCGAGGATCAATGCCTCGCGGGCCTCGGCCCACACCCGCTCGTTCGCGGCGACCAGCAACCCCGGCGCGTCCTCGGCCGGGTGGTAGTCGCTGCCGTCGAACCGGCGGGCCACCCCGCCGGCCTCGCGGACCAGCAGCGCCCCGGGGGCGTGGTCCCACGGCAGGGTGCGCCAGAAGAGCACGAACTGTTGCTCGCCGACGAGCATGTCGAGGTATTCCCGACCGGCGCAGTGCTGGCCGGGCAGCAGCGCGCCGATGCGCTCCCCGCCGGCCTCGGCCCGCCGCCGCAGCTTCGGCGGCAGGAACTGGGTCATCGCCGTGCCGCGCAGCTCGCCGGGCGGCGGCACGGCGTCGCCGATGCGCACCGGCACACCGTTCACCGTCGTGCCGTGGCCCGCGCGGGCGACGGCCAGGGTCCCGCCCAGCGGGTCCAGCACCCACGCGCCGACCTGTTCCCCGCCGGTCAGCAGCGCCACCATCAGCGCGAACGGGCGCCTGCCGGCGGCGAAGTTGGCGGTGCCGTCGACGGGGTCGACCAGCCAGACGTCGCCGCCGCCGCTCAGGTGCCCGCCGGCCCCGCCGGGGCGCAGATGCCCGAGCAGGGACGGGTCGTCGGCGACCGCCTCCTCGCCGACCACCACCGAAGCGGGGCGCAGCCGGCGCAGCCCGGCGCTGATCAGCTCCTCGGCCCGCTGGTCGGCGACGGTGACCAGGTCACCGGGGGCCTTCTCCGTCACGTCGGCGTCGTCCAGCTGCTGGAACAGGGGCAGCACGACGTCCGTCGCCGCGCGGTGCAGCAGCTCGGCGACGTCGTCGGTCAGGGTGTCGGTGAGGTCAGCCACGCGGCGGCAACTTCACCACGCTGACGAAGAACTCGTCGATCTGCCGGACCACCGCGATGAACCGCTCGAAGTCGACCGGCTTCGTGACGTACGCGTTCGCGTGCAGCTGGTAGCTGCGCAGGATGTCCTCGTCGGCCTGGGAGGTGGTCAGCACCACCACCGGGATGCGGCAGAGCTGCTCGTCCTGCTTTATCTCCTCCAGCACCTCCCGACCGTCCCGGCGGGGCAGGTTCAGGTCGAGCAGGATCAGGTCCGGCGCCACCGCGTCCGCGTACTTGCCCTCCCGGCGCAGGTAGGCCAGAGCCTCCGCGCCGTCGGAGACGACGGTCAGCCGGTTGCGGAGCTTGTGCTCCTCGAACGCCTCCTGGGTCATCAACACGTCGCCCGGGTCGTCCTCGACCAGCAGGACCTCGATCGGGCTCTTGCCGTCTGCGGGCGCGGTCATCCCACCGCCTCCTTCGTGCCGTCGCTGTCCTGGGTCCCGTCGGTCCCCTCCGCCCGCGCGCCGCGTGGCCGGGGCACCTCCACCCGGGCCCCGTCGTCGTCGGCCGGCTCGACCGGCGCGCCGCCCTCCACGGGGTCGGCCCCGGCCGCCTCGCCGGTCGCCGGCTCGTCGCCCGCCGTCGCCTCGTCGCCCGCCGTCGCCTCGTCGCCCGCCGCCTCGCCGGCCGGCGGCTGCTCGGCGGCCCGCGCGGCCGCCTCCACGTCCTCGGGCAGCGCCGGGAGGGTGAACCGGATCGCGGTGCCCTCGGCGGTGTCGGTGTCCACCCAGACCCGGCCGCCGTGGTATTCGACGATCTTCTTCACGATCGCCAGCCCGATGCCGGTGCCTGGGTACGCGTCCTTGGAGTGCAGCCGCTGGAAGATCACGAAGATCTTGTCCGCGAACTCCGGCTCGATGCCGATGCCGTTGTCCTGGCAGCTGATCTCCCACTCGTCGCCCACCAGCCGCGCGGAGACGTGCACCCTCGGCGGCACGTCCGGGCGGCGGAACTTGATCGAGTTGCTGACCAGGTTGGCCAGCAGGTTCGTCAGCAGGGGCTCCTCGCCCCGGATCGTCGGCAGCGCGTCCCAGGTCAGCTCGCCGTCGGCGTACTGCCGGGCGGCCTCGGTCTGCCCCGCCACGTCGCCCATCACCCCGTTGAGGTCGACCTCGGTGAAGCCGGTGGTGAGCCGCCCGATCCGGGAGAACGCCAGCAGGTCGTTGATGAGCCGCTGCATCCGCTGCGCGCCGTCCACGGCGAACGCGATGTACTGGTCGGCGCGCTCGTCGAGCTGCCCCGCGTACCGGCGCTGCAGGAGCTGGCAGAAGCTGGCCACCTTGCGCAGCGGCTCCTGCAGGTCGTGCGAGGCGACGTACGCGAACTGCTCCAGGTCCCGGTTGGACCGGACCAGTTCCTCGGCCTGCTTCTGGAGCTGGCTGTTGACCCACTCGATGCGTTCCCGGGCCTCCCGCACCTCGGCCAGGTCCTTGGCGATCTTCTGGCGCATCGCGTCCACGTCGTCGGCGAGCCGCAGGAACTCCGGCGGCCCGGAGCCGGCGATGCGGTGCTGGAAGTCGCCCCTGGCCACCTCGCGGACCTGCTCGGCCAGGCCCGTCAGCGGCCGGACCACCATCCGCTCCAGCGAGATCAGCAGCACCGCCCCGGCGACCGCCACCACCAGGGCCGCCCCG
The DNA here is from genome assembly GCF_020873825.1 of Micromonospora sp. DH13. Classification (NCBI taxonomy): domain Bacteria; kingdom Bacillati; phylum Actinomycetota; class Actinomycetes; order Micromonosporales; family Micromonosporaceae; genus Micromonospora; species Micromonospora sp. DH13. The sequence continues at coordinate 54,348 of NZ_JAHWGR010000044.1, forward strand.
ACCAGCAGCAGCACCAGCATGCTGCTGGTGCGGTAGATGTTGTCGGCGCCCTTCTCGCGCTCGACGAGGATGCCCTCCTGGAGCTGGCTCACCGACTTGCGGATGACGTCGAAGCGCTGCCGGGAGTCCTCCGTGATCAACGCCCGCCCGGCGGTGGTGCCCTGCTCCTCGGTGGTGCGGATCACCGGCTCGGCGACCGTGCTGCGCCACCGGCCCGCCTCCGCCTCGACCGCGTCGAGCTGGCGGGCCAGCGCCGGGTAGACGCCGATGAGGCCGCGCATGCTCCGGTAGATCTGCTGCTCGCGCTCGCCGCCCTGCACGTACGGTTCGAGGTCCCGGCGGTCGCCGGTCAGCGCGTACCCCCGGATCGCCGTCTCCTGGTCGACCAGCACGCTGAGTAGCTCCTGCGACTGGGCGCGCAGCGGGCCGGTGCGGTCGAGCACCGAGTGGGTGTAGTCGCGGTTCTTCGCGGCCACGGCGATCTCCACGGCCACCGACGCGCCCAGCAGCACGCCCACGACGGTGAGCAGCGCGACGACCCGGCGGCGCAGGGTCCAGCCGGCGGTGCGTGCCGTCACCGGCCACCGCCCCGGGTGACCAGGAGCATGGCGACGTCGTCGGCGAGCGGGCCGCCGTTGATCTGCTCGGCCCGCCCGACCAGCCACGCCGGCAGCTCGGCCAGCGGCACGGCGAGATTGTCCCGGTCGCCGAGCAGCTCGGTCAGGCCGGGGACGTCGAGCCGCTCGTCGCCGTCGCCGACGCGCCCCTCGATCAGGCCGTCGGTGTACATCAACAGGGACCAGTCATCGGTGTCGAACTCCAGGTCGAAGGCCACGGGACGGCGGGGGCGGACGCCCAGCAGCAGGCCGCCCGGCGCCGGCACGGGCGCGACCTTACCCCCGGACAGCAGCAGCGGCGGCGGATGCCCCGCGAGGCGCACCGTGGCCGCGTTGCCGGCCAGGTCGAGCCGGGCGGTCGCCACGGTGGCGAAGATCTCCTGGAGTCGGCGCTCGCTCATCAGCACCTGCTCCAGGGCCGGCAGCACCTCGTCGTCGGGCACCCCGGCCAGCACGAGCGCCCGCCACGCCACCCGCAGCTCCACCCCCAGCGCCGCCTCGTCCACGCCGTGCCCGCACACGTCGCCGACGATCAGGTCCACCCGGTCCGGGCGGGTCTGCACCACGTCGTAGAAGTCGCCGCCGATGAGCGCCGCGTGCCGGCCGGGCCGGTAGAACGTGTGCACCGCGACCTCGTCGGTCGACATCAGCGGCTGGGGCAGCAGGCCGCGCTCCAACCGGGCCGACTCGGCCTGGCGCAGCTCCACCTCGCGCAGCCGCCGCGCGTTGACGTCGGCCCGCTTGCGCTCCACCGCGTAGCGCAGCGCCCGGGTCAGCAGCACCCCGTCGACCTGGCCCTTGACCAGGTAGTCCTGCGCGCCCTCGGCGACCGCGACGATGCCCAGGTGCTCGTCGGAGCGCCCGGTCAGCACGCAGACCGCCGCGCCGCTGGACATCTCCAGGACCTGGCGCAGCCCGTCCAGCCCCTGCGCGTCGGGCAGGCCGAGGTCGAGCAGCACGCAGTCGACGCCCATCACCCGCTGCCGGGCCTCGCTCAGGCTGGTCGCGACCAGCAGGTCGATCGACGAGTTGGTCTCGGCGAGCAACTCGCCGACCAGGAAGGCGTCGCCCTCGTCGTCCTCGACCAGCAGCACCCGCAGCCGCTCGCCGGGCGGCAGCACCGGGTGGTGACCCAGGCCGCCGGCGGCCGGGAACGCCCGGGGCACGACGGAGGAACCGGCAGAGCCGGCCCCCCGGGGCGGCCGCGTCACCGCACCGGGACGCGGGAGATCGCTGGTGATGTCGGGCTCCTTCCGAGTGCCCTGCTGATCCTGTATTAGACAACGCTCCCACACAACACGACGGGTCCGGCACGGACGGGATGCCGCCGGTCACCACCCGGCGCGGACAAAGGGAACAAGTGCCGCGGGGAGTCCCGCCGCGGGGCCCGACGGTGCAGGATGGTGCCCACCCTGGCCCACCACCCCGAGGCCCGGCCCGGCCCCACCCCGAGGAGTACCCGTGGGCGCACCGCCCCCCACCCGCGCCGCCGACCGGGCGCTGGCCCGCCCCCGCCGCCGCCCGCTCGCCGCCCTCGCCGCGCTCGCCGCCCTGCTCGCCGTCGGCGGCACCGTCGCGTACGACCTGGACACCCCCGCCCCGCGCCCCGCCGACGCCCCCGCCGACGAGTTCAGCGCCGCGCGGGCGTACCGGACCGTGGAGACGATCGCGGCCCGGCCGCACCCGGCCGGCAGCCCGGCCAACGACCAGGTCCGCGCGCACCTGGAGGGCGTGCTGCGCGGCCTCGGCCTGGAGACCTCGGTGCAGGACACCGTCGCCCGGGAGGCCGGCCAGCTCAGCGGGGCCGCCGCCGGGTCGACCCTGGCCCGGGTCCGCAACGTCGTCGCCCGGCTGCCCGGCACCGACCCCACCGGCAAGGTGTTCCTGGTCGCCCACTACGACTCGGTGCAGTCCGGCCCCGGCGGCAACGACGACGCCGCCGGCACCTCCACCATCCTGGAGGTGGCCCGCGCGCTGGCCGCCGGCCCCCGCCCCCGCAACGACGTCGTGTTCGTGCTCACCGACGCCGAGGAGGCGTGCCTCTGCGGGGCGTCCGCGTTCGCCGCCGACCATCCGCTCGCCGCCGACGGCGGGGTCGTGCTCAACCTGGAGGCGCGCGGCTCGACCGGCCCGGTGATCATGTTCGAGACGTCCCGGGACAACGCGAAGCTCGTCGACGTGTTCGGCCGCGCCGCCCCGCACCCCGTCGGCACCTCGTTCGCCGTGGAGATCTACCGGGCGCTGCCCAACGACACCGACTTCACCGCGTTCCTCGACCGGGCCGGCTTCGTCGGGCTCAACTCCGCCTACATCGACGGCGGAGCCGTCTACCACACGCCGCTGGACACCCCGGCCGCGATGGACCGGGCCAGCCTCCAGCAGCACGGCGACAACGCGCTCGGCCTGGCCCGCGAGTTCGGCCGCGCCGACCTCAAGGCCCTCGACGCCGGGCACGACGCCACCTACTTCCCCGTCCCCGGCGGGCTCGCCCGCTACCCCGGCTGGCTGGTCCTGCCGCTGGCCGTGGCCGCCCTGCTGGCCGTGGCCGCGCTCGGCTGGCTCGCCCAGCGGCGCGGCCGGACCACGTACGGGCGGCTCGCCGCCGGGTTCGCGCTGGGCCTGGTGCCGATCGTCGTCGCCCCGCTGGGCGCACAGCTGCTCTGGGCGGGCGTCACCGCCGTCCGGCCCGGATACGCCGAGCTGCTCGACCCGTACCGGCCCACCTGGTACCGGCTCGCCGTGGTGGCGCTCGCCGCCGCGACCCTGTTCACCTGGTACGCGCTGACCCGCCGCCGGGTCGGCCCCGCCGCCCTCGCGATCGGCGGGCTGGGCTGGCTTGCCGTACTCGGCATCGTGCTGGCGGTGCTGGTGCCCGGCGGGGCGTACCTGACGACCCTGCCCGCCCTGGCCGGCGCGGCGGCCGGGCTCATCGCGCTCACCGTGCGGATCGACGGCCCGTGGCCCGTGGTCGCGGCGACCGGGGCCGGCGCGGTCGCCGTGGTCATCCTGCTGCCGACCGTCGTCCTGCTGTTCCCGGCGCTCGGCATGGCGATGGGCGGCGTCGCCGCGCTGTTCGCGGTGCTGCTCGGCCTGGCCGCGCTGCCCGTGGTGGACCTGCTGCACCCCGAGGCCGGCGGCCAGCGCGGCCTCGTCGCCGCCCGCGCCCGCCGGGCCGGCGCGCTCCCGGCCGTCGCCGCCGGGCTCGCGGCGGCGGTGTTCGCCGGGGTCGGGCTCGCCGTCGACCGCTTCGACGCCGCCCACCCCGTGCCCACCCACCTGATGTACGCCCTCGACGCCGGCACCGGCCAGGCCCGCTGGCTCAGCCACGAGACCGACCCCCAGCCGTGGACGGCCCAGTTCGTCGACGGGGCCACGACCGTCGCGGACTTCCCCGGGCTCGGCGACACCGAACTGCGCTCCGGGCCGGCGCAGGCGGCGAACCTGCCCGCGCCGAAGCTGGAGGTCCTCGCCGACACCAGGTCCACGGAACAGCGGACCGTGCGGGTGCGGGTCACCCCGCAGCGGCCGGTACGCCTGCTCACCCTGCACGTCGACGGCGCGACCGAGGTCGAGTCGGCGGTGGTGGCCGGCCAGGCGGTCCCCGGCGGACGCGCCACCGGCACCCCCTGGGGCTTCGGGATCGTGTTCCACGCCCCGCCACCGGAGGGGATCGAGGTCACCCTCGTGCTGGCCGGCGGCTCCGGGGCGGCGGCGCTGCGCGCCATGGACGCCAGCGACGGGCTGGACGCCATCCCCGGGTTCCGGCCCCGGCCGGCGGACGTCGGGGTGGTCGGCTCGCACAGCTCGGAAATGCTGGCGGTGGCCCGCACATACCCGCTGTAGGTCCTGCCCTTGTTGCTGGTCGGGGTGGGGTTCGCCGGGGCCCGCCCGCTCCGGGCGGACGCTCCTATGCCGCGTCAAGTGGTGGGGGTGGGGTTTCGAGGCGTCGGTAGAGGTCTCGGGCGATGTAGCGTTTGAGGCAGCGTTTGATCTCTCGGTCGGTTTTGCCTTGGG
>NZ_JAHWGR010000045.1:0-57228 GCF_020873825.1 Micromonospora sp. DH13
CTACGCCATCAAACACACCACCCGCTCCGCGCGGGCCATCGTGCGGGGCCTGCACTACCGCCTCGACATCAACTCCCTGCACCGCGACGAAACCGCCACCGAACTCAAACTCAACGAGATCGGCCGGGTGCGGCTGCGCACGACGATCCCGCTGCTGGCGGACGAGTACCGCCGCAACCGCACCACCGGCGGTTTCGTGATCATCGACGAGGCCACCAACCGCACCGTCGGCGCGGGCATGATCGTCGAGGCCGCCTGAGCCTCTTCCCGGCCCCCGCCGGTGCCCGGCGGACGCCCGCCCGGCGTTGTTAACAGGGGCCCCTTGCTATGCAGAATGCGTTAACAAGGGGCCCTTCCTTACAAGCGGTGGGCGCCGGGGGCCGGGGTGGCCAGGTGGAAGCCGGGGGCGCGGAAGCCGCGCTCGGCGTACCGGGTCGTGACGGCGTCGGCCACCGCGTCGGCGCGGTCGGCGTCGACCAGGGCGAGGACGCAGCCGCCGAAGCCGCCGCCGGTCATCCGGGCCCCGCACGCCCCGGCGGCGAGGGCCGCCTCGACCGCCGTGTCGACCTCCGGCACGGTGATCTCGAAGTCGTCGCGCATCGACGCGTGCGAGGCGGTCAGCAGCGGCCCGATGTCGCGTACCCGGCCGGCGCGCAGCAGCGCCACGGCGTCGAGCACCCGCTGGTCCTCGGTGACGACGTGCCTAACGCGGCGGCGGGTCTCGTCGTCGTCGAGCCGGGCGAGGGCGTCGTCGAGGTCGGCGGCGGCCACGTCGCGCAGGGCGGGCACCCCGAGCAGCCCGGCGGCCTTCTCGCAGGCGGCGCGGCGGGAGGCGTACTCGCCGTCGGCGTGCCGGTGCGGGGCCCGGCTGTCGATCACCAGCACGGCCAGCCCGGCGGCGGCCAGGTCGAACGGGATGTGCTCGACGGCCTCGGTGCGGCAGTCGAGGAAGAGGGCATGGCCGGCGCGGCAGCGGATCGCCGCGGACTGGTCCATGATCCCGGTGGGCGCGCCGACGTAGGCGTTCTCGGCCCGCTGGGCGAGCCGGGGCCGCCCCTCGGCCGGCAGGTCCAGCCCGCCGAGGTCGACGAGGGCGGCCAGCACGGCGGCCTCCAGCGCGGCCGACGACGACAGCCCGGAGCCGAGCGGCACGTCGGAGGCGACGGCCAGCCGCGCCCCGGGCACCCGGTGGCCGGCCTCGCGCAGCGCCCACACCACCCCGGCGACGTACGCGGCCCAGCCGGCGACCCGGCCGGGGGCGGCCACCTCGTCGGCGCCGAACCCGACCTGCTCGCCGGTGAGTTCCGACCAGACCGTCCAGCGGTCGCCGTCGTCGGGGGCGGCGGCGACGACGGTACGCAGCGGCAGCGCGAACGGCAGCACGAAGCCGTCGTTGTAGTCGGTGTGCTCGCCGATCAGGTTGACCCGCCCGGGTGCCGCCCAGCGGCCGGCGGCGGGTGCGCCGTACCGCTGGCGGAAGCCGGCGGCGGCCCGGTCGGCGACGTCCCCGGCCGGCGCGGGAGAGGCGACCTCCCCGGCCGGCGCGGGGGCGACGGCGTCGGCCGGCGGGGGCGAGGGGTGCGCGGGGTCGGTCACGGACGCTCCAGGATGTGCGTGCGGTAGAAGGCCCAGGCGTCGCCGACCATGTCGTGCAGGGTCGGCTTCTCGGGCGTCCAGCCCAGCTCCTCGCGGGCCAGGGCGGAGGAGGCGACCAGCTCGGCCGGGTCGCCCTCGCGGCGCGGGGCCACCTCGACCGGCAGCGGCCGGCCGGTGACCTCGCGGACCACGTCGACGACCTGCCGATTGGTGAACCCGGCGCCGTTGCCCAGGTTGTAGACGCGGTGCCGGCCGGGCGCGGCGGGGGTGAGCGCCAGCAGGTGGGCGCGGGCCAGGTCCTCGACGTGGATGTAGTCGCGCACGCAGGTGCCGTCGACGGTGGGGTAGTCGTCGCCGAAGAGCTGCAGCTTCTCCCGCCGGCCGGCGGCGACGTCGAGGGCGATCGGGATGAGGTGGGTCTCCGGGTCGTGCCGCTCGCCGATGGCGACGTCGCCGCGCAGGTACGCCCCGGCGACGTTGAAGTAGCGCAGGGACACGGCGGCCAGGTCGTGCCCGATCGCCTCGGAGGTGAGCGCCATGTCCACGGCCAGCTTGGTGGCCCCGTACGTGTTGGTGGGGGCCTTGACGGCGGTCTCCGGGATGGGCAGCTCGGTCGGGTTGCCGTAGACGGCGGCGGTGGAGGAGAAGACCATCCGGGGGACCCGGGCGGCCCGGACGGCGTCGATCAGGGCGAGCGAGCCGACGGTGTTGTTCTGCCAGTACAGCTCCGGGCGGATCATGGACTCGCCGGCGGCGATGAGGGCGGCGAAGTGCAGCACCCCGTCGAAGCCCGCCTCGGGGGTGAGCACCCGGGCCGCCTCGTGGATGGGCGCGTCGACCCAGGTGGCGTCCGGGGCGAGCGCCTCGCGGTGCCCGGTGCGCAGGTCGTCGAGGACGACCACCTCGTGGCCGGCGTCGAGCAGCATCCGGGTCACCACGCTGCCGATGTAGCCGGCGCCGCCGGTGACGAGCAGTTTCACGTCGGGGTCCTCCTGCCTGGCCGCGCCTCGCCGCGGCCGTCCGCGCTCACCCTACGGCGGCCGGCTGTGGCCGCGCTCCGCGTCGTCGCACCGCCATTCCATCACAATCTTTCACGACTGAACAGATACGCACACCGTTACTCCGGGTGGACGACCTGTGCCGAACCGTTGCGGGCCCTACGATGAGTTGTCATGCGGGAAGCGGGTGGTCCCGGGCTCCGCCGGCGACCGGTGGGGCGGCTCCGACGCGAACCGGGCCCGCTGGCCCGTGCCGTCGCCCGGCTGGTGGTGCGGGCCGCCGACGGCGCGACCCGGCTGGTCACCGACCTGCTCGGGGCCAGCCCCGCCGCCGGCCGGGAGCGGATCAGCGAGGCCGAGCTGCGCGACCTGGTCGCCGCCAGCACCGTCCTCGACGCCGACGAGCGGCGGATCATCGACGAGGTGCTGGCCGCCGGGGCGAGCCTGGTCCGCGAGGTGATGATGCCCCGCACCGAGGTCGTGTTCCTGTCGGTCGGGATGACCGTCGCCGAGGCGGAGCGGCTGGTCCGGGCCGAGACGCACCGCCGGTACCCGGTCGTCGACGGCACCCACGACGACGTGGTCGGCTTCGTGCACCTGCGCGACGTGCTGCTGCGCCCCGACCTCGACCCGGGCACCACCGTCGGCGAGCTGGCCCGGGAGGTCAAGCGGCTGCCCGGCAGCAAGCGGGTGCTGGCCGCGCTGACCGAGATGCGTCGCGAGGGCCACCACCTCGCGGTGGTGGTCGACGAGTACGGCGGCACCGCCGGCATCGTCACCTGCGAGGACCTGATCGAGGAGCTGGTCGGCGAGATCCACGACGAGCACGACGGCGACCCGGAGCCGGAGCCGACCGGCCTGCCCACCGTGGTCGACGGCCGGCTCAACCTCGCCGACTTCGCCGAGCGCACCGGCGTGCGGCTGGCCGCCGGCCCCTACGAGACGGCTGGCGGGTACGTGATGGCCGCGCTGGGCCGGCTGCCGGTGGTGGGGGACGAGGTGCCGGTGGCCCCTCCGGCGGCGGACGGCGGGGACCGGGACCCGGACGACCCGCCCGGCGGGTGGCTGCTGCGGGTGCTCGCGCTGGAGGGCCGGCGGGTGTCCCGGCTCGCGGTCTCCGTGGTGCGCCTGCCCGAGCCGCGACGCGAGGTCACCGGCCCGCTGGCGGCGGCGGAGAGCCGACCCGCCGGCCCGTCATGACGTACGCCGGGGGTTGCTGACAGAATGCCGGCATGTCCGACGTACCCGCCCGCCCCCGCGTGTTCTCCGGCATCCAGCCGACGGCCGACTCGTTCCACCTCGGCAACTACCTGGGCGCGGTGCGGCACTGGGTGGCGTTGCAGGACACCCACGACGCGTTCTACTGCGTGGTCGACCTGCACGCCATCACGGCCGGGCACGACCCCAAGGTGCTGCGGCAGCGCACCCGGGTGGCCGCCGCGCAGCTCTTCGCCGTCGGCTTGGACCCGGAGCGCAGCACGCTGTTCGTCCAGTCGCAGGTGCCCGAGCACCCGCAGCTGGCCTGGGTGCTGGGCTGCATCACCGGCTTCGGCGAGGCCAGCCGGATGACCCAGTTCAAGGACAAGTCGCAGAAGCAGGGCAGCGACCGCTCCAGCGTCGGCCTGTTCACGTACCCGATCCTCCAGGCCGCCGACATCCTGCTCTACCAGGCGCACGCCGTCCCGGTGGGCGAGGACCAGCGCCAGCACCTGGAGCTGTCCCGCGACCTGGCGCAGCGGTTCAACTCGCAGTTCGGCAAGACGTTCGTCGTGCCCGCGCCGCACATCGTCAAGGACACCGCGAAGATCACCGACCTGCAGGACCCGACGGCCAAGATGTCGAAGTCGTCGTCCTCGCCGAGCGGCATCATCGACCTGCTGGAGGACCCGGCCCGCTCGGCCAAGAAGATCCGCTCCGCGGTCACCGACACCGGCCGGGAGATCGTCTTCGACAGCGAGACCAAGCCGGGCGTGTCCAACCTGCTCACCATCTACTCGGCGCTGACCGACCGCAGCATCGACGACCTGGTCGCCGCGTACGCGGGCCGGGGCTACGGCGACCTGAAGAAGGACCTGGGCGAGGTGGTCCGGGAGTTCGTCACGCCGATCCAGGAGCGCACCCGGGCCTACCTCGACGACCCGGCGCAGCTCGACAAGCTGCTCGCGGCCGGCGCGGAGAAGGCCCGCGCGGTCGCCTCGGCGACGCTGCACGAGACGTACGAGCGGGTCGGGTTCTTCCCGCCGGTCCGCCTCGGCTGACCGCCCGGCGCGACGGGTACGGGTGGAGACGGGCGGGTCGGTGGCCGGAGGGGTGGCGCGGAGCGTGGATCGCAGGGACGGGGCGCCGCAGGCCGGCGACACCATCCAGATCGGGATCGCGGTGGACATCCCGGAGCCGTGGGGCGGCATGCTCACCCGGCGGCGGGTCGAGGCCGGCGACCCCCTCGTGGTGCCCGCGCACGTGACGCTGCTCGGGCCCACCGAGATCCCGACGGCGGCGCTGCCGGCGGTCGAGCGGCACCTCGCCGGGGTGGCCGCCACGCACCTGCCGTTCACCCTGCACCTGCGGGGCACCGGCACGTTCCGCCCGGTGACGCAGGTGGTGTTCGTGGCGGTGGCCGCCGGGATCAGCGAGTGCGAGCTGCTCGCCGCCGCCATCAACTCGGCCCCCGAGCTGCACCGGGAGACCCGCTTCCCCTACCACCCGCACGTCACGGTGGCGCAGGACGTCGCGCCGGAGGCGCTGGACCGGGCGTACGAGGACCTGGCCGACTTCTCGGCGATGTTCGAGGTCGACTCGTTCACGCTCTTCTCGCACAGCGGTCAGACCCGGTGGCAGCCGCGCCGGGACTTCCTGCTCGGCGTGTCCTGAGCCGGCGACGCTCTCCCGTGCGGGCGGCGGATCGGCGAGGATGACGGCGTGGAGGTCTTCGGGCGGATCGAGGCCGGCATCGACCGGCGGGTGAGCGCGGCGCGCCGCCGGTCGCGGACCTTCGACCATCTGTGGCGGGCCGGCAACCTCTACGCGGAGGTGCTCGGCGGGCGGCTGGCGGCGGCGATCGCCTACTACGGCTTCTTCGCGGTCTTCGCGTTGGCCCTGGTGGCGTACTCGATCTTCGGGGCGATCCTGGAGGACAACGACGAGGTCAGCGACGCGGCGGCCGGCTTCCTCAAGGAGAACCTGCCCTTCCTCGACCCGGCGCAGATCGCGCAGAGCAGCAACACGGTCGGGGTGGTGGGCCTGGTCATCCTGGTCTTCACCGGGATCGGCTGGGTGGAGGCGATCCGCTCGTCGCAGCGGCTGATGTACGGGCTCAACCAGCAGCCCGGCAACCTGGTGGTGCGCCGGCTGGTCGACCTGGGCGTGCTGGTGGGGGTGTTCGTCCTGCTCGGCCTGTCGGTGGCCGCCGTGGACGCGTTGGAGTCGCTGCTGCGCTTCCTGCTGCGCAGCACCGGCTCGGTGGGGCTGACCGTGATCAGCGCCGTGCTCAGCGTGCTGGTCAACGCGGTGCTGGCCGCCGCCCTGCTGGTGGCGGTGCCCCGGCTGCGGATGAGCCGCCGCCGGCTGCGCCCGGTGGTGTTCGCCGTGGCGGTGGGCATCACCCTGCTGAACACGGTCGGGCGGTTCTACGTGGTGCGCACCGAGCGGAACCCGGCGTACACGGTGGTGGCGGGCGCGGTCGGCCTGCTGCTCTACCTCTACCTGCTCAACCAGCTCGTGCTGTTCGGCGCGGCGCTGGCCGCGACCAGCCCGTACGGCCGGGTGGTGGACCTGGCCGAGGGGGCGGCGCCGGCCGACCTCGACGCCGAGGCCGACGCCGACGCCGACACCGGCCCGGGCACGCCCGGCGGGGCGGGGTGACCCGCGCAACCGATCGGGCAATTCGGGTAAATGCCTCACACGTGAATGTGAGGACCGGCCATGATGAGCGCGTGGGCGCACTCGTGACGTTGGACCTGCCGGACGACTCGCCGATGCTCGGCCTGCCGTGGATCATCACGTTCGGCCCGCTCGACGACGCCGACGAGTGGGAGCCGGTGGTCTGCGGGCCCTACGAGCGCCCGCACGCGCTGGCCCTCGCCGAGTCGGTGGTGGCCGAGGAGCAGCTCATGGCCGTGGTGGAGCCCCTGGTGCCCGCCCTGTCGCCCGACGAGATCCGTGGCGAGATCGCCGCCGCCCGCATCGCCGCCTCCGACGAGGCGGCCCGGATCGAGGCGTCCGACCTCTACGGCGACTTCGACGACGTCATCGACGAGGAGCTGGAGGCGGCCGGGGAGCCGGCCGGGCCCCGCCCCGCTCCCGCCGAGGCCGAGCTGCGGGCCGGCTTCGCCCGCATCGCCAAGCTGCTCACCGAGAAGGGGAGCTGACCGCCGGCCCCGCCGTGCCGGCCCGCCCGCCGAGCCGCTGACCGTCGGCCCGCCGGATCCGCCCGCCCGCCCGCCCGCCGCTCAGTGCGTCCCGCCCAGGTTGAGCACGACCACCCCGGCGATGACGAGCGCCACGCCGACGACCTTCGTCACGCTGAGCGGCTCGCCGAGGAAGGCCGCCCCGACCGCGACGATCGCCGCCGTGCCCAGCCCGGACCACATTGCGTACGCGACGCCGACCGGGATCTCCCGCACCGCGAGCGAGAGCAGCCCGAACGCCGCCAGGTACGCCACCGCCAGCCCGAGCGTCGGCCACAGCCGGGTGAACCCGTGCGTCGCCTTGAGCAGGCTCGTCCCGACCACCTCGGACGCGATCGCGAGCACCAGGAACAGATACGCCATGCGGCGATTCTGCCCGCGCCGTCCGCGGGCGCGTCCCCGTTGGCCGGGGACGCGCCCGGGCGTCGGGTCAGCCCTGGTCGGGCAGCGCCGGGTAGTCGGTGTAGCCCTCGTGCCCGCCGCCGTACGCGGTCGTGTAGTCGGGGGTGTTGAACGGGCCGCCCTCGGCCAGCCGCCGGGGCAGGTCGGGGTTGGCGAGGAACAGCGCGCCGTACGAGACCAGGTCGGCGTCGCCGCGCTCGACCAGCTTCAGCGCCTCCGGCCCGGTCCAGGCCCCCGGGGTGTACGGGTTGAGCAGCAGCGCCCCGGCCCACCGCTCGCGCAGCATGGGCGTGAACTCGGTGTCCGCCCCCTCGGCCACGTGCAGGTACGCCAGCCCGAGGGGGTTCAGCGCGTCGACCAGGGCCAGGTACGTCTCGCGGTGGTCGTCCTCGGCGATGTCGTTGTACGGGTTGGCCGGCGAGATCCGCAGCCCGACCCGGTCGGCGCCGATCGCCTCCGCCACGGCGGTGGCCACCTCGACGACGAGCCGGATGCGGCCGGTCGGGTCGCCGCCGTACCCGTCGTCGCGCCGGTTGGCGTTGGTGGAGAGGAACTGGTGAAGCAGGTAACCGTTCGCCCCGTGCAGCTCCACCCCGTCGAAGCCCGCGTCAACGGCGTTGCGGGCTGCCGCGACAAAGTCCGCGACGGTGGCCCGGACGCCCTCGGCGTCCAGCGGCTGCGGGGTCGGGAACTCCTGCGGGCCGGTGGGGGTGACGATCGTCCCGGCCGCCGGCACGGCGGACGCGCCGACCGGGGCCGAGCCGTGGGCGGTGTTGTCCGGGTGGGCGATCCGCCCGACGTGCATGAGCTGCGCGAAGATCACGCCGCCCCGCTCGTGCACCGCGTCGGTCACCCGCCGCCAGCCGGCGACCTGGTCGGCGGTGTGCAGGCCGGGGGTGTTCAGGTAGCCCTGGCCGACCGCCGAGGGCTGCACGCCTTCGGTGACGATCAGCCCGGCGCCGGCGCGCTGGGCGTAGTAGGTGGCCATCAGCTCCGTGGGGACGGCCCCTGGCCCGTCCGCCCGGCTGCGCGTCATGGGTGCCATGACCACCCGGTTGCGGAGGGTGTGGCGGCCGACGGTGAGGGCGTCGAATGCGGTGTCCATTGTCCCGGCTCCTGTCCCTGCGATTGGCGCTTCTGGATGCAGGAAGTCGCCCGGGGCCCTGAAACTTCCCGGGTGGACGGTGATCGGGGACACCCCGCGCGCCGTCCCGGACGGACGTCGGCGCCCCGTGGAGCGGAACTCCACGGGGCGCCGGTGCCACCTTCACCCCCCACCACAAGGGGTCGGCTGCCCGGCCGCCCGTCGGCGCGGAGCACGACGGACGACCAGGGGTCCACTGCGGGCTGTACCCGGCTCAGCGCCGTTCGAACCACGCGGCGGCGTCGACCGGCAGGACGTGCCCGGTGCCCTGCCCGGTCAGCTCCGCGCTGGCCACGACCGGCTGGCCGTACCCGTCGATCTGCACCGGCGCGTCGCTGAGGTTGACCACGCAGGTCAGCTCCGCGCCGCCGCCGGTGCGGCGGAACGCCAGCACGCCGGGGCCGGTCGTCTCCAGCCAGGTCACGCCATCGGCGTCGCGGGCGAGCGCCGGGTGGGCGCGCCGGGCCCGCAGCGCCGCGCGGTAGAGCTCCAGGGTCGAGCCGGGCGTGCCGGCCTGGGCGGCGACCGAGAGGGCGGCCCAGGTGGCGGGGGCCGGCAGCCAGCTCAGCTCGCTGCCGGCCGGCCCGAAGCCGTACGGGGCCAGCTCGCCGTTCCACGGGATCGGCACCCGGCAGCCGTCCCGGCTCTCGCCGGTGCGCAGGAACGACGGGTCCTGGCGCAGCTCGTCGGGCAGGTCGAGCACCTCCGGCAGGCCCAGCTCCTCGCCCTGGTAGAGGTAGGCGCAGCCGGGCAGGGCCAGCATCAGCAGGCTGGCGGCGCGGGCCCGGCGCAGGCCGACCTCGCCGTCGCCGTAGCGGGTGACGTGCCGCTGCTTGTCGTGGTTGGACAGCACCCAGGTGGTCGGCGCGCCGACGATGGTCGCCTCGGCCAGCGCGGTGTCGATCACCTTGCGGAACGAGTCGGCCGACCAGGTGGCGTCGAGGAAGTCGAAGCTGAACGCCTGGTGCAGCTCGTCGGGCCCGATGTAGCGGGCGAGCCGCTGCGGCGTCTCGGCCCACGCCTCGGCCACGGCCATCCGGCCGCCGGGGTAGCTGTCCAGGATCGGCCGCCAGGCCCGGTAGATCTCGTGCACCTCGTCCTGGTCGAAGTACGGCAGCCGGCCCTTGCCGAGCAGCTCGGACTGGCGTCGGCCGCCGGTCATCGAGTTGAAGCCGACGTCGGGCAGCCCTTCGGCCTTGATCATGCCGTGGGCCACGTCGATGCGGAACCCGTCGACGCCCCGGTCGAGCCAGAAGCGCAGCACGCCTTCGAACTCGGCGCGGACCTCGGGGTGCCGCCAGTTGAGGTCGGGCTGGGCCGGGTCGAACAGGTGCAGGTACCACTGGCCGTCGGGCACCCGGGTCCAGGCCGGCCCGCCGAAGATGCTCTCCCAGTCGTTGGGCGGCAGCTCGCCGTGCCCGCCCCGGCCCTCGGCGAACAGGTAGCGGGCCCGCTCCGGGGAGCCGGGGGCGGCGGCGAGCGCGGCGACGAACCACGGGTGCGCGCTGGAGGTGTGGTTGGGCACGATGTCGACGATGATCCGCAGGCCGAGCGCGTGCGCGTCGGTGATCATGGAGTCGAAGTCGGCGAGGGTGCCGAACATCGGGTCGACGTCGCGGTAGTCGGCCACGTCGTAGCCGCCGTCGACCATCGGCGAGGTGTAGAAGGGGGTCAGCCAGAGCGCGTCGACCCCGAGGTCGCGCAGGTACGGCAGCCGCTCGCGGATGCCCTGGAGGTCGCCGACGCCGTCGCCGTTGGAGTCGGCGAAGCTGCGGACGTAGACCTGGTAGACGACCGCGGAGCGCCACCAGTCGTCGTCGGAGGTCAGCGGCGTGGGGGTGCTGGCGGTCATGGGTGGCGATCCCCGTTCTGTGGCGCGGGACGGCGTGGGGTGCGTGGCACGGCGGTGTGCCACCGGGTGGTCAGAGCAGAATGCCGCCCCACGGCTGCAAGAGTCAAGCAGGGCTTGCGCAAGAAATGACGGCGGTCAGCCGGCGCTCCTGGCGAGTGCGGCGGCGGGCTGCCGGGCGGCCGGCTGCCGGACGACCGCCGTGGAGCCGCGCACCACCAGCTCGGGCCGGAACAGGTACTCCGAGTGCGGGGCGGCGTGCCCGTTGATCTCGTCGACCAGGGCCCGGACGGCGGCCACCGCCATGGCGGCCACCGGCTGGCGCATCGTCGTCAGCGGCGGGTCGGTGAAGGCCATCAGCGGCGAGTCGTCGTACCCCACCACGGACAGGTCGCCGGGGACGGACAGGCCGCGCTGGCGGGCGGCCCGGATCGCGCCGAGGGCCATCAGGTCGGAGCCGCACACCACGCCGGTCACCCCGCGCTCCAGCAGCCGCCCCGCGGCGGCCTCGCCGCCCTCCACGCCGAACAGGGTCAGCTCGGCCAGGTCGGCCAGCTCGGCCTCGGGCAGGCCCGCCAGGCGCCCCATGGCGGCCCGCCAGCCGGCCACCCGGCGCTGCACGGGGACGAACCGGTCCGGGCCGGTGATCAGCCCGATCCGCCGGTGCCCGAGGGCGATCAGGTGGGCGACGGCCAGCTCGGTCGCCTCCCGGTCGTCGCAGGAGACGAAGGGCGCGGCGATCCCGGGGACGTACCCGTTGATCATGACGACGGGCAGCGGCCGGGCGATCAGCGCGCGATACCGGTCGTGGTTGGCGGCGGTGTCGGCGTGCAGCCCGGAGACGAAGACGATCCCGGAGACCTGGCGGTCGAGCAGCATCTCGACGTACTCGTCCTCGGTGACGCCGCCCGGGGTCTGGGTGCACAGCACCGGGGTGAAGCCGCTCTGCGCCAGGGTCGACTCGATCACCTGGGCGAACGCGGGGAAGATCGGGTTGTCCAGCTCCGGCACCACCAGGCCGACGAGGCCGGCGCTGCGCTTGCGCAGCCGGGCCGGGCGCTCGTAGCCGAGGACGTCGAGGGCGGTCAGGACGGCCTGCCGGGTCTCCGGGGCCACGCCGGGGCGGTCGTTGAGCACCCGCGACACCGTGGCCTCGCTGACTTCGGCCTGTTGGGCGATGTCGGACAGTCGAGCGCGCATGGCGGCACTTTAGCTCACGGGCAAGTTCTTGCGTACCTTTCTGCAAGCCCTTCCATCATCCGCAACATCTTGCTAACGTCCCGGCAACACGCGAGAGCAGCGGCGCAGCATCCCCGCGCCGGTTGGAAAGAACTTACAGAGGTTCCCACTGGCGGGCCGCCCTTCCCCCGGCGGATCGCCATGACGACAGGAGTACCGATGCGCATCCGTACCGCGGGTGTGGTCGCCGTCCTCGGCCTGGCGCTGGCCGCCTCCGGCTGCGGTGGCAGCGACGACGACAGCAGCGCGCCGGCCGCGAAGGAGTCCGCCGGCGCCACCGGCGGGAAGCTGGTGATCTGGGCCGACGACAAGCGGACCGCCGCCCTGAAGCCGTTCGCCGAGAAGTTCGGCCAGGAAAACGGCGTGACCGTCGAGGTCCAGGCCGTCTCGAAGGACCTGCAGACCAACTTCGTCACCGCCTCCCAGCAGGGCAGCGGCCCCGACGTCGTGGTCGGCGCGCACGACTGGATCGGCAACCTGGTCCAGAACGGCGCCATCGACCCGGTGCAGCTCGCCGCCGACCAGAAGAGCGGCTTCAACGAGACCGCCGTCAAGGCCGTCACCTTCAACGGCCAGCTCTACGGCGTGCCGTACGCCATGGAGAACCTGGCGCTGATCCGCAACACCGAGCTGGCCCCGGAGGCCCCGAAGACGATCGAGGACCTGGTCGCCGCCGGCAAGAAGCTCAAGGCCGACAAGAAGGCCAGCGAGATCCTCTGCCTCCAGTCCGGCCAGAACGGCGATGCCTACCACATCTACCCGCTGTACACCTCGGCCGGCGGCTACCTCTTCGGCACCGCCGCCAACGGCGACTACGACCCGAAGGACCTGGGCGTGGGCAAGCCGGAGTCGATCGCCGCGTTCCAGAAGATCGCGAAGCTCGGCGAGAAGGGCGAGGGCGCGCTCAAGCGTTCCATCACCCCCGAGAACTCGATCGCCACCTTCACCGGCAAGAAGTGCGCCTTCCTGGTCTCCGGGCCGTGGGCCATCGCCGACGCCAAGAAGGCCAACATCTCCTACGACATCTCCCCGGTCCCCGGCTTCGCCGGCGGCAAGGAGGCCCAGCCGTTCGTGGGCGTCCAGGCGTTCTACGTGGCCGCCAAGGGCAAGAACAAGGCCCTGGCCCAGGAGTTCGTGGCGAACTACACCACCAAGCCGGAACTGGCCGTGGCCCTGTACAACGCCGAGCCGCGCCCGCCGGCCCTGACCGCCGCGCTCGACCAGGTCAAGGGCAGCGACCCGGACCTGGCCAAGTTCACCGAGGCCGGCAAGAACGGCCAGGTGCTCCCCGCGATCCCGGCCATGGCCGCGATCTGGGACCCGTTCGGCAAGGCCGAGGCCGCGATCATCGGCGGCGCCGACCCGGCCAAGACGATCACCGCGGCCGGCAAGACGATCTCCGGCCAGATCAAGTAATGAGCACGAAGCTGTCCGGCCCGGGGTCCACGCGGACCCCGGGCCGGGGGCCCGTCGGCCCCGGGCTCCCGCGCACCGCCCGCACCGCGCGGCACCACGCGCCGGTCACCGCGACCGGCCTCGTCGTCAAGGTGATCCTGCTCGGCCTCGTGGCCGGGATCGCGCTCTGGGCGGCCTTCCCGCTCATCGAGGCCGAGAAGTGGGTCGGGCTGGCCCTGCTCGCGGCCACCACCGCCGGCCTGTTCTACCTCTACCTCACCCCCCGGCACATCCCCGCCAAGTACCTGGTCCCCGGCACGCTCTTCCTGATCGCCTTCCAGGTCTTCCCGGTGCTCTACACCGCCAGCACCGCCTTCACGAACTTCGGCGACGGCCACCGGGGCAGCAAGGACGACGCCATCGTCGCGATCCAGAGCTCCTCGGTGAAGCAGGTCCCCGGCTCCACCGAGTACGCCCTGTCGGTCGCCACCGCGGGCGACCCCGCCACCGGCGCGCTGGTCTTCCTGGTCACCGACCCGGCCACCGGCGCCGTCTCCGCCGGGGACGCCGACGGGCTGCGCCGGCTCGACGCCGCCGACGTCACCGTCGGCTCCGGCGGCAAGGTCACCGCCGCCGACGGCTACACCGTGCTCAACTTCGGCCAGGCCAGCGCCCGCAGCCAGGAGATCACCGACCTGGTGGTGCCGACCGCCGGGGGCGCGCTGCGCTCCTCCGGCCTGTCCCGCGCCTACGAGGGCCGGGCCATCCGGGCGTACGACGCCGGGTGCGACTGCGTCACCGACAGCGAGAGCGGCAAGCGGTGGACGGCCGACGCGGCGACCGGGTCGTTCGTCGCCGCCGACGGCGAGCGCCTCGCGCAGGGCTGGCAGGTCAACGTCGGGCTGGAGAACTTCTCCCGGGTCCTCACCGACCCGAACATCTCCGGACCGTTCTTCGGCACCCTGCTGTGGAACTTCGCCTTCGCGATCGGCTCCACCGGGTTCACCTTCGGACTCGGCATGGCCATCGCGCTGGCCCTGCACTCGCCCCGGATGCGCGGCACCAACCTCTACCGGGTGCTGCTGATCCTGCCGTACGCGATGCCGTCGTTCGCGATGCTGCTGGTCTGGCGGGACATGTTCAACACCGACTTCGGCCTGATCAACAACCTGTTCGGCCTCGGCGTCGACTGGTTCGGCGAGGCCTGGTCGGCGCGGGCGGCGGTGCTGCTGGTGCAGCTCTGGCTGGGCTACCCGTACATGTTCCTGGTCGCCACCGGCGCGCTCCAGGCCATCCCCAAGGAGCTGACCGAGGCCACCTCCGTCGACGGCGCGTCGCCCTGGCAGTCGTTCCGCGCGGTCACCCTGCCGCTGCTGCTCGTCGCGCTGTCGCCGCTGCTGATCGCGTCGTTCGCGTACAACTTCAACAACATCAACGCGATCTGGCTGACCACCGAGGGCGGCCCGTTCCCGGCGGACAACCCGCGCAACGGGGCGACCGACCTGCTGATCACCTACACGTACCGGCTTGCCTTCGGCGCGCAGGGCGCGGAGTTCGGCATGGCGGCGGCGGTGTCGATCTTCATCTTCGCGATCGTGGCGACGGTGTCGGCGATCAGCTTCCGCAACACCCGCAAGCAGGAGGAGGTCTACTCGTGACCACCTACGCGCACCCCCCGGCCGTCGACCGCACCGCCGCCGGCCGGCGGCGCAACCGCTGGCTGGCCCAGGTCGGCTGGCGGCACGTCGTCGGGGTGCTGGCCGTGGCGTTCAGCCTCTTCCCGATCCTGTTCGTGCTCTCGGCCGCGCTCAACCCGCTCGGCACCCTCTCGTCGACCTCCCTCGTGCCGACCGGCGGGGTGTCGGGCGAGAACTTCGCCAACCTGTTCGCCGACACGGCGTTCGGGCACTGGTTCGTCAACTCGCTGCTGATCGCCGGGCTAGCCAGCTTCGTGTCCATCTTCCTGTCCTCGCTGGCGGCGTACGCGTTCTCCCGGATGCGCTTCGCCGGCCGCCGGGTCGGGCTGCTCACCCTGCTGCTGATCCAGATGTTCCCGCAGTTCCTGGCGATCGTGGCGATCTTCCTGATCTTCACCACGGTCACGGACCTGTGGCCGGCGATCGGCTTCAACACCCCGTGGGGCCTGTTCCTGCTCTACATGGGCGGCGCGCTCGGCGTGAACACCTGGCTGATGAAGGGCTTCTTCGACACGCTGCCCCGGGAACTGGACGAGTCCGCCACGATGGACGGCGCGTCACACGCCCAGGTCTTCTTCCGGATCATGCTGCCGCTGGTGGCGCCGATCCTGGCGGTGACCGCCCTGCTGTCGTTCATCGGCACGATCAACGAGTTCATGATCGCCAACGTGTTCCTGACCGACACCGAGTCGAAGACCCTCGCCGTCGGCATGTTCGGCCTGGTCGCCGGCGAGCGCAACAACAACTTCGGGATGTTCGCGGCGGGCACCCTGCTCACCGCCGTCCCCACCGTGCTGGTCTTCCAGCTCCTCCAGCGGTACATCGTCTCCGGCCTCACCGCCGGAGCGGTCAAGGGCTGAGCCTCCTCGGCTCACGCTGCGGCAAGGGCGTCGTGTCGACGTACACCGGAGCGGTTTCCGGGCGGACCGCCGCGGTCGGGTGACCGGCCGCGGCGGGTGCCCGCCCACTCCCCGTCGACCCGACCCGAAAGGCCGCACCATGTCCCCACGCCGCACCGCCGCCCCGGGCCGCACCGTCTCCCCGGGCCCGCACCACGACGGTTCCGCCGCCTACGTCCCCGAGCAGGAACCCGCGCTCGGGCAGACCGTCCCCGTCTTCGTCCGGGTCCCCGCCGGGGCCGACGTGCGCTCCGTGCACGTGCGCAGCACCCCCGACGGCGAGCCGCGCTTCGCCGAGGCCACCGTCGACCGCCGCACCGGCTCCGACGTCTGGTGGCGCGCCGACGTCGAGGTACGCAACCCGGTCAGCAACTACCGGTTCCTGCTCACCGACGCCCGTGGCGACTACCGCTGGCTCACCGCCGCCGGCCTCGCCGACCACGACGTGCCCGACCACGGCGACTTCAAGCTGGTCACCCACGCCCCGCCGCCGGCCTGGGCCCGCGACGCGGTGATCTACCAGATCTTCCCCGACCGGTTCGCCCGCTCCGCCGCCGCCGACGGCCGGACCGCCCCGGACTGGGCCGTCCCCTGCGACTGGGACACCCCCGTGATCGGGCGCGGCCCGCAGACCCCCCGCCAGTTCTACGGCGGCGACCTCGACGGCATCGCCGAGCGGCTCGACCACCTCGACCGGCTCGGCGTCAACACCGTCTACCTCACCCCGATCTTCCCGGCCCGCTCCAACCACCGCTACGACGCGGCCAGCTTCGACACCGTCGACCCACTGCTCGGCGGCGACGCCGCGCTGGCCCGGCTCGCCGACGCGGTGCACGCCCGGGGCTGGCGGCTCCTCGGCGACATCACCAGCAACCACACCGGCGACGCCCACCACTGGTTCACCGCCGCCGTCTCCGACGTGACCGCCCCCGAACGGGAGCTGTACTACTTCGACGCCGTGACCGGGGACTACGAGTCGTGGAACGGGGTGAAGTCGCTGCCGAAGCTCAACTGGGGCAGCGCGGAGCTGCGCCGCCGCTTCGCCACCGCCGAGGACTCGCTGCTGCGCCGCTGGCTGCGCCCGCCGTACTCGCTCGACGGGTGGCGGGTCGACGTGGCGAACATGACCGGGCGGCGCGGCGCGGACGCGTACACCCACGAGGTGGCGCGGCTGCTGCGCGAGGTGGTGGCCGAGACCAGGGCCGACGGGCTGGTGCTCGCCGAGCACGGCCACGACCACACCGGCGACCTGGACCGCGACGGCTGGCACGGCACGATGAACTACGTCGGCTTCACCGACCCCGTCTGGTCCTGGCTGCGCCACGGCGACGAGCCCGTGCCGAACTTCCTCGGCACCCCCGGCGGGGTGCGGCGGCGCGACGCGCACGCCGTGCGGGCCACCCTGGACACCTACCGGTCGCTGGTCTCCTGGCGGTCGTACGTGCACTCGTGGCAGCTCCTCGGCTCGCACGACTCGGCCCGGATCCGCACCGTGGTCGGCGACGCCGCCCGGCAGGAGGTGGCCGCCGGGCTGCTCGCCACCATGCCGGGCACCCCGGTGATCTTCGCCGGGGACGAGCTGGGGCTGACCGGGGCTAACGGGGAGGGCTCGCGTACCCCGATGCCGTGGCACCGGCCGGACAGCTGGGACGCCGGCACGCTCGCCGCGTACCGGAGGCTGATCGCCCTGCGCCGGGCCGAGCCGGCGCTGCGCCACGGCGGCCTGCGCTGGGTGCACGTCGACGCGGACACGCTGGTCTTCCTCCGCGAGACGCCCACCGGCGGCGTGCTGGTGCTGGCCCGGCGCGCGGCCGGCACCCCGGTCCGGATCGCCGGTCTGCCGGCCGCCGAGAACGCCTACGGCGGTGCCCCGGCGCTGCGCCCGGACGCCGACGGCACGGTGACCCTCCCCGCCGACGGCCCCACCTTCCAGCTCTGGCGGCTGTAGTTGGAAGGAAGGGCCCCCTATTAACGCTTTCGGTAGAGAAGGGGACCCCTCTCACGCGGGGTGTTAACAGGGGGCCCTTCCTTGCCTGCGGGGGAGGGCGCGGGCGGGTCCCTACTACAAGACGTCGTTGATAGGGGAGGATGGCCGGATGGAAGCTCTTCGCCTGGTACTCCTCTACGTTCACCTGATCGGGTTCGCGCTGCTGCTCGGCGGCGCGATCGCCCAGTACGTCAGCGGTCGGCTGCGGATCAACGCGGCCATGCTCTGGGGGTCGGTCATCGGCCTGCTGACCGGAATCGGGCTGTCCGCCCCGTTGCGCGACGGCGACGAACCGGCCCCCGCCAAACTTGTTACCAAGTTGGTGCTCGCGCTGCTGATCTTTGTCATGGTCTTCTTCTCCCGTAAGCGGGAGACGGTCAACCGCGGCCACTTCCTCGCGATCGTCGGGTTGACCCTGGTCAACGCGGCGGTGGCGGTCTTCTGGCGCTAACGCCCTGGCCAGGGGAGAGGCCGTGGGAACCGGACGTTCGTGACGCCCGACCGGTCCACTACCGGCACGAGAAGTGATGTGCCCCACCCAAGGGTTACGTAGGGGTAACAGGCACTCAACAGTCGTGCACGATTGTCGGCCGGTGGG
This sequence comes from Micromonospora sp. DH13, assembly GCF_020873825.1. Classification (NCBI taxonomy): domain Bacteria; kingdom Bacillati; phylum Actinomycetota; class Actinomycetes; order Micromonosporales; family Micromonosporaceae; genus Micromonospora; species Micromonospora sp. DH13. The sequence continues at coordinate 18,211 of NZ_JAHWGR010000045.1, forward strand.
TGGGCGCGGGCGTACGCTCCCGTCCGTAACGTGAGACGCCGGCGGCCACAAAGCAGGCCGGCTCAAGGGCTGCCACCGCGCAGAGCGGTGTGCAATGGGAAGGAGACGTCTTGCGCTCTGTGCGTGGGATGCGGATCGCCTCCGCCTTCGTGGCGGGTGGGCTCGTGCTGGGCGCCGCCGCGTGTGGTGAGGCCCCCAAGGACGACAACGGCGCGGGCGATGCAGGCGCCAAGAAGTACAGCGCCTGCATGGTGACCGACGTCGGCGGCATCGACGACAAGTCGTTCAACACCTCCGCCTGGAAGGGCCTGCAGGAGGCCCAGAAGGCCAACAGCAACATCGACATCAAGTACGTCGCGTCGAAGGCCGAGGCGGACTACGAGGTCAACCTGACCCAGTACGTCAACCAGAAGTGCGACTTCATCCTGGCCGTCGGTGGCCTGATGGGTGACGCGACCTCGAAGATCGCGAAGGCGAACCCCAACCAGCAGTTCGGGATCGTCGACTCGAAGCTGCCGGAGACGAACGTCTACCCGATGCAGTTCGACACCGCCCAGGCCGCGTTCCAGGCCGGCTACCTGGCCGCCGGGATGACCAAGTCCGGCAAGGTCGGCACCTACGGCGGCCTGCCGATCCCGCCCGTGACGATCTTCATGGACGGGTTCGCCGACGGCGTCGCGTACTACAACAAGACCAAGAGCAAGAACGTCCAGGTCCTGGGCTGGAACAAGGAGACCCAGAAGGGTTCCTTCACCAACGACTTCGTCAAGCAGGACGAGGGCAAGAAGGTCTCCGACACCCTCGTCGCCCAGGGCGCGGACATCATCATGCCGGTCGCCGGCGGCGCGGGCCTCGGCACCACCGCGGCGGCGCAGGCCTCCGGCGGCAAGTACTCGGCCATCTGGGTCGACGCCGACGGCTGCGAGAGCACCCCGAACTGCCCGGCGCTGCTGACCACCGTGGTCAAGAACATCGCCGACGCCGTCAAGGAGGCCGTGGTCAAGGCCGCCGGCGGGGAGAAGCTCCAGGCCAGCCCGGGCTTCGTGGGCACGCTCGCCAACAACGGCGTGTCGATCGCCCCGTACCACGAGTTCGACAGCAAGGTCCCGGCGGACCTGAAGGCCGAGGTCGAGAAGATCAAGGCCGACATCGCCGCCGGCACCATCACGGTCACCTCGAAGGCCCAGCCGGCCAAGTGACCGCCCCGCCACCCCGCCGCGCTCGCGGCGGCGGGGCCGGCGGGACCCCAGGCACGACGACCGGCCGCCTCGACGCACGCGGGCACACCACCCACGTGGTCGGGGCGGCCGGTCCGCACCACCCGACGCCCGGGCGGACCCGGTGACCGGCGGCTCGGCAGCGGCTACGCTGCACCATCGCTCGCACTCCAGGAGGTTGCGCTGAGACTCGAACTGCGCGGCATCACCAAGCGGTTCGGTGATCTGGTCGCCAACGACCACATCGACCTGACGGTGGAGCCTGGAGAGATCCACGCCCTGCTCGGCGAGAACGGCGCCGGCAAGTCGACCCTGATGAACGTCCTCTACGGGCTCTACCAGCCCGACGAGGGCGAGATCCTGGTCGACGGCACGCCGCTGAAGCTGAAGGGCCCGTCCGACGCCATCGCGGCCGGGATCGGCATGGTGCACCAGCACTTCATGCTGGTGCCGGTCTTCACCGTGGCCGAGAACGTCATGCTCGGGGCCGAGCAGGTCAGGGGCGGCATCGCCGGCTTCCTCGACCGGCGGCGGGCCCGGCGCGAGGTCGCCGAGGTCTCGCAGCGCTACAACCTGCGCGTCGACCCGGACGCGGTGATCGAGGACCTGCCGGTCGGCATCCAGCAGCGGGTGGAGATCGTCAAGGCCCTCACCCGGGACGTCGACCTGCTCATCCTCGACGAGCCGACCGCCGTGCTCACCCCGCAGGAGACCGAGGAACTGCTCACGGTCATGCGGTCGCTCAAGGCCGCCGGCAAGTCGATCGTCTTCATCACCCACAAGCTCGGCGAGGTCAAGGCCATCGCCGACCGGATCACCGTGATCCGGCGCGGGAAGACCGTCGGCACCGCCTCGCCGACCGCCAGCCGCGACGAGCTGGCCGCCCTGATGGTGGGCCGCAGCGTCCGGCTGACCGTGGACAAGCAGCCCGCCACCCCCGGCAAGCCGATCCTGGAGGTCGCCGGCCTGGTCGTGGACGACGACCGGCAGATCCGCGCCGTCGACGGGGTCGACCTGACCGTGCACGCGGGCGAGGTGCTCGGCGTGGCCGGCGTGCAGGGCAACGGGCAGACCGAACTGATCGAGGCGATCATGGGGCTGCGGCCCGTCCTCGCCGGCACCGTCACCCTCGACGGTGAGCAGGTGCACGGCTGGTCGACGAAGAAGGTGCTGCGCGCCGGGGTGGGCTACGTCCCCGAGGACCGCAGCGTCGACGGCCTCGTCAAGGAGTTCAGCGTCGCCGAGAACCTGGTGCTGGACATCTACGACCGGCCGCCCTTCGGCAAGGGGTTGTCCCTGCAACCCGACGCCATCGCGTCCTCGGCGCGGGAACGGATCGAGCAGTTCGACGTCCGTACCCCCTCGGCGGACGCGCCGGTCGGCACCCTCTCCGGCGGCAACCAGCAGAAGGTGATCGTGGCGCGGGAGCTGTCCCGGCCGCTGAAGCTCTTCATCGCCGCCCAGCCGACCCGCGGCGTCGACGTCGGCTCCATCGAGTTCATCCACTCCCGGGTCATCCGGGAACGGGACGTGGGCACCGCCGTCCTGGTCGTCTCCAGCGAACTGGACGAGGTGATCGGCCTGGCCGACCGGATCGCGGTCATGTACCGAGGCCGGGTCATCGGCATCGTCGGCCCGGACACCCCCCGCGAGGAGATCGGCCTGCTGATGGCCGGCATCACCCCCGACGCGGCGACCCCGGCCCCCGACGGCCCCGGTAGCGAGGACGAGGCATGAGCAACCCCAACCCGGCGTCGGGCTCGCCCGACAAGGAGCCGGCGACCGAGGCGCAGGCCGCGCAGGTGGCGGCCGGCGGCGTCGACCGCGCCGCGACGGCCACCGCGCCGAAGCGGCCGGCGCAGGAGCCCCGCCCGTCCCTGGGCCGGCTGTTCCTGGACAACCTGTGGGCGGCCAACACGGTGACCGTCACGGTGCTCGCGGTGCTGCTGGCGATGCTCGTCGGCGCCGTGCTGATCATCGTCTCGGACCCGGACGTGCTGGCCACCTACGGCTACATCACCGCCCGACCGTCCGACGCGCTGAACTCCAGCTGGACGGTGGTCAGCGAGGCGTACGCGAACCTGTTCAAGGGCGCGATCTTCGACCCGGAGGCGTCCGGCTTCACCGCCGCGCTCAGCCCGATCTCGGAGACGCTGACCTACACGGCCCCGCTGGTGTTCACCGGCCTGTCGGTGGCGCTCGCCTTCCGCGGCGGCCTGTTCAACATCGGCGCGCAGGGCCAGGCCACCATCGGCGTCATCCTCGCCGCGCTGGCCGGCTTCCTGCTGCCGCTGCCCCCGGTGCTGCACCTGATCGTGGCCGTGCTCGCCGGCGCGGCCGGCGGCGCGCTCTGGGGGTTCATCCCGGGCATCCTCAAGGCGCGCACCGGCGCCCACGAGGTGATCAACACGATCATGCTCAACTACGTCGCGCTGTACTTCCTCTCCTGGATCATCGTCCAGAGCGGCGTGCAGAACCCGAACCGGGCCGACGCCATCAGCCGGCCCGTCGACTCCTCCGCCCAGTTCCCCCGGCTGCTCGGCGACAACCTGCGGGTGCACGCCGGCATCCTGCTCGCCGTGCTGGCCACCTGGTTCGTCGCCTGGCTGCTCAACCGCTCCACGTTCGGCTTCGAGCTGCGCGCCGTGGGCGCCAACCCGGACGCCGCCCGCACCGCCGGCATCAGCGTCCCCCGCACGTACGTGCTGATGATGGCCATCGCCGGTCTGCTCGCCGGCCTCGGCGGCAGCCAGATGGTGCTCGGCTCCACGGCGAACGCGCTCACCCCGCTGGTGATCGCGCAGATCGGGTTCGACGGCATCCTGGTGGCCCTGCTGGGCCGGGTGAAGCCGTGGGGCGTGCTGCTGGCCGCGCTGCTGTTCGGCGCGCTCCAGGCCGGCGGCAACCGGATGCAGGGGTACGCGGGCATCTCCCTGGAGCTGGTCACCGTGCTCCAGGCGCTGATCGTCATCTTCATCGCCGCGCCGGCCCTGGTGAAGGCGATCTTCCAGCTCCGGGCCGCCCGCGCCGCCCGGTTGCAGACGAGCCTGGCGAAGGGCTGGTAAGGCATGTCAACCATGGCTGTCCCGGACGTGGCGGTGGCCCAGGTCGACGAGGGCTTCTGGACCCGTACCCGAAAGATCGGTGCGGTGCTGCTGGCACTCGGGGTCGTCGCGACGGTGGTCTTCGGGGCCCTCGCCACCGACCAGCAGGCCCGCTTCACCCTCAGCGAGACCGACGGCGGCGCGGCGCTGGAGATCGACGGCACGATCGGCGCGATCCTGTTCGGCGTCATCGCCGCGGCGAGCGGCGTGGCCCTGCTTACCGGGGTGCCCAAGCGCTGGCTCACCACGCTGCTCGGGGTCGGCATCGTCGCCTTCGTGCTGTCGTTCCTGTGCTGGCAGGTCTCGGCCGCCCCCGAGGGGCGCAACTTCATGCCGATGGTCAACATGGTGCGGGGCACGTTCATCCTGGCCCTGCCGCTGATCTTCGGTGCCCTCGCCGGCGTGCTCTGCGAACGGTCCGGCGTGGTCAACGTCGCCATCGAGGGCCAACTGCTGATGGGGGCGTTCAGCGGCGCCCTGTTCGGCAGCCTCTCCGGCAGCGTGTGGGTGGGCCTGGTCGCCGCCGCGATCGGCGGCGCGTTCATCTCGCTGCTGCTCGCCGTGTTCGCCATCCGCTACCTGGTCGACCAGGTCGTCATGGGCATCGTGCTCAACCTGCTGGCCGTCGGCGTCACCGGCTTCCTCTACGAGCGGCTGATGCAGATCGACGCGCAGAAGTACAACTCCGCGCCCCGGTTCGGCACCTGGGAGATCCCGCTGCTCTCCGACATCCCGGTGCTCGGGCCGGCGCTGTTCCGCAGCAACCTCTTCCTCTACGTCGGCCTGCTGCTGGTGCTGGTCATCCACATCGCGCTGTTCCGCACCCGGTGGGGCCTGCGGACCCGGGCCGTCGGCGAGCACCCGACCGCCGCCGACACCCTCGGCGTGAAGGTGCTGCGCGTGCGCTACCGCAACGTGCTGCTGGCCGGGGTGGTGGCCGGGATCGGCGGGGCGTCGTACACGCTCGCGCTCTACTCGTTCACCAAGAACATGATCGGCGGCAAGGGCTTCATCGCCCTCGCCGCGCTGATCTTCGGCCGGTGGAGCCCCACCGGCGCGCTGCTCGCCGCGCTCTTCTTCGGCTTCGCCGACCAGCTCGGCACGTACCTCGGCGCGATCGGCAGCGGCATCCCGAGCCAGTTCCTGGCGATGCTGCCCTACCTCGCGACCATGCTGGCCGTGGCCGGGCTCGTCGGCCGGGTCCGGGCGCCCGCCGCCGACGGCAAGCCGTACATCAAGGGCTGACGCCCGGTCGCCGACACCTGACCGTTGCCCGTGCCCGGCGGCCTGCCCGCCGGGCACGAGCGTCTCCGTCCTGTGCCGTATCGATGACCTGCCGGTGACGGGATGGTCGACCCTTCGCGCAGATTCCCTCGTCTGCGTGAGGTGACCATGAAACGGCCCCTGACAGCCCTGGCGGCGTTGCTCTGCGCCACCACGTTGCTGTCCGCACCGTCCACCGCGACCGCCAAGCCCCCCGGCGGACCGCCCGAGCCCCGACCCGCCGGCAGCACGGAGAAGGCCACCGCGCCGACCCACCCCGACCGGGTGCCGGACCCCGACGCCCGGTTGGGGGCGGGGTGGCGGCGGGCCACGGACCGCGCCGTCACCACCTCCAGCGATGCGACCGGCCTGCACCTGCTCGTCGCCGACGAGGCGCAGGCCTACGCCTGGCGCACGGCGGCGACCCTCGCCGAGCCCGGCCTCGACGCCGACCAGTGGATCGGCCAGGCGTGCGTCACCGGCTCCGGCCGCCGCGCCGTGGTCGTCTACGGCCCCCGGACCTTCACCAACCGGGAACCCCTCATGCAGCGGGGCGGCACCCGACAGGCGAAGTACGTCGTCCGCCGCCCGAACGGCACCACGGAGCACCGGACCATCCCCACCCAGTGGGAGGCCAACAAGTGGGTCAACCTGGGCGTCTTCGACTTCACCGGCAGCGGCACACCGAAGGTGGAGCTGAGCAACTTCACCCTGGACGGCACCGGGGTGCAGGACATCGCCTGGGACGCCATCGCCGTCCAGCCGTTGCCGAGCAAGCCCCGGCACTTCGTGGTCGCGCTGGGCGACTCGTACTCCTCGGGCGAGGGCAGCGGTGCCTACACCCGGGTGAGCGACCAGTACGGCGACGACGCCGCCAACCGCAACTCGTGCCGGCGCAGCCCGAACGCCTGGTCCCAGAAGGCCACCATCCCGGGCGCGCCCGGCACCATCGGCAGCCTGGCGGCCGGCCACAACGTCACCATCGACGCGCAGTTCGTGGCGTGCAGCGGCGCCCGGGCCCACAACGTGATGAGCCCTGACCTGGTCACCGACGGGAAGTGGCAGGGCACCCGGGTCGAAGGCCAGTACGGCGAGATCAGCCAGATCGACCAGGGGTCCCTCAACGCCAACACCACGGCGGTCATGTTCTCGATCGGTGGCAACGACGCCCGCTTCACCAAGGTGGGCGATTCCTGCGCGAAAGGTTTCGACTGCAGCGCGCCGGACTACGTGATGGAGGGGGACAACAAGCCGCTGGGCGAAAAGCAGACGGAACTCATCAACGGCGTCGTCAAGGACTCCGTCCGGGAGGTGGTGCGACAGGTCCGGGTCCGGGCACCCAACGCCAGGATCTTCGTGATGGGGTATCCGCACCTGTTCGAGCCCGGCTGCCAGTACGCCATCACCCTGCCGCCGGCCTTCACGGTCGGCCTCTCCACGAACGAGACCGCGTTCCTCAACAGCCTCGCCGACCAGATGGCCGCCATTTTGCCCTCCGACGCCGCCAACAAGGTCCACGGGATGGACGCCCGCAGCGAGTTCGGCGGGCACGGAATCTGTGCCGCGTCGACCGAGTACCTGAACGGCTTCGTGGTGCCTGATCTGCAGGAGGACGAGGACGGCGATCCGGTGCAGGCCTCCAGCATGGAGACGCTGCATCCCAACCAGGACGGATCCCTTGCCTACGCCCGTATCCTGAACAACTACATGAGTCTCTACGGCTACAACTGGTGATGTTTCGTGGGGCCCGGCTGTTCCCAGCCGGGCCCCACGGTCGGAAGGGCACGCATGCGACTGATCGGGCGGCTCACCTTCGCCGGGGCGCTGGGGGCGCTCGGCGCAGCGGCGCTGACGTCCCTGTGGCACACCGAGGCGATGCTGGTCGCGAGGTGCGAACCGGAGACGATCGGCGCCTGCTTCAGTTGGCGGCTGCCCACGATCCTCGTCGGGCCGCTGGTCGTGACCGCGCTGGTCTGGCTCGCGCTGCGGGCGACCGGTGCCGACCGGGCGCTGCCGGCCGCCCTCCTCGGGGCGATCGCCACCGCCGACGCCGTCCTGCTCCACGAGGCGTTCCAGCCGCGCTGGACGCCGCCGCCCGCCTGGCTCGCCGCCTGCCTCGGTGCGGCCGGTTTCACCGCGGGCGTCCTGCTGGGGGCAGCCCGGCTGCCGATGGCCGCACAGGCCGGGGCGGCGGTGGTGCTGTTGCTGGTGCCGGTCGCCGTATTCCCCCTCCTGCACAAGGCGACGCGGCGAAGCGAGCGGGCCCAGGCGTTCGCCCAGCTCGGGGTGCCCCTGATGGTGGCCGAGGTGGACGGCTACCGGGTCACCGCCGCACTCACCGATCGCAGCGACCGCAGGCTCTCCGTGTGGATGTCCAAGGGCGAGTCCTCGCTGTCGATCGTCGTGGTGCCCCTGCCCGTCGGCTTCAGCCCGCCCGCCGACTGCGGCCTTACCATCGACGATCTCTATGGCGACCGACCTGCCGGCGGCCCGCCGGCCGTGCTGTCGTGCCGGGCGGTGGGCCCGGACCACTGGGTGCGCACCGAGGGCGAGGACCAGGTCCACCTGGTCCGGAGGAACGACGCACTGGTGTACGTCGACCCCGGTGCCGACGTGCCGGCCGCCGACGTGGCGACGGCGGCGGCGCACCTGACCGAGGTGACCCCGGATCGACTGGCGGAACTGGCCGTGGCCTGAGCCCGGGCGCGATGCCCCCGCCCTGCTCGCCCCTGACCGGCGTGAATTGGGCAGAATGGTGGAATGACCGAGATCGACTGGGAGCGCCTGCGGGCCGCCGCCACCGAGGTGATGCGGCACGCGTACGTGCCGTACTCGAAGTTCCCCGTCGGGGCCGCCGCCCTCGTCGACGACGGCCGGATCGTGGTCGGCTGCAACGTGGAGAACGCCGCGTACGGGGTGGTGCTCTGCGCCGAGTGCGGGGTGGTCTCCTCGCTGCACGCCACCGGCGGCGGCCGGATCGTCGCCCTGTCCTGCGTCGACGCCACCGGCGAGCCGCTGATGCCGTGCGGCCGGTGCCGGCAACTGCTCTGGGAGCAGGGCGGCCCGCGCTGCCTGATCGAAGCCAAGGACGGCCCGCTGACCATGGCGGAGCTGCTGCCGCACGCGTTCGACGTGGCCGACCTGGAGGCGGTGACCGGCGAACGGCCGGTGCCCGTGGTGCCGGACCGGCTGGCCGCCTGGCGGGGGCGGGGCACCGTCTTCGTGCACGCCGACCTGTCGGCGGGGCGGCAGGTGTGGACGGCGTACTGGGAGCGGTCGGCCGGGGACACCGAGGGCGCCGAGACCGGCGTGCTGGAGGAGGGCCCGAGCTGGGACGAGGCGGCCGAGGCGGTGGCCTGGGGGCTCGCCCGCACCCCGCGCGTCGTGGTGGTGGACGCGACGGGCACCATCTTCTGGGCCGGCGAGGGGGAGCCGCCGCAGGAGATCCCGACTCGGTGGGGTGGTTGAGACTGATGAGTGCCTTCACGGCGGTGGACGTCATCCGCGCCAAGCGGGACGGCGGGGTGCTGGGCGACGCCCAGATCGACTGGGTCGTCGACGCGTACACGAAGGGCCTGGTCGCCGACGAGCAGATGTCGGCGCTGGCGATGGCGATCCTGCTGCGCGGGATGACCGCGCCGGAGATCGCCCGGTGGACCGCCGCGATGATCGCCAGCGGCGAGCGGCTGGACCTCTCCGCCGTCGACCGGCCGACCGTCGACAAGCACTCCACCGGCGGCGTCGGTGACAAGATCACCCTTCCGCTCACCCCGCTGGTCGCCGCCTGCGGCGGCGCGGTGCCGCAGCTCTCCGGGCGCGGGCTCGGCCACACCGGCGGCACGCTGGACAAGCTGGAGTCGATCCCGGGCTGGCGGGCCGCGCTCAGCAACGACGAGTTCATCCGCCAGCTCCGCGAGGTGGGCGCGGTGATCTGCGCGGCGGGCGCGGGTCTCGCCCCGGCCGACCGCAAGCTGTACGCGCTGCGCGACGTCACCGGCACCGTCGAGGCGATCCCCCTGATCGCCAGCTCGATCATGAGCAAGAAGATCGCCGAGGGCACCGGCGCGCTGGTGCTCGACGTGAAGGTCGGGTCCGGGGCGTTCATGAAGTCCGTCGACGACGCCCGCGAGCTGGCCCGCACGATGGTCGAGCTGGGCGGCGCGCACGGCGTCCGGACGGTCGCCCTGCTCACCGACATGTCCACCCCGCTCGGGCTGGCCGTCGGCAACGCCGTCGAGGTCACCGAGTCGGTCGAGGTGCTGGCCGGCGGCGGGCCCGCCGACGTGGTGGAGCTGACCCTCGCCCTGGCCCGGGAGATGCTCGACGCGGCGGGGCTGCCCGACGCCGACCCCGGCGCGGCGCTGCGCGACGGCCGCGCCATGGACGCCTGGCGGGCGATGATCCGCGCCCAGGGCGGCGACCCGGACGCGCCCATGCCCACCGCACCCGAGGTGGAGGTGGTCCGCGCCGACGCCGACGGCTTCGTGGCGTCGGTCGACGCGTACGCGATCGGGGTGGCCGCCTGGCGGCTCGGCGCGGGCCGCGCCCGCAAGGAGGACCCGGTGAGCGTCCCGTCGGGGGTGGTGCTGCACAAGCGCCCCGGCGACCCGGTGCGGGCCGGCGAGCCGCTGTACGAGCTGCGCGCCGAGCACGCCGCCCGGATCCCGGCGGCGCTGGCCGAGGCCGCCCGGGCGGTACGCATCTCGCCGACCGCCCCGGCCGCGAAGCCGCTGGTCATCGAGCGGATCGGCTGACCTGTCCCCGCGTCCGTCCCGGCACCCACCTGTCGTGGTGCCGACCGCCGTTAACCGCTATTCTCCCAGGCCAGGGGGACGACCGGCGCTTAGCCGATGCGACTGACAGGGGTCTGAGCCGTGCGCGTACCCGCTCCCGACCCGCGCGAGGTCCGTGACGCCAGCCTGGACGAGCTGTCCCGGCTGGGGCTGCCGCTGCCACCCGAGCAGTTCCCGCTGGTGTGGGAGCCCGGGGACGAGATCGAGCTGCGGCCGACGGTGGAGATCGAGGCGCGCATCGCCGTGCTGCACGTGATCCTGGCCCGGTGCTTCGGCATGCCCGCGCAGGCGGCGATGAGCTGGCTGCTCAACTCCCACCTGGTCGACATGGTCACCCCGCCCGAGTGGCAGTTCGTGATGGGCGGCCGGGGCGACCACCGGTCGTTCGTGCTGCACCACGACGCGCTGTTCTCGCTGGCCTGGGTGCTCGGCCTGACCAAGCAGCTCGACCCGACGCTGCCGGTCGACGATCGCCTGGTGGAGCGGCTGCCGCACATCGCGGGCGGGGAGACCTTCGCGCACTGGCGCTCCCGCATCCTGGCCGCGCCCCAGCACCCGGCCGACGCGGCGGCCCTGCTCGACCTGCACTACTGCCTCGACTGGGCGTACCTGGAACTGGAGCGGGACGGGCGGTCGCGGCCCGGCCTGGTCGACGCCAACGCGATCGGTCAGCGCCGGTGGGCGCTGGAGTGGGCGGTGGTCCTGCGCGGGCCCTACCACGACGAACCGCCGGGCTGGGAAGAGGTCGACCTGTCCACCTGAGGCGGCGGGCGTTCAGCGGGGACGGTACACGCCGAGCCGGACCGCGAGGGTCACCCCGACCGGCTCGGGCAGGGCGGCGATCCGGGCGGCGAGGACGGCCGGGTCCGTGTGTCGGGCGCTGGGCCCCATCCCGACCAGCGTGGCGACCTCCGGCGCGGTCAGTTCCAGCCGGGCCCGCAGCACGCTCTCGGCGGCCTGGTCGAAGTGGTCGGCCAGGCTCCCGGCGACCCGGTCCGCCTTGTCGGGATCGACCTTCAGCAGGCCGAGCGCGTCGACCAGTTCGGCGAGGTGGTCCTCGGCCGGGGTGACCACGAGCAGCACGCCCGCCGGGTGGAGCACCCGGCGGAACTCCGCGCCGTTGCGCGGGGCGAAGACGTCGAGCAGCACGGCGACGCTGCCGTCGGCCAGCGGAAGCCGCCGCCAGGTGTCGGCGAGCGCGGCCGCCGCGCGCGGGTGGGCCCGCGCCGCCCGGCGCAGCGCCGGCTTGGAGACGTCCAGGGCCAGGCCCACGGCGTCGGGCAGCGCCGCCAGCACCGCGGCGAGGTGCCGGCCCGTGCCCGCCCCGGCGTCCACCACCAGCGGGTACGCCCCGACGGCCCGGCCGGTTCCGCCGGGTGTTGCGGGCTCGGCGGGCGTTGCTGGCTCCGCGTGTCGCGGGCCGGGGCGACCGACTCCGTGTGCCCCCTTTGCTCTGCACCCGCATACGCAGCGGTCACCCACCGTCACCGCTGCGCCCACGGGTGCAGAGCAAAGGGCCTGCGGGATGGGTGCGTCAGCCGCCGGGCGGCCTGTCGCGGGGGCCTCAGCCGCCGGTTGGCCCGTCGCGGGGGCGTCAGCCAACCGGCCCGTCGCGTCGGGGGCACCAGCCGCCGGGCCGTCCTGCCCCTCGTCGGCCACGGGCGCGGCACCCAGCGCCGCGAGCGCGGCGGCGGCGAGCGCGGCCGAGACCGGGTCGTAGTGCCCGGCGGCGAGGAAGTCGGCCCGGGCGGCCACCATCTCGGCGGTGTCGCCCGCGTGCGGGGCCCGGCCGGCGAGCAGGTCGACGTAGCCCTGACGGGCGACGTCGAAGCTGTGCCGGCGCGGGCAGCGCAGCGCCCGGGCGGTCCCGGTGGCGGCCTCGGTGAGCGGTTCCGCGCAGACCGGGCAGCGCAGCCGGCCGACGATGCGGGGGTCCATCACCGCGCCATCCTCCCAGCCGGTCGCGTCGGCGGCCCGTCCGGTGGCCACTAGGGTCTCAGCATGGTCGCAATCTCATACGAGGACATCGTCAAGGCTCCCAAGGCGCTGCTGCACGACCACCTCGACGGCGGCCTGCGGCCGGCGACGATCGTCGAGCTGGCCGCCGAGGTCGGCCACGAGTTGCCCACCACCGACCCCGGGGCGCTCGGCCGCTGGTTCGTCGAGGCGGCGGACTCCGGTTCGCTGGAGCGCTACCTGGAGACGTTCGCCCACACCGTGGCCGTCATGCAGACCGCGCCCGCGCTGCGCCGGGTGGCCCGGGAGTGCGCCCAGGACCTGGCCGCCGACGGCGTCGTCTACGCGGAGGTGCGGTTCGCCCCCGAGCAGCACCTGGAACGGGACCTGACCCTGGACGAGGTGGTCGAGGCGGTCGTCGCCGGGTTCGCCGAGGGCACGGCGCTCGCCGCCGACGCCGGCCACCAGATCCGCGTGGGCACCCTGCTCACCGCGATGCGGCACGCCGCCCGGTCGCAGGAGATCGCCGAGCTGGCCGTACGGCACCGCGACGGCGGGGTGGTGGGCTTCGACATCGCCGGGGCGGAGGCGGGCTTCCCGCCCACCCGGCACCTCGACGCGTTCGAATACCTCCAGCGGGAGAACTTCCACTTCACCATCCACGCCGGCGAGGCGTTCGGGTTGCCGTCGATCTGGCAGGCCATCCAGTGGTGCGGCGCGGACCGCCTCGGCCACGGGGTGCGGATCGTCGACGACATCACCCCCGGCGACGACCGGCCGACGCTGGGCCGGCTGGCCGCGTACGTGCGGGACAAGCGGATCCCGCTGGAGCTGTGCCCGTCGTCGAACGTGCAGACCGGCGCGGCGGCGTCGATCGCCGAGCACCCGATCGGGCTGCTGCGCGACCTGCGGTTCCGGGTCACCGTGAACACCGACAACCGGCTGATGAGCGGCACCTCGATGTCCCGGGAGATGGCGCTGCTGGTGGAGGCCTTCGGCTACGGCTGGAAGGAACTCCAGTGGTTCACGATCAACGCGATGAAGAGCGCGTTCATCCCGTTCGACGAGCGGCTGGTCATCATCGACGAGGTGATCAAGCCGGCGTACGCGAAGCTGCTGGGCTGATCACGGGTGGTGCGGGTGGCCGGCGAGCAGGTCGGCCACCCGGCGCAGCACCTCGCGGGCGGGGGCCGGACGGGCGCCGAGCCCCGCCTGGCGGCGCAGCACCGCCGGCTCCGCCCGCAGCAGGGCCAGCCCGCGCCGCAGCAGCACCCGGGGGGCCTTGCGCTGCTCGGCCAGGTCGCGGGCGAGCCGCCGGAGGAAGGTGGTGCCGCGCGGCCGGCGCAGCGCGTACGCCCCGGCGAGCAGCCCCTGCCGCCGGCACTCCTCGACGATCTCGGCGGCGAATATCCCTTCGGCGACGAAAAGTGGCGATCCGGTCACCTCGAATGGCCGGGTGGCCACTTGCCGGTCCGCGCTGATCGCATAAACCGGCACTTCGGCCTTGCCGTCGCGGGCCAGTCGGGCAATCGTTTCCACGGCCGCCCCGGCGTCCCACGAGCGGGGCGAGTCCCAGTCCACAAGGCCGTCGTGGCGCGGCAACGTAGGGTCATCACCGTCCTTGTAGAAGTCGTCGAGACAGAGGACGGGAAGCCCGGTTCGTTGGGCTATGTACGACTTTCCGGAGCCAGAGGGGCCGGCTAAAAGGATGACACGACGGGGGTGTTCCATTACTCTCAGTCACTCCGGCCAGACGGATTGCGAGCAAATTGCATCAACATCTCATCACACCTTCGGCGACGGCCGGCCTGGGCTTTCTCTTTGGAACACGGCGTGATGGAATCTCGGAGGTCCGACCCGCCGGGTCGGTCGCTGGGCGTTGCCCGGGGCAACGCGCGGGCGCTGTGATCGCGAGGGCGGTGACGTGAGCAAACGACCGAAGACGGCGGGTTCCTTCCTGTCGCGACTGCGTCGGCCGGCCGGCCGGCTCCGCGACATGCCGATCTGGTCCAAGCTCGGTCTCATCATGATCGTGCCGACCATCGCCACGGTCGTCGTCGGCACCAGTGGCCTCGTCGACAACCTGGACACGCTGAACAACGCCAACCGCTCCGGCGACCTGGCCAACCTGGTGGGCTACTCGGGCGACCTGGTCAACAGCCTGCAGGACGAGCGCACCTCCGCGGTGCTGCTGCTCGGCGCGAACGGCGACCAGGCCAAGGCGCAATACCAGGAGGCGTACAACCGGGTCAACGGCCGGGTCGACCGGGACAAGGCGCCGTACCTGAGCCAGCGGGCCAAGGTCGAAGACCTGCCGAACAGCCTGGAGAACATCCTCGACGGCATCGACCAGAACCTGAAGGACCTGCCCGGCACCCGCAGTCAGGTCTTCAACGGCAAGCTGAAGATCATCGACGCCATGCAGGCGTACGAGGGTCTGATCAACGACCTGCTCTCCATCCGCGACTCCGCCACCCAGCTCGCCGGTGACAACGACCTGAGCGACCGGATGCGCGCCGCGGCCGCCGTCGCCCGGGAGAAGGAATACCTCTCGGTCCGCCGGGTCGTGGTGCACCGGGCGCTCATCCAGCGCGAGCTGACCCCCATCCTGCGCACCGACTACATCGCCAGCGGCACCGGTCAGCAGCAGGCGCTGCAGAGCTTCAAGGCGGTGGCCAGCCAGGCCGAGGCGGACCTGCACGACCAGACCGTCGCGGGCGGCGACCGGCGCGAGGCGCAGAACTACACCGGCTGGCTCGACGGCAACATCAACGGCAGCATGGCCGACGCGCCGTTCGGGCCGGACCAGTGGGACGCGGCCATGGTCGCCAACGCCAAGCTGATCCGTACGGTCGAGGCGACGCTGGACGGCGACGTCGTCAAGCAGGCCGACGCGCTCCGCTCCGACGTGCAGCGCACGGTGTTCCTCCAGACCGGCCTGCTGCTCAGCATGCTGCTGCTGGCCATCCTGTTCGCGTACCTCGTCGCCCGGTCGATGGCCCGGTCGCTGCGCGACCTGCGGCAGGGCGCGCTCAACATCGCCCAGTACGGCCTGCCTCAGGCCGTCGCCCGGCTGCGCGACCCGCAGCTGTCCAGCCAGCTCTCCCCGGTCCAGGCGGCCAACCAGATCGCCGAGCCGCTGCCGGTGCGCAGCAAGGACGAGTTCGGTCAGGTGACCGAGGCGTTCAACGCGGTCCACCTGGAGGCCGTGCGGACGGCGGCCGAGCAGGCCGCGCTGCGCGCCTCCGTCGCGACCATGTTCGTCAACCTGGCCCGCCGCTCGCAGATCCTGGTCGACCGGCTGATCGGCCACCTCGACCGGCTGGAGCGCGGCGAGGAGGACCCGGACCGGCTGGCCGAGCTGTTCCAGCTCGACCACCTCGCGACCCGGATGCGCCGCAACGACGAGAACCTGCTGGTGCTCGCCGGCGCCGACTCCACCCGCGTGCAGCGCGAGCCGGCGGCGCTGATCGACGTGCTGCGGGCCGCCCAGTCCGAGGTCGAGCACTACACCCGCATCGAGTTCGGGGTGATCGACCGCGACATCGAGGTCGCCGCGCACGCGGTCAACGACCTGGTCCACCTGGTCGCCGAGCTGTTCGACAACGCGACCGCCTTCTCGCCGCCCGACTCGCAGGTGATGGTGGAGGCCCGCCGGGTCGGCGACCGGGCCAGCCTCTACGTCGAGGACCGGGGCATCGGCATCAGCGTCGAGCAGCTCCACGAGCTCAACGAGCGCCTCGCCACGCCGCCGCAGGTGGACGTGGCCGTCTCCCGGATGATGGGTCTGGTCGTGGTCGCCCGCCTGGCCTCCCGGCACGGCGTGAAGGTCGAGCTTCGGCCCGGCAACGACCGGGGCACCGTCGCCGACGTGACCCTGCCCACCACCGTGCTGGTGCCCCGTGCGCTCTCCGGCCGGGTCCAGCAGCCCGGCGCGCTGCCGGCCCCGCCCGCGCAGCTCACCGGCTCGCAGTCGGGCGGGCCCACCCCGACCCTGGGCGCCTTCGCGGCCTTCGGCAACGGCCCCGCCGCCCCCGCGCCCAGCCAGCGGCCGGGGCACTCGGGCAACCAGGTCACCCTGGGCGGCCGCTCCTTCGACCCGGCCTCGCGCAACGGCCACGGCACGCCCGCGTCGGCCGGTTCCACGCGGTCGATGCCGGCCTGGTCGGACCTCACCGGTGCCGGTGGTGCCGCAGGCGGCGTCCCGGCCCCCCGCACCTCCAACGGGCAGCAGATCGACCCGCTGCCGCAGCGGCGGTCCCCCGGTGACGGTGACCCGGCCAGCAGCGGCCAGCAGCCGGCGATTCCCCGGCAGCTGCCGAGCAGCCCGGAGGCCCGCGGATGGACCTCGCCGCCGGTTTCGGTGCCGCCGGTCTCCGCGCCCCCGATTCCGCCGGTCTCGGCACCGCCCGCCTCTGCCTTCCCGGTGTCTGGTCAGCCCGTCTCGGCGGCACCGGTGTCGGGCCAGCCCGTCTCGGCCGCACCGGTGTCTGGTCAGCCCGTCTCCGCTCAACCGGTGTCCGGTCAGCCGGCCGGCACGCCCGTCTCCGGTCAGCCGTACGCGGCGCAGCCACTGCCCAGCCGGCCGGTCCCCTCGGCCCAGGCGCCGGTGGCGCCCCCGGCCTGGCCTCCGGTGGCGACCCCGGAGCCGGCCACCCCGCCGGTGCCGGAGCGCCTCGCGGCCGCCCTGGACATGACCACGGAGCTGCCCCGGGTGCCGCGAACCGAGGTGCCCAGCGCTCCGGCAACTCCGCCGACCCCCGCCCGGCCGACACCCCCGCAGGCCCAGACCCGGCAGCAGCGGTACGCGGACGAGACGATGGAGCTGCCGATCTTCCGGGAGCTGGAGTCGGCCTGGTTCCGCACCCGCCGCGCGGGCGCGGAGGAGGCGGCGGGCCCCACCCAGCCCGCAGCGACCAACGGCGCCGGAAGCTCGGCGAACAGCGCCGTGACCCAGCAGTTCTCCGCGGTCGACGTCACCGGCCGGGCCGTCCAGACACCAGCACCCCGGACGACAGGTAACGCACCGATGGCAGACACCCCGATGGCCGGAGGAGTGCCCCGCGACAACGGATCGCCGACCAACGGCGGCGGTCGCCCCGGTCCCGCCGATGCCTTCACCGGCCGGCGGCCCACGTCGCAGGGCAACGCCTGGCAAACGGCCGCAGACGACGGCTGGCGGGCCGCCTCGGCGGCGACCGAGGTCCCAGTGGCGGAGACCACCCGCAAGGGCCTGCCGAAGCGGGTGCCGATGGCCCAGCTTGTGCCCGGCGGGGTGGAGAAGCCCACCACGTCGGTCCAGCGCCGCACACCGGAGGGCGTCCGCGGTCTGCTCTCGGCATACCATCGAGGCGTGCAGCGCGGGCGTACCCAGCCCGACGGCAACCCGACCAACCCGGAGGAAGCTTCGGGTGGGCAGCAATCCTCGCAGTCTGGCTCAGGCCCGGTGGCCGGGAGCGGGCAGAAGGAGCAACAAGGATGACAACTACGCAGGATCTCGGTTGGCTGCTGGCCAACTTCGCCGACCGGGTGCCCGGTGTCGCGCACGCGGTCGCCGTCTCCGCGGACGGTCTGCTCCTCGCGTCGTCACGAGACCTTCCGCGTGACCGGGCCGACCAGCTCGCCGCGATCGCGTCCGGCCTGGTCAGCCTCACGCAGGGGGCGGCCCGCTGCTTCGAGGGCGGCGCGGTGCTGCAGACCGTGGTCGAGATGGACAACGGTTTCCTGTTCCTGATGTCCATCTCGGACGGCTCGTCCTTCGCCGTGCTCGCCGCCCGCAGCTGCGACGTCGGGCAGGTCGGATACGAGATGGCCCTCCTGGTCGACCGGGTGGGCGACGCGTTGACCCCGCAGCCGCGTACGGCTGTGGGGATGATGGGCTGACCCGCGCGCTGGCCGGTGGGTCAGGCGGGACGGCAACGACAGAAACGACGGGTTCCACCGGTCCAGCCGGTGTCGGGGACGAAGGAGGTGAGCGGCGACATGGATCGTGACGAACCGACCGGAGCGTTGGTCCGTCCGTACGCCGTGACCCGCGGTCGTACCCGACCCCGGCTGGACATCGCGCTGGAGGCACTCGTCGAGACGACGGTGCGTGGTCGGGCCGCTGCCGGTTCCAACGGCGGCCAGGGCCGGGAGCACCAGTACATCGCCGCGCTGTGCGACGGACGGGTGCAGTCGCTTGCCGAGATCGCGGCGCGGATGCAGCTCCCGCTCGGCGTGGCTAGGGTGCTCATCGCCGACATGGCGACCGACGGCCTGGTCGCGGTCCACGAGCCGACCATCCTGGACGACTCCGACGACGCGGTGGGCACTGAACTGCTGGAGAGGGTGCTGAGTGGACTTCGCAGGCTCTGACATGTCGCACCGCCCGCCCGTCCCGAGCGGGCGCGTGACGTCGGCGAAGATCGTTATCGCCGGTGGTTTCGGCGTCGGCAAGACGACGCTGGTCGGCTCGGTCTCGGAGATCACGCCGCTGACCACCGAGGCGATCATGACCTCCGCCGGCGTGGGCGTCGACGACACCCGGCAGGTGCCGGGCAAGACGACGACCACGGTGGCGATGGACTTCGGCCGTATCTCGATCGACCGGGACCTGATCCTGTACCTGTTCGGCACCCCCGGCCAGACCCGGTTCTGGTTCATGTGGGACGAGCTGGTCCGGGGCGCCATCGGCGCGGTGGTCCTGGTCGACACCCGGCGGCTGGCCGACTGCTTCGCGGCCATCGACTTCTTCGAGCACCGGCGGCTGCCGTACCTGGTGGCCATCAACTGCTTCGACGGGATGCAGTACCACGACCCGCAGGACGTCCGGGACGCGCTCGCGATCTCGCACGAGGTGCCGGTGGTGGCCTGCGACGCCCGTAACCGGGAGTCGACGAAGCACGTGCTGATCTCGCTGGTCGAGTACGTGCTCACGATGCGTCGCTCGCGCGCGGTCGCGCCGGCCTGATCGACGACGGGACGCGCCCGACGATCGGCATTCCGCCGGGGTCGTCGGGCGCGTCCGGCTGTCCGGGCCCGGGTGGCGACCGGTTGTCGTTGCTGGCGGTCGCCTGCTCCTGCGCCGGGACGCGCTGCTCTGCGTCCTAACCCCTAACCGGGTGTGGGTCCCTCGACGTCAACCGTCCCCAGGGGACGTCAGGCCGCCGCAGGGCAGGTGTAGCCGTCGGCGTGGGGTGGCTGCGGCCGGGTCTGGTCGGCCGAGGTCCCTGAGTCCACCAGGGAGCTCTCCGTCGTCGTGGCGGCCGTATGCCGCAACGCTCCGGTGGCCGCAACGCTCCGGTGGCCGGGACGGGAAGCCGGGGCGGCGAGGCCGCCCCGGCCGGATGGTCAGGAGCGGTAGCCGGCGGAGCGGTACTCGTACTCCCGGTCGTCGTCGCGGTCGCCGGTGTCCCGGGTGAAGTCCCAGCCGCCCGCCGCCTCGCGACCCGGTCGGCCGCCGACGGCGAAACCGCCGATCTCCTGCCCGCGACGCCAGCCCCGGAAGTAGCCGGTCGTGTTCTCGGCGAGGCTGGCCGCGTCGCGGACTATCCGCAGGGGACGCTCCTCGCGCAGGGGCGAGCCCGGCACCAGGTTGGCCTGCGGCACCCGCTTGGGCAGCCCGGCCTTGGTCTCGGCACCCACCGCCGGACGGGCGGCCTGCTCGGCGGCCTGCCACCCGGTGTCGGCGGTGCTCGACCAGTCCAGCTCGGCCTCGTCGCCGTGGCCGACGAACCAGGCCGACTTGGCGGCGGCGAAGATCAGCAGGTCACCGTCTCCCTCGTCGGAGATCGGCGGGGTACGCCGCTCCATCGGGGCGGGACGCGGCGGCTGGGGCGGGGCCGACCGCTGCTCCATGGTGGGCCGCTGCTCCGCAGGGACCCGCTGCCCGAGCGGGGAGCGGTGCTCCATCGCCGGCCGTTCGGGCCGGGGCTCCGGGGCGGGACGCTCGGCGCGGGCTGCCTCGCCCCGGTCGACCAGCCGCAGCGGCGGCGGCTCCAGACGCGGGTCCCCGGTCGGGCCCGACCCCTCCCGCAGTGCCCGGTCGGCCAGCGGCGGCGGCTCGACCAGCCGCAGCATCGGCGGCTCCTGGGGCAGGTCGTCGGCGAGCCACGGCGGGGTGACCCGGCCCTCGGTCGCCGGGACCACCTCGGTCGGGGCGTCGATCTGCCGCTTCGCCCGCTCCTCGAAGGGGCGCACGACCGGGTTGTTCGGAGAGCTGTCCGCCGGGTCCTCGGGGTTGTTGACCAGCGGCCAGTTCGCCCGCGAGCCGGGGGGAGCAGCCTCCTGGCCGGGGCGCGGGGCCGGGACCGGGACGCTCAGGTCGGTGGCGCTGAAGCCGCCGGTGGGCGGCGGCGCGGACTCGCCCGTCGTCTTGGGCCGGGGCGGGATGATGGTGCGCTGCCGCTCCGCCCGCGCGTTCTGGATCGCGGCCGTGGTCAGCGTGGGCCGGAACGGCTCGCCGGCCTCGGCCGGCGGCACGGACCCGCGCTCGCGCTGGCTCGGCGCGATCGGCGTGATGCCCGGTGGCGGGGGCGGCGGCGCGGAGACCGGCCGGTTGGTCGGGCCGTCGATCAGGCGGCGCGGCTCCGGCGCGGACGCGGGCGGGCCGTCCATCAGGCGGCGCGGCTCCGGCGACGGAGGACCGTCCATCAGGCGGCGCGGGTCGGGCGACGGAGGACCGTCCATCAGGCGGCGCGGGTCGGGCGACGGAGGACCGTCCATCAGGCGGCGCGGGTCGGGCGACGGCGGGCCGGAGACGGGCGGGGTGGCCGAGGCGGCCGGGACGACCGGGCGCGGGGCGACCGGCGGCGGGGCGACGGGCTCCGGCGCGACCGGTGGCGGGCCGAGCGGACGGGGCTGGGCGGGCAGGCCGCCGCCGGCGACCGGCTCGGGACGGCTGCGCCGCCCGGCGACCGGTTCGGGCTCGGTGGGTCGCAGCGCGCGCAGGCCCGAGCCGGGAAGCTCGGCGATCGGCTCCCCCCGGCGGGCGGCGGCCCGGCGGCCAGACGCCGGCACGGGGGTGGTGACCCGGGCGTCGAGCGCGCCGACCAGGGCCTCGCAGCCCGCGTCGCACGCCCGCACCGAGGCCACCGCCTGGCGGACGGTCTCGGCCACGGCGGAGGTGAGCGCCCGGCTCACCGCCGCGCGGCGTGGGGTCTCGGCGATGGCGACCCGCAGCGCGGTCACCGCATCGTTGATCTTGCCTTTATCGGCCACCCCGTCGGCCGCGAGGTGGGCGGCGATGGCGTCCGCCGCCACCGACACCTCCCGGCCCCGGGCGATCGTCCCGCCCAGCATGCCGGGTTCCGGCAGGGCGTCGAGCACGGCCAGGGCGACCGGCTCGGCCGGGTCCGGGTATGCGCGCAGGGCGGCGGGGTAGAGCTCCCGCAGCACCTCGCGCAGCGCCACGGCGGCGGAGTGCCGGCCGCTGGCGAGCGCGGCGTGCGCCGAGAGGACCTGCTTGTAGCCGGCGAGGTCCCGGGGCGCCGGCAGGGTGACCGCCGACAGCGCGCCGGCCTGGAGAGCCCGGGCCAGCCCGACCGCCCGCCGCTCGGCCGGCGGGGACTGCATCTCCTCCAGCGAGTCGTCGTCGGCGAACCGCTCGGCGAAGTCGTCGACGGAGTCGTCGTCCGCGATGGCCAGGGGACGCCCGGCGGCGCTCAGCAGCGAGGTGACCGTGTGGTCGTCGCTGTCGGCGGCGATCGCGGCCCCGCTCGGCCCGCCCGACCGCTCCACGAGCAGCGCGACCAGCTGGGCATAGCCGGCCGGGTCGTCGCCGATCTCGCAGACATGGAGCAGCCGACCTGCGTCGTCGACCACAGCGGACGTCAGCGTCGAACCGGCCGAGGCCGGTCGGTCGGCCGGATCCGCCGAGGCCAGACCGCAGTACACGCGCACGAGCGCCACGGCGTCGTCCTCCTCCCGGGACTGAGGTCTTTCTCTGCCAGAGACTGATGCTCCCTGGAACGCGTCAGTCGCGCCAGTCCACGACTGCAGAGATCTTGCCGACAATGGTGCGCCACCCGAGACTCGCCGTCTGCGCGCCGATCTTCTTCAGCCGACGCCGGCCGAGGAAGCCCCCGATCCCGCCGTTGGCGGTGGCGCGCAGCGCCTCGTCCAGGTCGTCGAGGCTGGAGCCGGCGGAGAGCATGTCCAGCACCGCAGGCAGCCGCAGCGCGTACGCGATGTCCCGGGCCACCTCGCCGGCCTCGATCAGGAGGGTCGAGTCCCAGGTGTCGTGCCCGCCCCGCAGGTTCTCCACGACCAGGTCGAGCTCGTAGGTGTCCTCGTCGAGCGGGACGATGTCGGCCGGTTCCACCCGTTCGGACAGTTCATTCCAGCTGTCCAGTTGAGACATGTCGTTGGGCGCGCCGGACCTGACGAAGCTGACGAGGGACTCCGGCGTCTTGAACAGCAGCAACTTGCCGCGGTGGCTGAGGAAGACCGGCACCTCCTCGTCGCCCGCCTCGTCTTCGGCGTCGTCGGCGTCCGACTCCTCCGTCGCGTCCGCGTCCGCGTCAGCGGTGTCGGCCGCGTCGGCGTCGGCGGTCGGCTTGCGGCGGCGGGACTTCCCGTCCGCCTCCTCGGCCTCCTCGGCCTCTGCCTCGGCGAACTCGGCGGCCAGTTCCTCGTCGAGGATGACGACCTCGTCGTCGTCCTCGTCGTCGGTCTCGACCGCCTGCCTGCGGGCCAGGAACGGGTCGTCCTGGTCGCGCTCGGCGACGTCGGTCGGGGTCAGCTCCCGCGCCGGCCGGTACGCCCGCAGCGTGAAGCCGGTGCCGGCGGGCAGGGCGATCTCGACCGGGTCGATCCGCAGCTCGTCCCAGAGCGCACGGTCGGCTTCGCGCGCCGACGGGCGCTCGGCGTCCTCGTCGATCTCTTCGAGGGTGCCGTCGGTCTCGTCGAGCTCGGGCTCGTCGGCGTCGGGCCGTTGGGGCGACTGGCGGGCCACGCTGACCTCCGTGTGCTTCGGGCTGCCCACCCGGCGGCGTCTCCGGCCGTCGAGTGACTCTGGGCACATACCCTAGTGGGCGACTCCGGGAGGCCGATGCCCGCACCCCGGTGGCGGCCCGCGTGGCCCACACGTAGTCTTGCTACCTATGAAGGCCCAGGCGCTGCACGGACACCTCGACGCGCTGCTGCTCGCGGTGCTGGAGCGGGGGGCCCTGCACGGCTACGCCATCATCGAGGCGCTGCGCGCCCGCAGCGAGGGCGCCCTCGACCTGCCCACCGGGACGATCTACCCGGCGCTGCGCCGACTGGAGCGGGCGGGGCACGTGGCCAGCAGTTGGAGCACCGTCAACGGCCGGGAGCGCCGCACCTACGAGCTGACCGACTCGGGCCGTCGGGCCCTCGCCGGTGAGCGGGCCGGCTGGCGGGAGTTCAGCGCGACCGTCGGCCAGTTCCTCGGCGACACCCCGCCCGCGCCGGCCTGACCCCGCCCGGCTGCCCCCGCCCGCCCGGCTGCCCGCGCCCGCCGGCGGCCCCTACGCCCGCGTCCCGGGCCTGCGCCCCGGGCTTGCGGCCCGCCCTCGGCTTGGCTGCACTCATGTCACTTTCTGTCATGGCGGCGGCCATCGTCGGTGCGGTAGAGCGTGCGTCACTCCGCGTGGCGGTCGGCCTGCCCGGCATGACGACTCGTCTTCCCTTTGCTCTGCACCCATCCGCGCAACACCTGGCTGGGCTGCTCAGATGTGGAGTCGGCGGTGCCGGGCGGGTCGACGTGTGGTCACCCTACGTCAGGTGTTGCGTATGTGGGTGCAGAGCAAAGGGGTGAAGTGGGCGTGGTGGTGCTGGGCGTCTCCGTTGCGGGGAGTGACGAACGGGGGCGTGGGTGCGTGGGACGTGGTGCGTCCGGGCGCGGCCGGCTCCGGCGGAGCGTCGGACCCACGCCGGGCCGGCGAGCCGGCTCGGGCGCACCCTATGCCGGTTCGGCCGGCCGGCGGCGGGTCGCGAGCAGCCAGGACCGGGCCGCCCGGCCGATCCACAGGAACCCCGCGCCGCTGGCCAGCGCGCCGACCAGCATCGGTGGCCAGGTGCGGGCCGCCTCCCACAGCCCGACGGACCAGCCGTACAGGGCCGCGCCGCTGGCCGCGCCGAGGACGAGCGCGGCGGTGAGCGCGAAGCCGGTCAGCCGGGCGAGGCGGGGCAGCGCCGGGTGCGCCGACCGGGCCGACGCGGCGACCACCGTCAGCCCCGCCACCGCCAGCACGGCCGCGCCCAGCCAGATGCCGTTCACCGCGCCCGACAGCAGGCGGTAGGCCACCGGTGGGCCGGGCCCGCCGCTCCAGCTCGACCCCTGCCAGGTCAGGTCGCCCGCGACGACCAGCACGCCGGCGACCGCGAGCACCCGCAGGGACAGGCCGCGCAGCGACCCGGTGGCCAGCTCCGCCTGGTACGCCGGGGCGAGCCGGGCCGGCTCGCCGAACTCGGCCACCGCCCGCCGCGCGGCCTCCGCCGCCGGCAGACCCCCGTCCCGGTACGCCTCCACGGCGTCCTGCAACGCGTGGCGGGCCTCGGTGAGCAGGTCGGCCTTCAGCCGCGCCGGGCCGTGCAGCCGGTCGCCCAGCTCGCGCAGCCGCTCCTCCACGAGTACGTCGTCGCCGCGCGCCATGCGACCGAGCCTGCCACGCGGCGGCGGGCGGCGCGTCCGGGGGAATCCCGGAGGCCGGCTCAGGGGCGGGGCGTCAGGGCCAGGTACCCGCGCTCGGCCGCCTCCTGGAGCAGCCACTGGTCCCGGTACCAGCCCGGCGTGGCGACCAGCTCGTCGTGCCGGCCGCGCTGGACCACCCGGCCGGTGTCGAGCACCACGATCTCGTCGAGGTCGGCGAGCCCGCTGAGCCGGTGGCTGATCAGCAGCACCGAGTGCCCGGCGGGGGTCGCCGCCAGCGCCGAGGCGAGCACCGCGTCGGCGGTGGCCGGGTCGAGCCCCTCGGTCGGCTCGTCGAGCACCAGCACCCCGGGCGCGGCGAGCAGCGCCCGGGCCAGCGCGAGGCGCTGCCGCTGGCCGCCGGAGAGCTGACCGCCCTCCTCGCCGACCACCGTGTCCCAGCCGGCCGGCTGGGCGTGCACCCAGTCCAGCAGCCCGGCCGCCCGGGCCGCGGCGGCCAGCTCGGCCTCGTCGGCGGCGGGCCGGCCGAGCAGCAGGTTCTCCCGGACCGTGGCGTGGAAGACGTACGCCTCGGCGAGCAGGCCACCGACCGCCCGGGGCAGCTCCTCGGCCGGGTACGCCGACAGGTCGACCCCGTCGAGGGTGACCCGGCCCTCCGCCGGGCCCACCGAGCCGGTGAGGACGGCGGCGAGGGTGCTCTTGCCGGCGCCGCTGGGCCCGACCACGGCGATCCGGCGACCGGCCGGCAGATCCAGGGTGAACCGGTCGAGGGCCGGGGCGGCGCCGGCCCGGTACCGCACGGTGACCTCGTCGAAGCGCACGTCGTGCGAGCCCGGGACGACGGCGGTGACCCCGGCGGCCCGAGCAGCCCCCACCTCGGCCCCGACCCCGGCCCCGGCGTCGGCAGCGGCCGCGTCGGGCTCCGGAGCGGTCAGCAGGGCGGCCACCCGGACCAGCCCCGCCCGCAGTTGGGTGCGCTGCCGGGCGGCCCCGACCAGCGCGAGCGCCACCTCGACGGCGGCCAGGGAGCCCACCGCCAGCACGCCGACCAGCACCCCGCCGACGCCGCCGCGCAGCGCGGTGACCACCACCGCGCCGGCGGTAGCACCGGCGACCAGCACCCCGGCGGCGTCCACGGCGAAGCCGGTCGCGGCGAGCCGCCGCTCCAGCCGGGCCAGCCGGCGAGCCCGGTCGGCGGCGGCGTCCAGCGCGTGCCCGGTGGCCCCGAACGCGGCCAGGTCGGCCGCGCCGTGGGTCAGGTCCACGGCGTCCGTGGCGAGGGCGCCGCGCAGCGGGGCCACCTGGTCGGCGGCGTGCCGGGTCAGCGCGGTGGCCGCGAGCGGCAGGGCGACCCCGGCGACGAGCAGGCCGAGCGCCAGCACCCCGGCGGCGGGCAGCGACACGGCGGCGGCCCCGGCCACGGCCAGCACGCTGACCGTCGCGGCGGCGGCCCCCGGGACGAGCACCCGCAGCAGCAGGTCCTGCACGGCCTCCACGTCGGACACGAGCCGGCTCAGGGCGTCCCCGGTGCGCTGCCGGGCGGCGTCGCGCCGGGCGGCCAGGGCGGCGAAGACACCGGCCCGCACGTCGGTGACCATCCGCAGCACGGCGTCGTGTCCGGCGAGGCGCTCGGTGTAGCGGAACACGCCCCGGCTGATCGCCAGCGCCCGCACCGCGACGATCGCCACGGTGAGCCGGTCCAGCGGCGGCCGGCCGGCGGCGCTCATCAGCAGCCAGGTGGCGGTGGCCATCAGGGCCAGCCCGGCGAACTCGGTGGCGGCGGCGAGCAGCCCCGCGCCGACCAGCCGGCCCAGGTACGGCCGGGCCAGCCGCAGCACGGCCCGCTCGGCGGCCCGGGCGCTCCCGCCGCCAGCCCGGCTGCTCCCGTCGCCAGGCCGGCCGCTGTGGTCGCCAGCCCGGCTGCTCCCGCTGCTCACCGGGCCCCCTCCTCTCCGGCCGGCGCGGTGGCCACTCCCGCACCGGAGCCGGGAGCGGCCGACGCGGCAGCCACCCCCGCTGCGGGAGCCGCCGGGGCGGGGGTCAGCTCGGTGACCCGGCCGTCGTCGATCCGCAGGATCCGGTCGGCGTCGGCGAGCAGCGCCGGACGGTGGGCCACCAGCAGGGCGGTCCGCCCGGCGACGAGCCGGCGGGTGGCGGCCAGCACCCCGGCCTCGCTGGCGGTGTCCAGGCGCGCGGTCGGCTCGTCCAGCAGCACCACCGGCGCGTCCCGCAGGAACGCCCGCGCCAGCGCGACCCGCTGCCGCTGGCCGCTGGACAGGCCGTGCCCGCGCTCGCCGAGGACGGTGTCGAGCCCGTCGGGCAGGGCGGCGACGACCTCGTCCAGCGCGGCGGCGGTGACCGCGGCGGCGAGCGCGGCGTCGGGTGTGCCGGGTGCGCCGAGCCGGATGTTGTCGGCGAGCGGGGCGGCGAAGAGGTGGGCCCGCTGCGGCACCCAGGCGACCTGGCGCCGCCACCCGTCGGGGTCCGCGCCGGCCAGGTCGACGCCGCCGACGGTGACCCGGCCGGACGTCGGGGCGACGAAGCCGAGCAGCAGGTTGAGCAGGGTGCTCTTGCCCGCCCCGCTCGGCCCGACGATGGCGATCCGCTCGCCGGGCCGGATCGTCAGCGTGACGTCCCGCAGCGCCACGGTCCGCTCGTACGCGACGGTCACGCCCTCGAACCGGATCTCGCCGCGCCCGTCGGGGGCGGGCCGCGCCCCGGCGGGCGTCGCGGCGTCCGTGGGCCCGGCGGGGGCGCTCGGGTCGGTGGCGGAGAGGGTCAGCGCCTCGTCCAGCGCGGTGAGCCCCTCCATGCTGGCGTGGAAACGACTGCCGGCGGCCCGCAAGGGCAGGTAGGCCTCCGGGGTGAGCAGCAGCACCAGCAGCGCGGTGGAGAGCGTGATCCCGCCGCCGAGCAGCCGGATGCCGACCGGCACCGCGACCAGCGCCACCGACAGCGTGGCGACCAGCTCCAGCACCAGCGCGGACAGGAACGCGATCCGCAGCGTCCGCATCGTCGCGGCCCGGTGCCCGTCGGCCATCCGGCGGACCACCTCGACCTGGCTGCGGGCCCGGCCGAACGCGCGCAGCGTGGGCAGCCCGGCGACCATGTCGAGGAAGTGCCCGCCCAGCGTGGACAGCCGCCGCCACTGCCGCTCGGTGGCGGCCTGCGCCTGCCAGCCGAGCAGCGCCCCGAAGACCGGGATCAGCGGCAGGGTCAGCGCGATGATGACGGCCGAGCCCCAGTCGGCGAAGGTGATCCGGGCCAGCACGGCCACCGGCACGGTGACACTCAGCACGAGCTGCGGCAGGTAGCCGGTGAAGTACGCGTCCAGGGCGTCCAGCCCGCGCCCCGCCAGCGTGGCGAGCTGCCCGGCCCGCTGCCCGGCGACCCAGCCGGGCCCGTGCCGGCCGACGGCGGCGAGCAGGTCGGCCCGCAGCGCGGCCTTGACCGTCGCGGCGGCCCGCGCCGCCACCGTGCCCTGCGCCCAGGCGACCAGCGCCCGCCCCGCCACGGCGACCAGGAACCCGGCGAGCGCCGGCCGGGCCAGCCGCCCGTCGAGCGCGGTGGCCAGCACCGTGGCCAGGGCGGTGGCCTGCCCCACGACCAGCAGCGCCGTGAGCCCGCCGAGGACCGCGAGCACGGCGAGGTCGCGCCGGGCCGCGGGGACCCGACGCAGCAGACGCGGGTCGAAGGGACGGCGGTTCACCAGTACACCGGTGTCCTGCCGTCGGTCCGTCCCCGGAACACCCACCAGCACATCGCCTGGAAGCCTAGTAGGGCCGGCAGGAGCGGCAGCACCAGCCAACCCAGCAGCGTCAGCGTCGGCCCGCTGGCCGCCGCGTCCGCCACGCTCAGTGACGCCGCCGGTGCGACGGTGGAGACCAGCGCGTAGGGCCAGAGTGCCGCGCCGACCCCGGCCACCGGCAGGGCCAGCGCCGCCGAGGTGGCGGCGAAGGCCACCCCGGGCCGCCGTCGCCCGAGCGCCGCCCGGGCCGCCAGCAGCGCCGCCACCAGCACCAACGGCAGCAGTACGGCCGGCAGCGGGCGCTGTGTCGCGGCGCGTACCCGATCGGAGAGCAGGCCCGCGACGGCGGCCAGGGCGACCGCGGCGAGCGCCGCCGCGACCAGCCGGCGGGCGGTACGGGTCAGCGGCCCGGCGGCCTCGGCCGGCAGCCGGAGCGTGAGGAACGTCGCACCGTGCGCCGCCATCAGGGCCGCCATCGCCAGCCCGGCGAGGGCCGTGAACGGGGTGACCGCGTGCCCGACGCCCGTGACGTGCCCGTCGGCGGCCAGCGGCACGCCCTGCAGCAGCCCGGCGAGCAGCGCGCCCCAGCCGAACGCGGCGGCCAGGCTCCCGGCGGCCACCAGCCGGTCCCAGGCGGCGCGGGACGGCTCGCCGGTCGGGCGGCTGCGCAGTTGCACGCCGACGGTCACCGTGATCGTCCCGCCCAGCGCGGTGGCCACGACGGGGTAGAAGCCGGACAGCAGTTCCCCCTCCAGGGCGGGGAACGCGCCGAACAGGATGCCGGCGGTCGCCACCAGCCAGACCTCGTTGCCGAGGAAGAACGGGCCGACGGCGGTGAGGGCCGCCCGGCGGTGGGCCGGCGGCGCGCTCCGGGCCAGCAGCAGGCCGATGCCGTAGTCGTAGCCGGCGAGGACCAGGTAGCCGGCGAGGAAGAGCCCGAGCAGGGCGTACCAGGCGATTTCCACGGGTGGCCTCCTCAGCCGAGGACGGGGACGGGACGGGGGTCGTCGGTGGCCGGGCCGGGCTGGCGGCCGAGGGCGGGGTCGGCGGCGCCCCGGGCGGCCTGCCGGGCGAACAGCACCCAGTTGGCGACGGCGAGCCCGCCGAGCAGCAGGGTGAAGCCGATCAGCGAGGCGAGCATCACCCCGGGCGCGACCGGGGAGACGGCCCGCTCGGTGGGGAGCAGCCCGTACGCGACCCAGGGCTGGCGGCCCACCTCGCGGGCGATCCAGCCGAGGATCACCGCGACGAAGGGCAGTGGCAGCGCCAGCAGCACCAGCCAGAGGGGGAACCGCAGCCGGATGGCCCAGTCCCGCCAGAGCAGGGGGAGCAGCAGCCACAGGCCGCCGAGCAGGAACCCGATGAGGATCATGAAGCCGAGCCCGACGTCGGCCAGCACGGGCGGGGCGTAGTCGCCGGGCCCGAACCGGGCCGTCCACTCGGCGACCAGGACGTCGCGCTGCGCGCCGCCGCCGAACTTGGTGGGCTGGGCCTGCCTGACGGGCCCGAACTGGGCGAAGCCGAACCCCTGCACGAGGCTGATCGAGACGGCCGCGGTGACCAGGCCGATTCGCAGCGAGGCGCGGAACAGCGCGTGGTCCGGGGTGCGCCGGATGAGGTGCCAGGCGCTCACGGCCGCCATCAGCATCCCGCCGGTGAGCAGGGCGGCGGCGACCACGTGCCCGAAGGCCAGGCCGAGGGTGGGGTTGGTCAGCAGCGCGCCGAAGTCGGTCAGGTGGGCCACCCCGTCGCGCACCTCGTAGCCGACCGGGTGCTGGAGCCAGGCGTTCGCCACCATGATCCAGAACGCGGAGGCGTACGCGGTCAGAGCCACGCCCCACAGCAGTGCCAGGTGTACGCCCCGGCGCAGCCGGTGCCAGCCGAAGATCCACATCCCGAGGAACGTGGACTCCAGGAAGAACGCGACCAGGGTCTCGATCGCCAGCGGGGCGCCGAAGACGTTGCCGACGTAGCGCGACAGGCCGCTCCAGTTCAGCCCGAACTGGAACTCCATCAGCAGGCCGGTGCCGATGCCCAGCACGTAGTTGATCACGTAGAGCTGGCCCCAGAACCGGGTCAGCCGCTCGTAGGCGGGGTTGCCGGTGACCGCCCAGGTCGTCTGGAGCCCGACGAGCAGGGTGACCAGCCCGAGCGTGACGACGACGAAGAGGAAGTGCAGCGAGGTGGTGGTGGCGAACTGGAGTCGGGCGAGGAGCAGGGGATCCATGACCGCCCTCCGAGAGTAGGCTGTCTTGTCGTAGCAAGCCTACATATAGGATCGCTACGTATAGGCCCGCATGTCGGCGATCCGGCACCAGGGGAGGCGTCCGGCAACGGGGGACGCGGGCCGACCCGCGCCGCCGCGCTTGGCGCGCCGGCGATGTCGGCGACATGGGGGTATCCCGAGAGCCAGATGCCCCCATGTCGCCGACGTGGAGTCGATCAGGGCCGGGTCGCGGGCCGGGCGAGTCCGGTTGGGCGAGTCCGGTCGGGCGAGGCCGGGGAGGCGGGCGAGGCCGGGGAGGCGGGCGAGGCCGCGGCGGGCGTCAGTCCGTCGGGAGGCGAGGAGTCAGCTCAGGAAGAGGGAGACCGGCAGCGAGACCAGGGTGGCCGCCACCGTCAGCGCGGCGGCCCCGAGCAGCCGGGGTGGCCGGTCGGCGACCAGCAGCCGCTGGACCCGCACGTCCAGGTCCCGGTCGCCGAGGCCGAGCGTGCCGGCCGGGGCGATGCGGTGGCCGGCCGCCGCGAACCGGCGCAGCGCCCCCGCCAGGGGAGCCTCGGCGTGCAGCTCGCGGGCCTTGTCGTCGGCGCGCATCTCGACCAGCAGGGCGACCCGCTCGTGCGCGTCGCGTACCCACCCGAACCAGGGCAGCGCCCGGCACAGCGCGGTGAACGGCAGCAGCACCAGGTCGTGGCGCTCCTGGGCGTGCGCCCGCTCGTGGGTCAGCACCGCCGCCAACTCGGCCCGGTCGAGCATGCTGAGCGCCCCGGCGCTCACCACCACGCGGGGCTTCACCCCCGGCAGGCAGTACGCCGCCGCGCTCGGGTGGTCCAGCACCAGCGCCCCCGGCACCTCCGGGTCCCGCCGGGCCACCAGGGCGAGCAGGTCCCGGTGCCGCCGCTGCGCCCGGACGGTGGCGTGCACGCTGCGTACGGTCGTGCCGAGCAGCACCGCCCCGATGCCGAACCCGACCCCGACGAGGCCGAGGTGCACCGCCCCCACGCCGGCCGGCAGGGTGCCGTGGGCCAGGTCGTCGGCGAGGGCGAGCAGCGCGCTCCCGGTCGGCCGGTCGTACGGGGCCACGCCGAGTGCCATCGGCAGGCCCATCGCGGAGAGCCCCAGCGCCAGCCCGACCGCCTGCCAGCAGACGATCGCCACGCGGGGGGCCCGCCACGTCCAGGTCGACGCCGCCAGGACCTGCGCGGTCAGGTAGCAGGCCAGGACCGTCGCGGCGAAGTGCACGGCGTACGCCATGACGCCGGCCCTACCGGTCCGTCGCCTCGTCGGCGAGGGCCGGCTGCCCGGCCCGGTCGGCACGCGGCCCGTCGACCCGGCCGGTCAGCGGCTCCGCGCCGGTGCGCTCGGTCGACGGGGCGCCCGCCTCCGCGCCGAGGGCGGCGCGCAGCACCTCGGCCTCGGTGCCGGTCACCGACCGGGCGAAGCGCACCAGCGCGGCGTCCCGGCTGCCGCCGAGGTCCAACGCGTCGAGCATGAGCTGGGCGATGTGCGCCTCGCGGCTGGCCGCGGCCTGGTAGCGCCAGGCCCGCCCCTCCCGCTGGCGGCGCACCATGCCCTTGCCGGCGAGCCGGTCCAGCACGGTCATCACCGTCGTGTACGCCAGCTCGCGGCCGTCGAGGGCCTCGGCGACCTCGCGCACGGTCACCCCGTCCGACGTGCCCGGGACGGTGTCCCACAGCACGTCCATCACCGCTCGCTCAAGATCACCCAACCGCGTCACGACATGAATCCTACCCCCCGTAGTAGACCCCTCCCACGGCAGCACACCTGAGCCGGAACTCACCCGCGGCTCGGCCGGGGTCAGGTTTTCGGGGGGAGCCCGCCCGCGGAGGGATCAAGCCCTGACCGCCCGGAGCGGGCGGGCTCCCCCCGAAAACCCCAAGGCCGGAACGCTAGACCCCCTTGGGATGCCAGACCGTCTTCGTCTCCAGCAGCGTCGTCATCCGCGTGACGCCCGGGTCGGCGTGCCAGTCGTGGTCGGCCGGGGCCGGCCGGAGCACCCGCTTCAGGTTCTCCGCCGCCTTGACCTCCAGGTCGGCGGCGAGCGCGGCGTCGCCCACCCCGGTCAGGTCGATCGCGTTGACGTCCATGTGCGCGGCCAGCGTCGGCACGGTCTCGGTGAGCGCGCCGGTGAGGATGTTCACCACCCCGCCCGGCAGGTCGGAGGTGGCCAGCACCTCGGCCAGGGTCACCGCCGCCAGCGGCTGCGTCGGCGACGCGGCCACCACCACCGTGTTGCCGGTGACGATCGCCGGGGCGATCACGCTGACCAGGCCCAGCAGCGCCGGGGACGCGGGGGCCACCACGGCCACCACGCCCGTCGGCTCGGGCGCCGACAGGTTGAAGTACGGCCCGGCGACGGGGTTCGCGCCGCCGTACACCTGGGGGAGCTTGTCGGACCAGCCCGCGTACCAGACCCAGCGGTCGATCGCCGCGTCGACCTCGTCGGCCGGCACGCCCAGGGCCACGAACTGCTCGCGGCGGCCCTCCAGCATCTCGGCGACCCGGTAGAGGATCTGACCCCGGTTGTACGCGGTCGCCCCGGCCCACCCCTTCACGGCGGCGCGGGCCGCCACGACGGCGTCCCGTGCGTCCTTGCGGGAGGCCAGCGACACGTTGGAGTCCTGCACGAGATACGACCGTCCCGACTCGCTGCGCGGGAACTTCCCGCCGATGAAGAGCTTGTACGTCTTGCGCACCGCGACCCGCTCAGACATCGAGGTACCCCTCCAGCCCGTGCCGGCCGCCCTCGCGACCGTAGCCCGACTCCTTGTAGCCCCCGAACGGCGAGGTCGGGTCGAACTTGTTGAACGTGTTGGCCCACACCACCCCGGCGCGCAGCCGGTCGGCCATCCACAGGATCCGCGAACCCTTGTCGGTCCAGATCCCGGCCGACAGCCCGTACGGCGTGTTGTTGGCCTTCTCGACGGCCTCGGCCGGGGTGCGGAACGTCAGCACGGACAGCACCGGCCCGAAGATCTCCTCCCGGGCGACCCGGTGCGCCTGGGTGACCCCCGTGAAGATCGTCGGCGCGAACCAGAACCCGCGCTCGGGCAGCTCACACGGCGGCGACCAGCGCTGCGCCCCCTCGGCCGCGCCCGCGTCGGACAGCTCGCGGATGCGGGCGAGCTGCTCGGCCGAGTTGATCGCGCCGATGTCGGTGTTCTTGTCCAGCGGGTCGCCGACCCGCAGCAGTGCCATCCGGCGCTTCAGCGACTCCAGCACCTGCTCGGCGACCGATTCCTGCACCAGCAGCCGCGACCCGGCGCAGCACACGTGCCCCTGGTTGAAGAAGATGCCGTTGACGATCCCCTCGACCGCCTGGTCGACCGGCGCGTCGTCGAAGACGATGTTGGCGGCCTTGCCACCCAGCTCCAGCGTCACCTTCTTGCGGGTGCCCGCGACCGACCGGGCGATGGCCTTGCCGACCTCGGTCGAGCCGGTGAAGGCGACCTTGTCCACGCCCGGGTGCTCCACCAGCGCCCGGCCGGTGTCGCCCGCGCCGGTGACGATGTTGACCACGCCGGCCGGCAGGTCGGCCTGCTGGCAGATCTCGGCGAACAGCAGCGCGGTCAGCGGGGTGGTCTCCGCCGGCTTGAGCACCACCGTGTTGCCGGCGGCCAGCGCCGGGGCGATCTTCCAGGCCAGCATGAGCAGCGGGAAGTTCCACGGGATGACCTGCGCGGCCACGCCCAGCGGCTTCGGGTCGGGGCCGAACCCGGCGTGGGACAGCTTGTCGGCCCAGCCCGCGTAGTAGAAGAAGTGCGCGGCGACCAGCGGCAGGTCGACGTCCCGGGACTCCCGGATCGGCTTGCCGTTGTCGAGGGACTCCAGCACGGCCAGCTCGCGGGAGCGCTCCTGGATGAGCCGGGCGATCCGGAACAGGTACTTGGCCCGGTCCCGGCCCGGCATCGGGCCCCACACCTTCTCGTACGCGGTGCGGGCGGCGCGGACCGCGCGGTCCACCTCGGCCCCGCCGGCCCAGACGACCTCGGCGAGCACCTCCTCGGTGGCCGGGTTGACCGTCTTGTGGAGATCCTCGCCGGCGACGAACTCGCCGTCGATGAACAGGCCGTAGGACGGCCTGAGGTCGACGATCGCGCGCGACTCGGGCGCAGGGGCGTATTCGAAGATCACGCTCAGTCCAGGGTGAAGTAGTCGGGACCGGAGTAGACGCCGGTCGTCAGCTTGGTGCGCTGCATGAGCAGGTCGTTGAGCAGGCTGGACGCGCCGAACCGGAACCAGTCCGGGTCCAGCCAGTCGCCGCCGACGGTTTCGTTGACCATGACCAGGTACTTGATCGCGTCCTTGGTGGTCTTGATCCCGCCGGCCGGCTTCACGCCGACCTGCCGCCCCGTGGCGGCGCGGAAGTCGCGGACCGCCTCCAGCATCACCAGGGTCACCGGCAGGGTGGCCGCGATCGGCACCTTGCCCGTGGAGGTCTTGATGAAGTCGCCGCCGGCCAGCATCGCCAGCCAGGACGCCCGGCGCACGTTGTCGTAGGTGGCCAGCTCGCCGGTCTCCAGGATCACCTTCAGGTGGGCGTCCCCGCACGCCTGCTTGGTGGCCACGATCTCGTCGTAGACCTCCTGGTAACGCCCGGCCAGGAACGCGCCCCGGTTGATCACCATGTCGATCTCGTCCGCGCCGGCCGCCACGGCCGCCCGGGTGTCGGCGAGCTTGACCTCCAGCGGCGCCTGCCCGGACGGGAACGCCGTCGCCACGCTGGCCAGGTGCACGCCGCTTCCGCGCAGCACCTCGGCCACGTGCGGGACCATCGCCGGGTAGACGCAGACCGCGCCGACGTGCGGGCAGGACGGGTCGGCCGGGTCGGGGCGCAGCGCCTTGGCCGCGAGCGCCCGCACCTTGCCGGGGGTGTCGGCCCCTTCGAGGGTGGTCAGGTCGACCATCCGGATGGCCAGGTCGATCGCCTGGGCCTTGGCCGTGGTCTTGATGGAGCGGGTGCCGAGCTGGGCCGCCCGCTGCTCCGCGCCGACCTGGTCCACGCCCGGCAGGCCGTGCAGGAAGGTCCGCAGAGCGGTCTCGGATCGTCCCAGCTCGGAGAGGTCCGACCGGGCCGACGTCGCTGTCGCCGTCATGCCCGGAAGTCTACGCACCCGCGCGCCCCGTGATCTTGGTCACGTGATCGCCCTGTCGGCCGTGGAGGTGAGCGGCGTCGCTCCCCATGTCCCGGGACCCGACCGTTCGGTAGGTTGACCGATCGTGGACGTACACGTCATCGATCACCCGCTCGCCCAGTCGCGGCTGACCGCCATGCGGGACGCGCGCACCGACTCCTCCTCCTTCCGGGCCGCGCTGCACGAGCTCACCACCATGCTCGTGTACGAGGCCGCCCGCTCCTTCCCCGTCGAGAAGTACCCGGTGCAGACCCCCGTCACCGGCGCCGAGGGCACCCGGCTCGCCAACCCGCCGCTGCTCGTGCCCGTGCTGCGGGCCGGCCTCGGCATGGCCGACGCCGCGCTCGGGCTGCTCCCCGAGTCGTCCATGGGCTTCGTCGGCCTCGCGCGCGACGAGGAGACGTACGAGCCGCGCGCCTACATGGAGTCGCTGCCCCGCGACCTCGCCGGCCTGCCCGTGCTCGTCCTCGACCCGATGCTCGCCACCGGCGGCTCCCTGGAGCACTGCTGCCGGCTGCTCGCCGACCGGGGCTGCACCGACATCACCGTCCTCTGCGTGCTCGCCGCACCGGTCGGCATCCGGCGGCTGGAGGAGTCCGGCCTGCCGCTGCGCCTGGTCACCGCCTCGATCGACGAGGGGCTCAACGACAAGATGTTCATCGTCCCGGGCCTCGGCGACGCCGGCGACCGCCAGTTCGGCGGCATGCCCCGCTTCTGACGTGCAAGGAAGGGCCCCCTATTAACGCCTGCGGTATAGAAGGGTCCCCTTCTCGCCGGCGCGAGTGGGCCCGTCGGGCGGGTGCGCTCACCGGAGGAGTGTGCTCATGGGGCGCGCAGGGGTGCGCTGAGGCGCTACCGTCTCGGGCCTTGACATCCTCCTCTGCCTATAGGCAGAGGATTCCAGCGGTCGCCCGCTGGGTTTCCTGCTTCGCTGCCGACTGCCTCGTTCGAGAGGGGGCCTCCCGTTGAGGTCTTACGTCAGCTCCACAGGCTGTCACCGCCAGCCCGGCGGCCAGGATGTTGCGTGCGGCGTTCACGTCGCGGTCGTGGAGCACCCCACACCGGCAGGTCCACTCGCGGATGTTCAGCGGCATCTTCTCGGCGAGGGCACCGCAGGCGCAGCAGAGCTTGGACGACGGGAACCAGCGGTCAACTACGATCAACTTGCGGCCGTACCAGTCGGCTTTGTACTCCAGCAGGGTGCGGAACTGCCGCCAAGCCGCGTCGCTGATTGCCCGGGCCAGCCGGTGGTTCCTGGTCAGGTTTCTTACGGTCAAGTCCTCGATCACGATCGTTTGGGTTTCACGAACGAGTCGAGTGGTCAGCTTGTGCAGGTGATCGCGGCGGCGGTCCGCGATGCGCGCGTGCACCTTGGCAAGATGGAGGCGAGCCTTGGCCCGGTTCGCGGAGCCCTTCTCTTTCCGGGCAAGGTTGCGATGGGCGCGCGTCAGGCGGGTCCGGTCGGTGCGTTCGTGTCGCGGGTTGGTGATCTTCTCCCCGGTGGAGAGGGTGAGCAGGCTGTCCAGGCCGGCGTCCACCCCCACCGCCTCGCCAGGCGCCGTCCGGGGTGCGATCAGGTCTTCGCAGAGCAGGGATACGAACCACCGTCCCGCCGCATCCTGCGACACCGTCACGGTCGACGGGCAGGCACCCTCAGGCAGCGGGCGCGACCACACCACGTTCAACGGCTCGGACATCTTGGCCAGCGTCAGCCGGCCGTGCCGATAGCGGAATGCGCTGCGGGTGTACTCCGCCGACCGGCGGGACTTCTTCCGGCTCTTGAAGCGCGGGTATCCAGCGCGCCGGGCGAAAAAGTTCGTGAAAGCGACTTGCAGATGCCGCAACGCCTGCTGCAACGGCACCGACGACACCTCGTTGAGGAATACCAACTCCTCGGTCTTCTTCCACCCGGTCAGCAACGCCGACGTGGCCTGATATCCGACCCGTTCCCGGCGCAGGGCCCACGCCTCGCTGCGGACCCGCAACGCCATGTTGTAGACCAACCTGACGCACCCGAACGTCCGGGTAAGCTCCGCCGCCTGCCCCTCTGTCGGGTAGAAGCGGTAGGTGAACGCCCGCTTCACCGCCCTGGTCACGACTTGCAGAGTAGTCGTTCCATGAGTGGGCCTCACGGTGGCGCGCGGGACGACGCCTACCGCCCTTGGCGGCGGACCGGCTTTCCCGCCCTGCGCCGCAGGGGTTCCGATTCCTCCCTGCCATAACGGCAGGAACATCCACGGAAGGAACACGATGACTGGTGTTGCGCTGGCCGAGGAGTTGCTGCTCCTCGCGTACGACGATGAATCCGGCAAGGCGACCATGCCGCGGATCAGCCTCGACCTCGGGATGGCCGCCGCCGTACTGATCGAGCTGGCCCTCGCCGGCCGGGTCGCGTACGCCGACGGGAACCTGGTGGTCACGGACCCCGCGCCCACCGGCGAGCCGATCCTGGACGAGGTCCTGGGCCGGATGGCCGCCGACACCCCGCACACGCCGTCGTCTTGGGTGCAGCGGCTGCGGCACGGCCTGCGCGACCGGATCCTGGCGACCCTGGTCGCCCAGGGCGTGGTGCGCGACG
Source organism: Micromonospora sp. DH13 (assembly GCF_020873825.1). Lineage (NCBI taxonomy): Bacteria > Bacillati > Actinomycetota > Actinomycetes > Micromonosporales > Micromonosporaceae > Micromonospora > Micromonospora sp. DH13. The sequence continues at coordinate 56,842 of NZ_JAHWGR010000045.1, forward strand.
TCGAGGAGACGGAGCTGGGCTTCATCCACGTGCACCGTTACCCGACGGCGGACGCCACGGTGGAGGAGGACACCCGGCGGCGGCTCGCCGAGGCGCTGGCCGGCGGCCAGCTCCCCGACGAGGCGACGGCGGCGCTGGCCACCCTGGTCGCCGTGCTGCGGATGGAGCCGGCGCTCGGCCTGACCGGCGACGCCGCCGTCGATGCCCGGCGGCGGCTGGAGGAGATCGCGGGCGGGGCCGGCTTCTCCGGCACCGTCAGCCTGGACGACTCGGTGGTGCGCCCCTCGGTGGCCCTGGTCGTCACCGCCCTGGGCCAGGCGGTCGACGCCGCCCTCGGCAAGCGCGCCTAAGGCACAAACCCACCCACCCACCCACCCAGCCTCGGTG
>NZ_JAHWGR010000046.1:0-55278 GCF_020873825.1 Micromonospora sp. DH13
GGCCCCGACAACAGGGGCCCGGCCGGCAGCGTCTTCACCTCAGCAGCCGAGTGTTAGGAAGGGGCCCCTCCTATACAGAAAGCGTTAACAAGGGGCCCTTCCTTGCAAGCCGAGGGGCGGACTGATCCGAACCCGGGTCGGGTACGTACTGCCTGGCGGGGACCGCGAAAGGGGAGCACATGCCGGGTTCGGAGCATGACGCGTACCGCCGCCCGGGGGTCGCTCCTCCGGTGCCCGCACCGGTCGTCGAGGTGACCGGGGACCCCGTCCCGGAGCCGCCCGCCCCGGCCTGGCCGCGCGGCGTACGCCTCATGGTCGCCGCCGCGGTCGTGGTGCTGGCGCTGGGCGCGGGTGCGGTGGCGGTGACCCTGGCCAACCCGGACCGGCTGGGGGTGGCGTTCTCCGGTGGCCGGCCGGACGTCGGGTCGACGGTGCCGCTGGCGGCCGAGCCCGGCGGCGGGGGAGCGTCGGCGGACGGCCGGGTGCTCACCGCGCCCCTGGCCGGGCGGACCCGGGCGAGTTTCGAGCTGGTCGACGGGCTGACCACGTTCGACCTGCGGATCGACGACCTCGGCGAGGACCTGTACCGGATCGCCAGCCCCGCCGACGGCGGGGTGGATCCCCGGCCGGAGCTCGTCGGCGACCGGATGCGGCTGCGGATGGCGCCGAGCGGGCGGCGCGGCCCGGCCGTCGCGGAGGTCGTGTTGAACTCCCGGGTGACCTGGCGGCTGCGGCTGGCCGGCGGGGTGACCGAGCAGGTGCTGGACCTGACCCGGGGTCGGCTCGCCGGGCTGGAACTGGCCGCCGGGGCCACCCGCGTCGACCTGCGCCTGCCCCGGGTCGTCGGCACGCTGACGGTGCGGCTGACCGGCGGGATCAACCAGCTGGTGGTCCGGGTGCCCGGGGCGCTGCCGACGCGGGTCCGTTCGGGTGCCGGCGCGGGCGCGGTCACCGTCTACGACCGGCACCGTCAGGGGGTGGCGGCCGGCGCGGTGATCAGCTCGCCGGACTGGGACCGCCGGGCCGACCGGGTGTACGTCGACATGGTGGCCGGGGCCAACACGGTGACCGTCGAGGGGACCTGAGCGTACAGTCGGGCGGTGGATCGTACGGAATCTCTGCCGGCGCAGACCCGTCCGCCGGGTGTGGCACCCGCCGACCCGGGCAGCGTGTTGCTGCCGGGCCACGACGTGCCGCTCGGCCGCTACACGACGGTGCGTCGGCTGCTGCCGCAGCGCCAGCGGCGGATGGTCGGGGCCTGGTGCTTCGTCGACCACTTCGGCCCGGACGACGTCGCGCAGCGGCCCGGCATGGAGGTGCCGCCCCACCCGCACACGGGCCTGCAGACGGTGACCTGGCTGCTCGACGGTGAGATCGTGCACCGGGACAGCCTCGGCAACGTGCAGCCGATCCGCCCGGGGCAGCTCAACGTGATGACCTCCGGCCACGGCATCGCGCACTCGGAGCGGTCGCCGGCGCAGCATCCGCCGGTGATGCACGGGGTGCAGTTGTGGGTGGCCCTGCCGGACCCGGCGCGGGCCGGTGGGCCGGACTTCGCCCACCACGAGGACCTGCCGGTGTGGCGCGACGGGGACACCGACGTGACGCTGCTGGTGGGCGAGCTGGGCGGGGAGCGTTCCCCGGCCGTCGTGCACACTCCGCTGCTCGGCGCGCAGCTCACCGCCCGGGGCGCGGCGCCGGCCCGACTGCCGTTGCGCCGCGACTTCGAGTACGCGCTGCTGGCGATGTCCGGTGCCGCCGAGGTGGGTGACGTGTCGGTGGAGCCGGGCGCGCTGCTCTATCTCGGCCTGGGGCGGGAGAGCCTGACCCTGGCCGCCGCCCCGGGCAGCCGCCTGCTGCTGCTCGGCGGGGAGCCGTTCGAGGAGCCGCTGGTGATGTGGTGGAACTTCGTCGGCCGGTCGCACGAGGAGATCGCCGCGGCGCGCGAGGACTGGACGGCCGGCCGCCGCTTCGGGGTGGTGGCGGACGACGCGGCCCCGCCGCTGCCGGCGCCCGCCCTGCCGACCACCCGGCTGCTGGCCCGCACCCGGCACGGCGAGATCGTGCGCTGAGCCGACCGCCCACCCGCCGCCGCCCGCCAGGCGTGGCCGGCGGTGTCGCGGGTAGTCGCGGGCATGCCGACCACCGCGATCTCCAGCATCGAGGACAAGAAGCGCCTGGTACGCCGCCTGGCGGGCGACGGGCGCGGTTTCGCCGAGCAGTACGGCTTCCGGGTCACCAACAACCCGTCCAGCCTGTTCCAGCTGCTCACCCTGTCGGTCCTGCTGGCCCGCCGGGGTGACTTCCGGTGTGCCGTGGCCGCCGCGGCGGCGCTGCGTGACTCCGGTTGGGACAGCGCCGCCCGGCTGGCCCGGTCGTTGCACGCCGATCGGGTGCGCGTGTTGCGCGGGGCCGGGTTGCGCGGCGACGTCGACGCGCTCGCCGATGGCCTCGGCGACCTCGCCCGTACGGTCGTGGAGCGCTACCGGGGCGACCTGCGCCGGCTGCGCGGTGCAGCCCACCACGACCCGGCCGTCGAGCGGACGCTGCTGGCCGGGTTGCCGGGCGTCGACGGCGAGGCGGTGGCGTTGTTCCTGCGCGAGGCGCAGGCGTTGTGGCGGGAGGTGGCCCCGGTGGCGGACCGGCGGGCGCTGGCGGCGGCCCGCCGGCTGGGGCTGGGCGGGTCGGCGGCCGACCTGGCCGTCCTGGCGGGCGGCGGCGAGTCGGAGCGGCTCGCCTGGCTGGTCGGCGCGCTCGCCCGGGTGGACCTGGAGCAGCGGTACGCCGAGCTCACCTGAGGTGCGCTGGCCCACAGTTTTCCCGAGAACTGACCGTTCGGACGATGGTGCCGGTAGGATGATCTCGGCAGTTGACTCCCGGCCTCATCGGGTGGGAGTGGCCGCCCGGCGGTGCGGTCCGGTTCGGGCCGCGTTCACCGTCGGGGCACAGGTTCTGCGTGGCGCCCCGGGTCGCGGTTCGCGGCCCGGGGCGCCCGTTTGTCTGTCGCGACGGCCCGCTCACCCGGCCAGCCCCACCACCAGGTTCACCGTCGCGGCGATGATGACCGCCCCGAACAGGTACGACAGCAGCGAGTGCCGCAGCACCGTGGTGCGCATCTCGTTGCTGGTCAGGTTCGTGTCGGAGACCTGGAAGGTCATCCCCACGGTGAACGCCAGGTAGGCGAAGTCCGAGTAGCGGGGGCGCTCCCGCTGGTGGAACATCACCCCGCCGTCGGGTCCCGTGTAGTAGATCCGCGCGTACCGGGCGGTGTGGACGGTGTGCACCACGAGCCAGGAGAGCAGCACGCTCACCACGCCCAGCCCGCCGTACGCGTCGCGGCGCGGCCCCGGCGGGGCGCTGTGCGCGTACAGCAGCACGACCGCCACCGCCAGCAGGCTGGCCAGGCAGGCGACCAGCAGCAGCACGTCGCGCACGGCGCGGCTCGGGTCCTCCCGGCCGGCGAGCCGGGCGGTGCCCTCGCCGTCCAGCGGCCACAGCGTGCGCCACACCAGCACCAGCCAGCTCAGCGCCGCCGCGTCCCAGCCGACGAGCGGGCCGAGCCGCGGCGAGCCGACGAGCGCGAACAGGCCGCCGGCCAGCAGCCCGACCAGCGCCATCACGAGCAGCTGCGCCGCCGCCGGGGGGTGACCGTCCGCGCGCCGTACCGGCCGCGTACCCACTCGCCCGCGCCGCCGGCGGGCGGTCAGATGCGCCGCAGGTGCTGCGAGACGCGGGTGTGCGGCTCCCGGGCCTGCGCCGCCCGCCGCGCCGGGCCGGCCTCGGGGGCGGCCTCGATGCCGGCGGACCGGGCCACCTCGGTGCCGTTGGCGTAGTCCACGGGGGGCAGGGCCCGCAGGGCGCGCAGCACGTCCGGCGGGGCGCCCTCCCGTTCCGCCTCGCGGACCACGTCGGCCTTGTCCGCCGGGTAGTCGAGGCTGGACAGGTACTGCAGGACGTCGTCGTAGCTCGCCATGGGTGCGCTCCTCGTCGCCGCGATCGGGGTTCCCGACCGGCGGCGGTTACCCACCGTGCGGCCGCCCACGCCCGCGCGGGGGCCTGCGATCGTCGCCGCCCGGCCGCCGTTTCCACCCCTGTCCGGCGGGTACGCGACCCCCTCCTGCGGGCGCGACCGGCCCGAGGCAGCGGAAGGAGCGCCGTCATGAACTACGACACCTTCGTCGACCAGGTGGCCCTGCGGGCGCGGGTCCCCGGCGGGCGGGCCGTCGAGCTGACCCGGGCCACGCTGGAGACGCTCGCCGAGCGGTTGACCGGCGGCGAGGTGCTCGACCTCGCGGCGCAGCTGCCGAAGCCGCTGCAGCTGGTGCTGCGGCCCAGCCCGGACACCGAGGCCGCCGACCGGTTCGGCGCGGCCGAGTTCGTTGCCCGGGTGGGCCAGCGGGCCGGGCTCGACGAGCGGGCCGCCCGGGAGGCCGTCCGGGCGGTCTTCACCACGCTGCGCGAGGCGGTGACCGGCGGGGAGTTCGACGACATCGTGGTGCAGATGCCGCGCGACTACCGGGACATGGTGGAGCCGGCGCTCGCCCCGGGCGCGGCCGTCCCGCGCCGGCCCTGACCGTCCGGCGCGGTTAGGAAGGGACCCCTGTACGACAGAATGCGTTAACAGGGGGCCCTTCCTTGCACCTCAGGCGACCGCGCCGGCGGCGCGGAGGGCGGCGATCCGGCCGGCGGCGAAGCCGGCCTCCGCCAGGACCTCGTCGGTGTGCTCGCCGGGGTGCGGGGGCGGCCGGCGCAGGGCCGTCGGCGTACCGGAGAACCGGGGCGCCGGGGCCGGCTGGGTCGCACCGGCGTGCTCCACGAACACCCGCCGGGCCGCCAGGTGCGGATGCTGCGGGGCCTCCCGCCAGTCGAGCACCGGCGCGACGCAGGCGTCCGAGTCGCCGAGCAGGGCCGCCCACTCGTCGCGGGTGCGGGTGCGGAACAGCCGCGCCCAAGCGGCCCGCAGGGCCGGCCAGTTCGCCGGGTCGGTGCGCTCCGGCGCGTCGTCGCCGGGCAGCGGGAACCCGGTGCGGCGCACCAGTTCGTCGTAGAAGCGGGGCTCCAGGGCGCCGACCGCGAGGTGCCGGCCGTCGGCGCACTCGTACGTGTCGTAGAACGGCGCGCCGCCGTCGAGCAGGTTCACCCCGCGCGGGTCCTGCCACCTGCCGACCCCGCGCAGCGAGTGGATCATCGTGGTGAGCACCGACACGCCGTCCACGATGGCCGCGTCGACGACCTGGCCCGGCGCCCCGGCGCGGACGGCGTAGAGGGCGGCGACGACGCCCAGGGCCAGCATCATCCCGCCGCCGCCGAAGTCGCCGAGCAGGTTCATCGGCGGCACCGGGCGCTCCCCGGCCCGGCCGACGCCGTGCAGCGCCCCGGTCAGCGCCAGGTAGTCGATGTCGTGCCCGGCGTACGGGGCCAGCGGGCCGTCCTGCCCCCACCCGGTCATCCGCCCGTACACCAGGCGGGGGTTGGCCGCGAGGCAGTCGGCGGGGCCGAGGCCCAGGCGTTCGGTCACCCCGGGGCGGAAACCCTCGATCAGCGCGTCCGCGCCGCCGGCCAGGGCGCGTACCGCCTCCCGGCCCCCGGCCGACTTGAGGTCGACGGCGATGGAGCGTCGGCCCCGGTTGAGCAGGTCCGGGTGCGGGGTGCCGAAGGCGGCCGGGTCCACGTCGGTGGCCCGGTCCACCCGGATCACGTCGGCGCCCAGGTCGGCCAGCATCATCGCGGCGAACGGGCCGGGCCCGATGCCGGCCAGTTCGATCACGCGTACCCCGGTGAGGGGGCCGACCGGGCCGCCGGCCGACGGGTCCGCGTCGGGGTGGTGCGCGCGCTCGCTCACCCGGACACCATAGGCGCGGGCGGGCGTCCGGGGACAGGCCGCACGGACCGCCACAGCCACCGGGGCATCACCCCTGGTGACGGGCGGGTGTCCGCTTGGCGAGTCGCCCGGGACTGGCCTAACCTGGTCGCACGAGGGGAGTACTTCCCACGAACCATTCCGGTCAGTACGGCGTGCCCCGGGCGCGCCTCGGGTGGTTGCCCACGGAACCGTGGGTGAAGGAGACCTCGAACATGACACGGTGTTCGAGGAGACCCATATGACCGAATCGTCCCTTCTTGCTGCCGGCGCGCTGTCCTCGATCGGCACCCCCACCCTCTGGGCGGTGACCATCGCCGGGGTGCTCGCGCTGCTCGTGCTGGACTTCCTCGTCACCCGCCGTCCGCACGAGGTGTCGATCAGGGAAGCGCTCGGCTGGTCGGCGTTCTACGTCGCACTCCCGCTGGCCTTCGGCGCGTGGATCTGGTCGCGCTACGGCTCCCAGCAGGGCGTGGAATACCTCACCGGTTACCTGGTGGAGAAGTCGCTCTCGGTCGACAACCTCTTCGTCTTCATGCTGCTGCTGGCCGCGTTCGCGGTGCCGGCCGTGCTCGCCCAGCGGGTGCTGCTCTACGGCATCGCCGGTGCGCTGGTGCTGCGCGCCGTCTTCATCGCCCTCGGCGCGGCGGCGCTGCAGACCCTGGACTTCGCCTTCCTGCTCTTCGCCATCATCCTGATCGCCACCGCCGTCAAGCTGCTCCGCGACGCCCTCTCCGGCCACGAGCAGGAGGTGGACATCAACAAGATGCGGTCGGTGAAGCTGCTGCGCAGGTTCATGCCGGTCGTCGACGAATACCAGGGCACGAAGATGACCGTCCGGCTGAACGGCCGCCGGGCGCTCACCCCCCTCGCGCTCGTGGTGGTCGCGGTGCTCGCCACCGACGTGGTCTTCGCCGTCGACTCGGTGCCGGCCGTCTACGGCATCACCGAGGACCCGTACCTGGTCTTCGCCACCAACGCCTTCGCGCTGCTCGGGCTGCGGGCGCTCTACTTCGTGCTGCACGCCGCGCTCAGCCGGCTCGTGCACCTCAGCTACGGTCTGGCGATCATCCTCGCCTTCATCGGCGTCAAGCTCGGCCTGCACTGGGCGCACGGCATCTGGTCCGGCGTGCCGGAGATCCCGACCCTGGCCTCGCTCGGCGTGATCATCGGCGTGCTGGTCGTCGTCACGCTCACCAGCCTCCGGGCCACCCGCCACGCCTCGCCGGGCGACAAGGAGGTCGTCGCCGACCGGCACTGACCCGAAAGCGCCCGCGACGTGGGTCCGGGCGAACGGTACCGCCGCAATCCCACAGGTGGTACGACTGACGGGTGGGAATCGTGTCACCAGGCTTCCAGGGCCGGCGCCGCTCCGCGGGGCCGGCCCTGCCGCCCGGGCAGTACCTCACCGAGGACTTCCCGGTGCTCTCCGCCGGCCCGACGCCGAGGGTGCGACCGGACGCCTGGGAGTTCGTCGTCACCACCGAGACCGGCGCGGAGCACCGCTGGACGTGGGCCGAGTTCACCGCCCTGCCGCAGGAGACCCCGACGGTCGACATCCACTGCGTGACCCGCTGGTCCAAGCTCGGCACCACATGGCAGGGCGTCTCGCTCGACGTGCTGCTCGACGGCGTCGACACCGACGCGGCGTACGCGCTGGTCCACTCCTACGGCGGGTACACCACGAACCTGCCGCTGGCCGACCTGCGTGGCGGACGCGCCTGGGTGGTGCACGGCTACGACGGCCGGGACCTGCCCGCCGAGCACGGCGGACCGGCCCGGCTGCTGGTGCCCCACCTCTACCTGTGGAAGTCCGCCAAGTGGGTGCGCGGCATCCGGCTCGGCGTCACCGACACCCCCGGCTTCTGGGAGACCGCCGGCTACCACGACTACGGCGACCCGTGGCGCGAGCAGCGCTACGCCGGCGATTGAGCGCCCCGCTGGCGGCCCCGCTGGGCTGGCGGGTGGCCCGGCTCGTCGAGCGCCGCACCGAGACGCCGACCGCGCAGACCCTCGTGCTCGACGTTCCCGGCTGGCCCGGCCACCTGCCCGGCCAGCACGTCGACGTCCGGCTCACCGCCCCCGACGGCTACCAGGCCGCCCGGTCGTACTCCCTCGCCGGGCCCGCCGAGGGCGACCGCGTCGCGCTGACCGTGCAGCGCGTGCCCGACGGGGAGGTCTCGCCGTACCTGATCGACACCTGGGCGACCGGCGACCCGGTGGAGGTGCGCGGCCCCGTCGGCGGGTGGTTCGTGTGGCGGCCGACCGAGACCGCGCCGGTGCTGCTGGTCGCCGGCGGCTCGGGCGTGGTGCCGCTGATGGCGATGGTCCGCGCGCGCCGCGCCGCCGGCAGCCGGGCCCCGTTCCGGCTGATCTACTCCGCGCGCACGCAGGCCGACGTGATCTACGCCGACGAGCTGCGCCGCCGGGCCCGCGACGACCAGGGCCTCGACGTGGCGTACGTCTATACCCGCACCGCCCCGGACGGCTGGCGGGGCGAGCCGCACCGCATCGGGCTGGCCGACGTGAACACCCACGGCTGGCCGGCCGAGCTGGAGCCACTGTGCTACGTCTGCGGCCCGACCGGCTTCGTGGAGACGGTGGCGGACCTGCTGGTGGGGCTGGGCCACCCGCCGCGCCGCGTCCGCACCGAACGCTTCGGCCCCACCGGCTGACCGCCGACGAGGAGACCCCATGACCGACATGTCCTACCTGGACGGCAACATGCTCGACGGCCCGCTGCGGGAGGTCTTCGCGGTGGACGTCAGCGGGGCCACCGGGCGCTGCGCGTCGTGCGGCGCGACCGGTCCGATGGCGGGCCTGCGGGTCTACTCCCACGCGCCCGGCCTGGTGGCCCGCTGCCCGGCCTGCGCGGAGGTGATGCTGCGCCTGGTGCGCGGGCCCGACCGGGCCTGGCTCGACCTGCGCGGCACCACCTTCCTCCAGGTGCCGCTGCCGCCGGCCTAGCGACGGCCGGGGCCGGGCCCGCGGACGGCGCGGGCCTACCGTTGGGTAACCGTTCGGACACGGGGTGTTGCATTCGTCGCCGCCGTCCGCCAGGCTGATCGCCAAGACAGCGATCTGCCGTACGGGGGCGAGGATCGATGGCTTCACTCATCACGTCCGGGTGGTATCCGCAGGTGAAACCCGAGCACGGTCTGCACCGGCTGCCCGGCGGGCGGGTCCGCATCGGCGGCTCGGTCTACGGCATCGCGGCCGAGGTGCTCGACACCACCGGCGCGATCTGGACGACGCTGCGCGCCGCCGACGGCACCCGCAGCGCCGAGGAGATCGTCGCCCGCGTCCTCGCCGCGCATCCCACCGAGACGGCGCGGGCGGTGCGCGCCGCGCTGGACCAGTTCGCCGCCGCCGGCTACCTCGACGACGCGGCGGCCCCCGACCCGCCGGAGCTCACCGACCGCGACCGGGAACGCTACGACCGCAGCCGCCGTCTCCACCGGTGGATCGACCTGGTCCCGCGCGCCACCTCCTGGGAGCCGCAGGTGGCCCTGAAGCGGGCCCGGGCGGTCGTCGTCGGGCTGGGCGGCACCGGCGGGGCCGTCGCGCTCGCCCTCGCCGCCAGCGGCGTGGGGCGGCTGCACTGCGTCGACCCCGACGTGGTCGAGCTGTCCAACCTCAACCGACAGACCGTGTACGTCGAGGACGACATCGGCCGGCCCAAGGTGGACGTCGCCGTCGCCCGGCTGCGCCAGCTCAACTCCGACATCGAGGTCACCGGCGAGCGGGCGGAGGTGCGCGGGCCGGCCGACCTGCGGCGGCTGGCCGCCGACCGCGACGTGCTGGTGCTCTGCGCCGACCGGCCGGGTGCCATTCGGGCCTGGGCCAACCGGGTCTGCCTGGACACCGGCACCCCGTGGGTCGACGCCGGCTACCACGGCCCGGTGGTGACGGCGGCGGCCTACCTGCCCGGCCTCGGGCCCTGCTACGAGTGCTTCTGGCTGGCCGAGCACGACAAGCGCCGCCGCGACGACCCGGCCGCCGAGTACACGGTGGAGCGGGAGAGCAGCAGCGCCGTCAGCGCCGCCTCCGCCGGGCTCTCCGGCCACCTCGCCGCCCACCTGGCGTCGGCGCTGCTCACCGGCGTGCCGGCCGTGCGCCCCGGCCAGCTCCAGGGGATCAACCTGGTCGCCGCCGACCAGCACTTCCTCATCGCCCACCCGCCGCACCCGCGCTGCCCGGCCGGCTGCGGCGGCGAGGAGGCCGACACGGTGGTCGCCACCGGCCGGGCGCAGCGCCGGTGAGCGTCGAGGTGGCCGGCTCCTGCCGGGTCCTGCTGCACGAGCTGCGCCTGCGCCCCGACGGTGACGACTGGATCGTCGGGCGGGTCGACACCGGTGACTTCGTCGCCGTGCCGGAGATCGCGGCGGCCGCCCTGCGGCTGCTCGGGGCGGGGCACAGCGTCGACGAGACCCACCGGCGGCTGCGCGCCGAGCGGGGGCGCGAGATCGACGTCGCCGGGTTCGTCCGCGACCTGGTCGGGTTGGGCTTCGTCGCCGCCGTCGACGGCCGGCCGGTGCCCGGCGCGCCGGTGCCCGCGCCGACCCTGCCCCGGCTGCGCCCGCGGCACGTGCGGTGGCTCGTCGCCCGCCCCGTCGCCGTCGCGGTGCTGGCGGTGACCGGGGCCGCCGCGGTGACGGCGCTGCTCGCCCCCGGCGTCCTGCCGAGCCACCGCGACCTGCTCTGGAGCCCGCACGCCAGCCTCGTGCTGGCCGGCAACGCGGCCGTCGCCTGGTCGATCGTCCTGCTGCACGAGCTGGCGCACCTGCTGACCGCGCGGGCCCACGGGGTGCCGGGCCGGCTGGGGCTGGGCACCCGGCTGCAGTTCCTGGTCGCCCAGACCGACGTGAGCGGCATCTGGGCCGCGCCCCGGTCGGCCCGGCTCACCGTCTACCTCGCCGGCATGGTGGTCAACGTCGTCGTCGCGTCCGTGGCCGTGCTCGTCCGGGCCGCCGCCGCGCCGGGCACCCCGGTCGACCGGGCCGCCGCCGTGGTGCTGCTGCTCGCCGTGCTGCCGCTGCCGGTGCAGTTCCTCGTCTTCATGCGCACCGACGTCTACTTCGTCCTGCAGGACGTGGCGGGCGCGCGCAACCTCTACGCCGACGGCGCCGCGTACGCCCGGTGGTGGCTGCGGCGGGCGACCCGCCGGCCCGGCGCCGACCCGAGCCTGGCGCTGCCCGCCCGGGAACGCCGGGCCGTCCGCTGGTACGCGCTGCTGCTGGTCGTCGGCACCGCCGCCTGCCTGGCCGTCGCCGCCACCGTCACCGTGCCGTTCACCCTCGCGCTGCTCGTCGACGCCGCCGGCGGCCTGCGCCCGGGCGGCGACCCGGTCGACCGGTTCGACGCCGCCGTCACCGCCGCCGTGCTCGGCGGCTCCTGGGCGGTGTGGGGCTGGGCGTGGTGGCGGCGGCACGGGCGGCGGCTGCACGCCCGTCGCCGCGCCCGCCGGGCCGGGCCGCAGGCGGTGGCGGGGATGGCCGGTCACGAGTCGACGGGAGGGAGGTGAGAGACGTGGAGCAGATCGTCATTCGGAAGCTGGACAAGGTGGAGACGACCAGTGCGAGCAACCCCAGCGGCAACTGAGCCGGGGCCCCGCCGGCGCGCCCTCGGCGTGCCGGTGTCGGCGGCGCGGCGGCGCCGGCTGCCGTCGGCCGCCCCGCCGCCGCGCCCGCCCCGCCCCGGGCGTCGGCCCCCAGCACCCTGATCCACCGCCCCACCACCCCGATCCACCACCCGCCCCTCCGACCCGATCGACCAGACAGACAGGGACCAGCCGTGCCCGAGACCAGCCCTCGCATCGCCCGCCTGCTGCACGACCTGCGCGCCGGCGGCGCGCAGGTGCTCGCCGACTTCTGGCGGGAGGTCGCCGCCCGGGGCACGCCCCTGATCGAGCGGGTCGACGGCGACAGCGCCCTGGTGACCTTCCTGTGGCGGGGCGAGGCGGCCCAGACCACCACCGGCTGGGGCATCGACCTGACGCTGCGCCGCGTCCCGGGCACCGACCTGTGGCACGGCTCCCAGCGGCTGCCGGTCGACCTGCGCACCATCTACTTCCTGCGGCACGGCTCGCCGGAGCTGCCGACCGACGCCACCGGCCGGGGCCCCACCCACCTCGACGTGCTCAACCGCCACCCGTTCCGGTTGCCCGCCGACCCCGCCGACCCCAACGACCGGGAGCTGTGGGCCTCCCTGCTGGAGCTGCCGAAGGCCCCCGACGAGCCTTGGATCCGGCACCACCCCGGCGTGCCCCGGGGCACCGTGTTGAGCACGGGCGTGCGCACCGCCGCGTGGGGCGGCCGGCGACGCGTCGCGGTCTACCGCCCGGCGGTCCCGGCCGCCGGGCCGCTGCCCCTGCTGGTGGTCTTCGACGGCTACCTGTCCCGGGCGCTGCTGCGGGTGCCCGCGACGCTGGACAACCTCATCGCCGCCGGGCGGATCCCGCCGACCCTGGCGCTGTTCGTCTCGGCTCCCAGCGGGGCGCGCCGGATGGCCGAGCTGCGCCCGTCGGCCGCGCTGCGTGCGTTCGTCACCCGGGAGCTGCTGCCCTGGGCCCGCCGGCGCTGGGCGGTCACCGACGACCCCGCCCGGCGGGTCATCGCGGGCTCGTCGCTGGGCGGGCTCGCCGCCGCGTACGTGGCGCTGGCCGCCCCCGGGGCGTTCGGCGCGGTGATCGCCCAGTCCGGCAGCTTCTGGTGGCCGGCGTCGGGGCAGCCCGGCGAGCGGGAGTGGCTGACCCGCGCGTACGCCGGCTGGCCCGCCGCGCCCGTGCGGTTCTACCTGGACGTGGGGGACCGGGAGAACACCTGGCCCCGGCCCGGGCAGGTCGACCAGCTCTCCGTCAACCGCCGGTTCCGGGACCTGCTGGTCGCGCGCGGCCACCAGGTGACCTACGCCGAGTACCGGGGCGGGCACGACTACGTCAACTGGCGGCGCACCTTCGCCGAGGGGCTGCTCGCCGTCCTCGGCGGGTCCTGACGCCGACCCGGTCCGACGCTCACCCGCCCCGACGCTCACCCGCCCCGGGCGCCGCCCCGCAGCACCCGGGCCACGATCGCCGGGCGCAGCAGCCGGTGCGGCGGGTCGACGAGGTTGAGCACCCGCAGGAACGCGGTGCCCAGGACCGCGTCGGTGCGCGCCGCCGCGTGCAGCCGGTGCACGTACGCGTTGACGAGCCGGACCCGCGGCGTGCGGGGCCCGGCCACCTCGGGGAACCGCAGGTCCGTGCCGACCGCGATGGACCACGGCCCGTCGATCAGCCGGCCGGCGCCGCGGAAGAACCGCCGCCACAACCGACGCCGGTCGCCGGCCAGCAGCCGCCGCAGCAGCAGCCCCTCGCCGGCCGCGACCGTCATGCCCTGACCGTAGACGGGGTTGAAGCTGCACAGCGCGTCGCCGAACACCAGGTACCCGTCGGGGAAGCGGCGCAGCCGCTCGTAGCGCCGCCGCACGCTCGCCGGGTAGCGCATCAGCGCCGGCCCGCCTACCGGCGTGGCCTCGCGCACCACCTGGCTGATCAGCGGCTGGCCGAGCGACTCGGCGAACCGGGCGTAGCCCTCGTCGTCCAGGGGCGGCTGCTCGCCGAGCACGCCGCTCAGCGCCACTGCGAAGCGGCCGTCCTCCTGCGCGGCGACGATCCCGGTGCGCGGACGCCCCGGTACGGCGTTGGTCAACGCGCCGAGCAGGCCGTCGAGGTGGCGGGGGTCCCGCTCGTAGGTGCGGGTGACGTAGGTGACGTCGACGGCGACCCGCTGCTCGGCCGGGGCCGGGTAGCCGAGCGCCGCCAGCCAGGTGGGGCTGCGCGACGCCCGGCCGCAGGCGTCGACCACCAGGTCGGCGTCGAGCCGGTACGCCGCCCCGCCGCGCGGCGTCAGCAGGACCCCGGTGACCCGGCGACGGTCGTCGGAGCCGCACAGGGCGGTCACCTCCGCGGGTGGGCGGAAGCGGACGTTGGCCAGCCTCTCCACCCGGGCCCGCACCGTGCGCTCCAGCAGGGGACGGCTCACGCCCACCCCGACCAGGTCGGACGCGGACCGGCGCATCAGGTAGCCGTCGTTGTACCAGTGCACCTGCCCGTTGAGGTCGACCAGGGGCGCGCCGGCGGCGTGCAGCTCGTCGCTGAGGCCGTCGAACAGCTCGTCGAGCGCCGCCCGGCCCCGGGCCAGCAGCACGTGCAGCTGCCGCGACTGGGGCACCCCGCGCCGGTGCGCGACCGTGTCGGGCAGCGCGTCGCGGTCGACGAGCGTGACGCTGTCGTACGCCTCGCTGAGCACCCGGGCGGCGATCAGCCCGGCCATGCTGGCGCCCAGCACCACGGCGTTGCCCGCTCGGCTCATGCTGCGACGGTAGGCGGCCCGGGGCGGGGTGTCCTCTCCGAGGTTGCGCAACCGGTCCGGCGGCAGGGCAACCTCGAAGAAGCGTCGCGCGGGGGTCTTGGGTGGGATGAGCCCTACTCCACGCCGCCGGGACCGGGGGGCGTCGCACCCGAGGTGGTCTCGATGTATCAGCAACCCCTGCAACCGGTGGCCGGGTCGCTCGCGCTGAGCGCCGCCTGCGCCGCGCTGCCCCTGCTGACCCTCTTCCTCCTGCTCGGAGTCGTGCGCGCGTGGGCCTGGGTCGCGGCGTTCGGCGCGCTGGCCGTGGCGGTCGTGCTGGCCTGGGCGCTGTGGCGGATGCCGCTGGCGCAGACGCTGCTGGCCGCCGGCCAGGGCGCGACGTTCGCGCTCTTCCCTCTCGTGTGGACGTTCGGCACGGCGATCTGGATCTACCGGATGACCGTGCACACGGGACACTTCGACACGCTGCGGCGTGGCTTCGCCCGGATCAGCGACGACCGGCGTGTGCAGGCCATGGTGATCGCGTTCTGCTTCGGGTCGCTGCTGGAGGCGCTGGCCGGTCAGGGCACGCCGGTGGCCGTCACCACGGTCATGCTGCTGGCCCTCGGGTTCACCCCGGTCCGGGCGGCCACCGTGGCGCTGGTCGCCAACACGGTGCCGGCCGCGTTCGGCCCGCTCGGCCTGCCGATCACCACGCTGGCCGGGGTGACCGGGCTGCCCGCCACGGAGCTGGGCATGATGGCCGGCCGGCAGGTCCCCGTGGTGGCGGTCGTCGTCCCGCTCGTGCTGCTCGTCGTCGTCGACGGCCGCCGGGGCGTGCGGGAGCTGTGGCGTCCGGCGCTGGCCTGCGGCGTCGCGTTCGCGCTGGCCCAGTTCGCCACCGCGAACTTCCTGACGGCCGCGCTCGCCGACATCGCGGCCGCCTTCGCGGGGGCGGGCGTGCTGCTGCTCGTCACCCGCCGGGCACGCCGGCCGGTGCCCGTACCGGCCGGCGACGGCCCGCCGGAGCCCGCCGCGTCGTCGGCGTCCACCGCGCCGCCACAGGGCCCGCCGGAGGCCGCCAGGCCGTCCCCGGGCCGGGCGTGGCTGGCGTACGCGCCGTATGTGACCATCGTGGCCGTCTTCGCCGTCTCCCAGGTGCCGGCCGTCAAGCGCCTGCTGGACGCCGGCACGCTCGCGGTCTCCTGGCCCGGCCTGCACGTGCTCACCGCCGCCGGCACCCCGTCGCCCCTGTCGACCTTCCGCTTCGCCTGGCTCGCCGCGCCGGGCTCGCTGCTGCTGGTGGCCGGCCTGGTCACGATGGCGCTGCTGCGGGTGTCCCCCCGCGAGGCCGGGCGGCTGTACGGGCGCACCCTGTACGAGCTGCGGTGGGCCGTGCTGACGGTGGTTGGGCTGTTGGCGCTGTCGTTCACGATGAACGCGTCCGGGCAGATCGCCACCCTCGGCGTCTGGATGGCCGGCGCGGGCACCCTGTTCGCCGTCCTGGCGCCCGTCCTCGGCTGGCTCGGGGTCGCCCTGACCGGCTCGGACACGTCGTCGAACTCGCTGTTCGGCGCGCTGCAGGTCGCGGCGGCGCAGCGGGCCGGCCTCGACCCGGTCCTGCTCGCCGCCGCCAACGCCTCCGGCGGCACGCTGGGCAAGATGATCAGCCTGCAGAACCTCACCATCGCCGCCGCGGCCGTCGGGCTCAGCGGCCGGGAGGGCGACCTGTTCCGGCGGATGTTCGGCTGGAGCGTGCTGCTGCTCGCCCTGATGTGTCTGCTGGTGGGACTGCAGGCCACGCCGGTGCTGTCCTGGATGGTGCCCTAGCCCGGCCCGGCCGCCTGCGGCGGCGTACCCCGTCGGGGTTGCTCTCGGCGGCCGGCCCGGGGCGTTGCCGCGCCCCGGGCCGGTCTCGGCAGCGGTCAGCGGCGGACGCGACGCCGGTCGGCGGCGATCAGCAGCAGGGCCAGGCCGACGCCCACCGCGGCGGCGCCCGCACCGAACAGTGGCAGGCTCGACGACCCGGTGACCGGCAGCGGATGCTTCGTCCGCGTCGGGTGCGGTCCCGGGGAGTACGTCGGCGTGGGCGCGGTCGGCTCCGGCGTGGGCTGGGTGGGGCCGGCCGTGGGGGTCTGCGTCGGCTGGGTCGGGTCCGGGGTCGGCTGGGTGGGGCCGGCCGTGGGGGTCTGCGTCGGCTGGGTCGGGTCCGGGGTCGGCTGGGTCGGGCTGCCCGTGGGGCCGACCGTCGGCGTCTGGGTGGGGGTGGCCGTGGGGCTGCCCGTCGGGGTGGCCGTCGGGCTCCCGGTGGGCTGCGGGCAGTCGAGGGTCGTCGAGAACGGGCGGTCGTGGATCTCGCCGCCGTCGTGGACCAGGGTCCGGGTGATCACGCTGCCCTCGATGTTGCTGTTGGTGAGGGCGTCGACGTCCGCGTTCGGGGCGTCGGCCACGTCGGTGGTGTCCACGTTGACCAGCAGCGGCGTGTCGGCGGTGGGCGGGGTAGCGAAGGTGAGGACCGCGATGTTCGCCAGGTCCGTCGCGCTGATGTCCAGCACGTTGGTCACGCCCGGGGTGAGGGTGACCACCGCGTTGCTGCCCGGTGGGACCGGGCGGGGCAGCGGGTCGCCGTTCGGGGTCCGCAGCACGACGTTCTGCGGACACTCGGCGAGATCGGTCGACGTCTGGCGGAAGCTGGCGAACGCGGCGGCGAAGTCGATCGGGGAGGCCGGCCCGACGCTGGCCACCGGCTGGCGGGTGACCAGCTCGATGCGGGGAAACGCGTCGTAGTCGTCGCTGGGCAGCACCCGACGGGCGAGCCCGTACGCTCTGCCACGTTTGTCCCCGGCGAGGGCGGGAACGGCACCCGTCATGACGAAACCTCGTGTGGTGATCGTGGGGGCCGGGTTCGCCGGTTACCACGCGGCGAAGACGTTGAGCCGGACCGCCCGCAACAGGGCCGAGATCGTGCTGCTGAACTCGACCGACTACTTCCTCTACCTGCCGCTGCTGCCCGAGGTGGCCGCCGGCGTGGTCGAACCCGGGCGGCTCAGCGTGCCGCTCAGCGGCACCCTCGACGGCGTGCGGGTGGTCGTCGGCGAGGCCGACCGGGTCGACCTGCAGAACCGTTGGGTCGGCTACCGGATGCCGGAGGGCGACGGCGGCCGGCTCGCCTACGACCGGCTGGTGCTCGCCGTCGGCAGCGTCAACAAGCTGCTGCCCATCCCCGGCGTGACCGAGTACGCCCACGGGTTCCGCGGCCTGCCCGAGGCGCTCTACCTGCACGACCACGTGGTACGCCAGGTCGAGCTGGCGGAGCTGACCGACGACCCGGCCGAGCAGCGGGCCCGCACCACCTTCGTGGTCGTCGGCGCCGGCTACACCGGCACGGAGGTCGCCGCCCACGGGCAGCTGTTCACCGACCGCCTGGTCGCCCAGCGCCCGCACCTCGACGTCCGCCCCCGCTGGATGCTGCTCGACGTGGCCCCCCGGGTGCTGCCGGAGCTGGACGAGCGGATGTCCCGCACCGCCGACCGGGTGCTGCGGCGGCGCGGCGTCGACGTGCGGATGGGCACCTCCGTGGCGGAGGCCACCCCCGACGGGGTGATGCTCACCGACGGCGAGTACGTGCCCACGTGCAGCCTCATCTGGTGCGTCGGCGTGCGCCCCGACCCGTTCGTCGCCGAGCTCGGCCTGCGCACCGAGAAGGGCCGCCTCGTCGTGGACGAGTACCTCACCGTGCCGGGCTTCCCCGAGGTGTACGCCTGCGGGGACGCGGCGGCGGTGCCCGACCTGACCCGACCCGGCAAGATCTGCACGATGACCGCCCAACACGCCCAGCGGCAGGGCAAGCTCGTGGCGCACAATATCGCCGCCTCCTACGGACAGGGTCGGCGCCGCCCGTACAAGCACCACGACCTGGGCTGGGTGGTCGACCTCGGCGGCAAGGACGCGGCGGCGAACCCGCTGAAGGTCTCGCTGGCCGGCCTGCCGGCCAAGGCCGTCACCCGGGGCTACCACCTGCTGGCGATGCCCGGCAACCGGGCCCGGGTCGGGGCGGACTGGCTGCTCGACGCCGCCCTGCCCCGCCCGGCGATGCAGCTCGGCCTGGTGCCGGCCAACGCGGTGCCGCTGGAGAGTTCGTCGCCGGAGGTCCCGGCCTACCCCCGCTGACGCGCTTCCCGCCCGCGCGAGTTCGCCCCGCGCCCGCCTAACCCCGGCGCGGGGCGAATTCGCGCAGCAGCACCTGCCCCACGCCGACGACGGGGATGGCCAGCAGCGCGCCGACCAGCCCGGCCAGCTCCGCCGCGAACAGCACGCTGACCAGGACCGTGAGCGGGTTCAGCCGGACCGCCCGGGACATGATCAGCGGTTGCAGCAGGTGGTTCTCCACCTGCTGGTAGACCACGAAGAAGACGAGCACCACGATGCCGGCGGTGGGGGAGTGCAGGAAACCGGCGCCGCCGGCGAGGATGGCGCCGATGGTCGCCCCGACCAGCGGCACCAGGTCGGCGATCGCCACCAGCAGCGCGATCACCCCGGCGAACGGCACCCCGGTCAGGACCAGCACCAGGAACGTCAGCACGCCGCAGATGACGCTGATCAGCAGGTTCCCGCTCAGGTAGCCGGTCACCACCCGGGAGACGCCCTGACCGACCCGCCGCGCCCGCCGCGCCGGCCCCTGGCCGAGCCGCCCCAGCCCCGCCGAGATGATCTTCGGGGCCTCCAGCACCATCAGGTACGCCAGCACGACCACGGTGACCAGCCCGGCGAGGGTCTCCAGCACACTGCGGACCAGCCCCACCGTCGGATCGCGCAGCCGGCTGCCGTACTGCTGCACCTGCGCCGAGTGCCCGACCACGTACTGCCGCAGCCGCAGCCGTTCGAGGGCCTCGCCGAACGGCCCCCGACCGGCCCGGGTCTCCCGCAGCACCTCCGGGGCCCGGTCGGCCGCGCGGCCCAGCTCGTCCAGCAGGGGCAGGACGATCCCCGCCGCCAGCGCGGCGAGCAGGCCGAACGCGGCGAGGAAGACCAGCAGCGTGGCCACCGCGCGGCGCCGCACGAGGCGTCGTTGCAGGGCGTCGACGGGCGGCTTCAGCGCGACGGCGAAGAAGACGGCGACGACCGTCCAGGTCAGCACCCGCCGGGTGGCCCAGGCCAGGGCCAACACGACCAGGGTCGCCAGCACCAGGCCGATGACGATGGCCGCCCGCCGGGCGGTCACCTGGTCCGCGGCGTTCCTCATCCGGCGCGGCTACCCCGGCCGGCGCGACGGAAACCCGGCGCGCGCCTCGGCCGGCCCGCCCGGTGCCGCGTCACCCGTCCGGGCGGGCCCCGCCACCGCATCCGCCCGCGGGCGCTCCTCTGCCGCGTCAGCCGACGCCGAGGGCCGCATCGGTGCCCGGGCGTGCCCCGCCGACGAACTCGTCGAGGGCCGCGCCGTGCAGCACCTGCCCCGGCACCGGGTCGCGGGCCGCCCGCGTCGCCAGCCGGCCCACCGGCAGCCGGCCCGGCCGGCGCGCCGCGGCGAGCACCAGGTTGCCGTAGCGCCGCCCGCGCAGCATCCGCCGGTCGGCGAGCAGGCAGACGTCGGCGAACTCGGCCCGCAGGGTGGCCACCCGGGCGCGGGTGAACACCAGCGGCGGCAGGTCGGTGACGTTGACCAGGAGGATCCCGTCGGGGCGCAGCACCCGGGCCACCTCGGCGGCGAACTCGACGGTCGCCACGTGCCCCGGCATCCGGGCGGCCCGGTAGACGTCGGCGAGGACCAGGTCGTACGCCTGCGCCGGGGCCGCCTGCACCGCCGCGCGCGCGTCGGCGACGTCGACGCGTACCCCCGGCGGTGGCGCGGGAAGTTCCCGGCGGACCAGGTCGACGACGGCCGGATCGCGCTCCACCACGAGCTGTGCCGAGCCGGGCCGCGTCGCCCCGACGTAACGGGGCAGGGTCAGCGCGCCCCCGCCGAGGTGCAGCGCGGCGACCGGCGCGCCGGGCGGCGCGGCGAGATCGACCACGGCGGCCATCCGGCGGACGTACTCGAAGTACAGGTGGCGGGGGTCGGCGACGTCGACGTAGGACTGGGCGACGCCCCCGGCGAGCAGGGTGCGCCCGGTGCGGCGGGCCGGGTCGGCCACGAGTTCCGGTCCCTCGGCGGCGGAGTGCATCCCGGCACCGTAGCCGGCGGGCGCACCGGCACCGAAGCCGCCGGCCGGGCCGGCGGGCGCGGGGGCCCGCCGGCCCGCGCGCTCAACCGCCGGCCGCCGGGCCGAGCAGATCGCGCAGCCCGTCCGGTACGTGCAGCGCGGCGACGAGGTCGCCGTCGTGGTCGGCCAGCGCGGCGAGCGTCGCCTCCGCCTGCCGCCGGGCCTGTTCCGGGGTACGCCCGCTGATCCGGGCCACCTCGCCGACGAAGCCCGGCAGGTCCCGGTGGCGTTCGATGCCGTCGACGGGCACCACGTCGTGCAGCTTCACGGGCACCGCCTGGAGCAGCCGCTCCCGCGCCCCCTGGTCCAGCGCCCAGGCCAGGGCGAGTACCGTCGCCTCGGCCGCGACCTTCGCCGTGTCGAAGTCGACACCGGCCCGTCGGCCCACGTCGTCGACCAGTTCCCGGTAGCCGATCCCGGCCGCCGCCGGCGTCGCGCCGGGGCCACGCTGGGACCGGGGCGTCGCGGCGGAGCCACGCTCGGGGCGGGGCCGGGTGGCGGGCGGCGGGGCGGGACCACCCCGGGTGCTGTCCGGCTTGTGCCGCCCGGCCGGCGGCGGCCCGGCCCGCTTGCTCTGGTCCAGGTGGGTGAGCTGCTTGGAGGCGCTCAGGCTCGCACCGGTCTCGCTGGCCTGGCGGCCGCGCTCCCGGGCCTGACGTGCGAGTGCCCGGCGGCGCTGGTTGTCCCCCTCCATCTGCTTGCGCATGACACACCTCGCTCCTTCTCCGGTCCGCTGTCTCCGTCTCCTGTCTCGGCGGTCGCGTTCCCGGCGCGGTCGGGCCCGAAACGGCCCGGGAGCCCCGCCACGCACCCCCGGGTGTCGCTCACCCGGCCCGGGTGAGGGCACCCGACGCGGTGCCACCCCACGAGCGGCCGGGCTGTCGGCTTTCGCCAGCCCTGGGCTCCGCGTCCCGCCGCTCACCCACCCGCGATCTTGCAGTTGCGGCCCCGAAAAAGCGGCTGAAAACGCCCATCGCGGGGGGCCCGAAGTGCAAGATCGGCGCACAGCACAGCACAGGGCAGGGCAGCACCGGGCGGGTCGGCACAGGCCCCGTACTCGTGCCGCCGTGTTCAGGAGCCGGGGCCGCGCAGCGCGTCGATCGTCACCCGGGCGGCCTCGGCGATCAGGGCGTCGTCGGGCTGCGCGTCCTTCGCGTCGCGGCGGGACAGCACGGCGAGCACGATCGGGGCACCCTCGGGCGGCCACAGCACGGCGATGTCGTTGCGGGTGCCGTATCCACCCGCGCCGGTCTTGTCGCCGACCTGCCAGCCAGCGGGCACCCCGGCCCGGATCAGCGTCGCCCCGGTGGTGTTGCGCCGGAGCCAGTCGACCAGCACGCCGCGGTCGGCCGCGGACAGGGCGTCGCCGAGCGCGTACGCCCGCAGGGAGCCGGCCATCGCGCGGGGCGTGCTGGTGTCGCGGAGGTCGCCCGGTGCGGCCTCGTTGAGGCTCGTCTCGGTGCGCACCGGGTTGGTGACGGTGTCGCCGATGCCGCGCAGCGCCCGCCCGAGCCCGGCGGGGCCGCCGAGTTCGGTGAACATCAGGTTCGCGGCGGTGTTGTCGCTGTGGCGCACGGCCGCGTCGGCGACCGCGCGCAGGGTCATCCCGTCCGCGACGTGTCGCTGCGTGACCGGCGAGTGGGACACGAGTTCGGCGCGGTCGTAGCGGACGACGCGGTCCAGCTCCGCCTCCGACGTCGCGGCGAGCAGCGCGCCGGCCGCGAGGGCCTTGATCGTCGAGGCGTACGCGAACCGCTCGTCGGCCCGGTGGGCGAGCGTGCGTCCGGTGCCGGTGTCGACCGCGTAGACGCCCAGCCGCGCGTCGAACCGCCGCTCCAGGGCGGTCAGCTCGGCGGGTGGGGGAACCGCGGACGCGGTGACCCCCGACGCGGTGCCGCTGGACGCAGCGGTGGCCCCGGACGCGGCGGCACCAGGCGCGGAGGTGGCCCCGGACGTGGCGGCCCCGGGCGTGGCCGTGTCCGGGGCCGCCGTGCATCCGGCCGCGAGACCCACCACGAACACCGCCCCCAGGGACACCCTCCAACGGATCCAGATCACGCGACTCCCTCCCCATACCCCGACAACACCGACCCCCCACCCCACCCCCACCCCGCCCTCGGCCCGGTGATCAAGAGAAAAGCGTCAAGGTTGATCTCTGCGATGACGCAAACCTCTTGATCACCGAGGCGAAGCGGCCTGCGGCGAGGGCTGGGCGGGCCGGCGGGGCGGGGGTCAGGCTGTGGCGGCGGGGTTTGCGGGGTGGTGGGCGGTGGCGAGCACCTCGGCGAGGCCCGTGCGGTCGAGCAGCTGCTGGAGCTGGTCGCTCGTGCCGGTCAACCGGATCGGCCCGGTGCCGTTGCGGTGGATCACCACGAGCGCGCTCAGGCCGGAGGAGTCGCAGAGGGTGATCGCGCCGAGGTCGATCTCCAGCTCGGTGCAGCCGTCCCGGCGCAACCGGGCGGCGGCTTCCACCAGCTCCGGCGCGGTGTCGTAGTCCAGCTCGCCGGCCAGCCGAAGCCGGGCGCGCCCGGGGGCGGGCCAGCTCACCTCGATGGTCAACAGCGGAGCTGCCATGCCTCCATGTTCCCAGCCTAGGGTGATCGACAAACGCTGGGGGGTCTCAGGCGGACGCCGCCGACCGGCGCGAACCGGGCCCTCCCACGGACTGCTCGCCATCGGGCAGCGGGCGGGCGAGCAGCCCGGTGACGCCGGTCATGTCGAGGATGGTGTCCAGGAACCGGGGCGTCGAGCGCAGCCGGAGGGTGGTGCCGCTCTGCTGCCCCTCCCGCCAGGCGTGCACGATCACCGAGAGCCCGGTGCTGTCGATGAACTGCAGGTCGGCGAAGTCGAGCACGAGCACTGACGGGTGCTCGGCGAGCCGCCGGTCCACCTCGTGGCGCAGCGGCGCGGCGGTGGTGAAGGCGAGATCACCACCGACCCGGATGAGGGGCGCGCCGGGCTCGGTCAGATCGACGGACATGGTCAGCGGCGTCGCCTCGGGTTTCCTCCCCTGGGGTACCACGATCACGCCTTTCCGCAGGGCTGCCGGTCGGGCAGGTTCGTCTCGGATCGTAACAATCCCCGGCGGGTGTCGCCCGTCGAGAACGATTCGGCAGCTCAGGGCAGCGTGGGGTGGCGGTACCGGTGGACCGGCGTAGGGTGGGGTGAGGAGATTGGACCACATACGCCGTTTCCGGTGGCCCGCGGGTGTCGGGCGGGTGTCGAGAGGGAGTGGGGCTCAGCTGGTGACTGCTACCGACGTCAGGGACTGGGACCCGGGCGACGGACGGATCGCCACGCCGAGTGCTGCCCGGGCCCCGGCGTGGTCCGCCGACGTGCCGGTGCGGCCTCCCGCCGCGCTGCCACCCCTGGCTCCCGACCGGGGCCCGCCCGCGCCCGACTGGGCGGAGGTCGTCGAGCACTTCCGCGAGGGCCTGATCGTCTGCGACGACGCCGGCGTGGTGCGCCAACTGAGCCCGGTCGCCGAGCGGCTGCTGCCCGAGGTGGCCGTCGGCGAGCTGCTCGCCGCGTCCGGGGTGGCGGGCCTGCGGACGTCGCCGGCCGGGGGCGAGTTCGGCCACCGGGGCCGCCGGCTGCGCGTCCGCGAGGTGCCGCTGTCCGCCGGCCGGAGCTGCCACTACGTCGAGGACGTCACCGAGAGCGTCACCCGGGCCGACGCCCTGCTGGCCGAGCGGGCCCGTTCGGCCTTCCTGGCCGTGGTCGGGGAGAAGCTCGGCAACCCGCTGCACCCGGATCGTGCGGCCGCCGCCGTGGTCCGGCTCGCCGTGCCGACCCTCGCCGAGGTGGCCGTGCTGGTGCTCGCCCCCCGGTCGGGCCGGGCGCGCTGGTGGCGGGCCACCCGGGTCGACGACGAGGCCCCGGGCGTGGACAGCGGCGTGCTCAACGCCGTCGACCTGCCGGCGGCCATCGACGAGGGGCTGGCCGGCGCCGAGCCGCACACGCTGGACTGGCTCGTCGAGCAGGCGGTCGAGGCGGGCTGGCTGCCCGGCCTGGACGCCGTCGACGTCAGCGTGCGCGTGGTGCCGCTGCCCGGACGGGACCTGCCGGCGGGCGCCCTGCTCGTCGCCCGGCGCTCGGCCCGCTACTACGACGAGGCCGACGTCGACCTGCTCCGCGCGTTCGCGGCCCGGGCCGGCGCGGCGCTGACCACGGCCGTGCTCTACCGCGACCAGGCCGAGGTCGCCGACACCCTCCAGGCCAGCCTGCTGCCGGTGGAGCCGGCCGAGGTGCCCGGCGTCCAGTGGGGCACGGCCTACCGGCCGGCGCAGGCGGGGCTGCGCATCGGCGGTGACTTCTACGGTTCGCACCGGCTGCCCGACGGCGGCGCGGTGTTCTTCCTCGGCGACGTCGCCGGCAAGGGCGTCGAGGCGGCCGTCTTCACCGGCCAGCTGCGCCAGTGCCTGCAGGCCCTGCACCGGGTGGAGTCGCACCCCGCCCGGCTGCTGGGGCTGCTCAACGACGCGCTGCTGGAGACCACCCTGGCGCACGGGCAGGGCCGCTTCGCCACCATGGTGCTCGGCGTGGTGCGTCCCCGGCGCGACGGCGGCGTCACCCTGACCATGTCCGGCGGCGGCCACCTGCCGCCGCTCGTGCTGCGCTCCTCCGGGGAGGTGGAGACGGTCGGCCTGAGCGGCATGCTGATCGGCGTGGTGCCCGACCCCCGCATCGGGGAGGTGACCGTCGAGCTGGCGCCGGGCGAGACCTGCCTGCTCTACAGCGACGGGGTGACCGAGGCCCGGGGCGGCCGGCGCGGCGACGAGCAGTTCGGCGTCGACCGGCTGCTGCACGCGCTCGGCGGCTGCCACCGGATGCCGGCCCCGGCGCTGGCCGAACGGATCGAGCAGGTGACCTGCGACTGGCTGGCCCACGGCGACCACGACGACATCGCGGTGCTCGCGCTGCGGGCGACCGGGCCGCACAGCCGTCCGGCCCGGCACCTGCACGCGGTGCCGGCGCTGCCCTGACCGCCCGCCCGACCGTTCCACCGCCCGAAGGAGACCACCGCGTGACCGTCCCCGCCGCCGTCGGCTCACCGGCCGACGCCTGCCCCGGCTTCCTGCTGGCGTTGGAGTCCGCCGACGAGTACGCGGCGATCGAGACCGCCCTCGGGCTGGTCGACGCCGGGGTGCCGGCCGAACGGGTGCTGCTGGAGCTGGTGGCCCCCGCGCAGGTCGAGGTGGGCCGGCGGTGGGCCAGCAACGCGTGGAGCGTCGCCCAGGAGCATGCGGCCACCCACATCAGCGAGCGGGTGGTGGCGGCCGTCGCGGCCCGGGCCAACCCCCGTGCCACCCGGGGGCGGATCGTGGTGGCGTGCATGGACGGCGAGTGGCACGCGCTGCCGCCCCGGCTGGTCGCCGAGGTGCTGCGGCTGCGCGGCTGGCAGGTCACGTTCCTCGGGGCCAGCGTCCCGGCGGCGCACCTGGTGTCGTACCTGCACCGGCACGACGCGCACGCCGTGGCGCTGGCCTGCGCGCTGCCGATGCGGCTGCCGCACGCGTACCGCATGGTCGAGGCGTGTCGCCGCTCCGACGTGCCGGTGGTGGTCGGCGGGCGCGGCTTCGGCCGGGACGGGCGGTGGGCCCGCCGCCTCGGGGTGGCGTGGGCGCCCGACGCGCCGGGGGCGGCCGACCTGGTGGCCGACGAGCGGGCCCTGCGCCGCGTCCCCCCGGTCGACCTGGCCCACCTCGCCGACGACGAGTACGCGAGCCTCGTGAAGCGGCGGGCTGCGCTGATCGACAGCGCCCTGGGCGATCTGCGCGCGCGGGTGCCGGGCGTGCGGGAGTACGACGCGGTCCAGCTCGACTCGACCGTCAGCGACCTCGGCCACATCGTCGACTTCCTCGCCGCCGCCGTCTTCGTCGACGACGGCACGCTGTTCACCGAGTTCGTCGAGTGGTTGACCGGCATCCTGGTCAGCCGGGGGGTGCCGGCCGCGGCGGTGGCCCTCACCCTCGACCACCTCGCGGGTGAGCTGCGGGACTTCCCGCGCGCCGCGGGCTTCCTGGCCGGTGGGCTGGCGCTGCTCGCCCAGCAGGCGGGCGCGTCGGCGCGGTGACCGTGGCGTGCCGGCCTCCGGCGGCCCCCTGCTTATACTTGCTGCACTGCAAGCATTCGGCTGCGATGGAGCGAGAGGGACCACGTTGACGTTCACCGTCACGTACGCCCAGCGGGACGGCGGTGGGGCGTGCCTGCGACTCGCCGGCGAGCTCGACATGAGCACCGCGCCGGAGCTCACCGCGGTGCTCGACCGGCTCACCGAGCAGGGGGAGCGGCACCTGCTGGTCGACCTCGCCGAGCTGACCTTCTGCGACTCCACCGGCATCGCCGCCTTCGTCCGGGGCGACAACCGGGCCACGGCTCGGGGCGGGTGGCTGCGGGTCACCGGCGCCACCGGCCGGGTGGAGCGGGTGCTGCGGTTGACGGGGCTGGCGGAGGTGCTGGGCTACCCGCCCGACACGGGCCACCCGACAGTGCGGTCCGCTCCGTGATGGGCTAGATTTCCCCGCCAGCAGGCGATCGTGAGGTCGCCGTCCGCGTCGACCCGAGGCAGGTTCCCATGGCTGGAAGCACCCCCGGCCCCGTTCGTATCCTCGTGGTCGACGACGACCCGGGCGACGTCCTGATGATCGAGGAGGCCCTCGCCGACTCCGACGTCGACAAGGTGATCGACGTGGTCAGCGACGGCCAGGAGGCGATGGAGTTCCTGCGTCAGTCCGGCCGGCACACCGAGGCCCGCCGGCCGGACGTGATCCTGCTCGATCTGAACATGCCTCGGATGGACGGGCGGCAGGTGCTCGGCGAGGTCAAGCAGGACGACGACCTGCGGACCATCCCGATCGTGGTGCTCACCACCTCCAACGCCGACACCGACATCGTGGGCAGCTACACGCTCCAGGCCAACGCGTACGTGACCAAGCCGATCGACCTGGACGACTTCAACGACGTGGTGCGCCGCATCGACGAGTTCTTCGGGCGGGTCGTCGTGCTGCCCAAGCGGGTCTGACGCCCGCGCCCCCGGGCTGACGCCCCACCCCGCGCCCCGGCTGACGCCGCCCGGGGCGTCGCCGCTCGGATGCTGAACATTTTTCCCGAACGCGCACGCCGCCCGGCCGCGCCGCCGAGGATTCCAGGTGGGGAAGAAACATCGGCTGCCTGGGGGCGACAGTATGAGGTTCTCCGTCGTGGAGTTCGGCTACGACCGGCGGCAGGTCGACTCCTGCCTCGATCAGTTGGCGGTCCGGTTGAGCCGGCTGGCGGCGCGCGCGGAGGGCGCCGCCGGGGCGGGCCGGGACTGGGACCGGTTCCGGGACGAGGCGGCCCGCCTGTGCGAGCTGGTCGAGCACCGGCCCGAGCTGGCCGCCGGGGCCGACGGCGCGCGGGCGGCGCTGGGCGACGTCGAGCGGGAGGCCGCCGGGATCCTGGCCCAGGCCCGGTTCGAGCTGGACGCGGCCCGCGAGGAGGCCCGGCGTGTCCGCGAGCAGGTGTACGCCGAGGCGCTGAGCGCCCGCCGGGACTTCGAGGCCGCCCTGGCCGCGCGCCGACGCCGGGAGGCCCGGGTGGACGAGATCCTCGCCGGGCCGGCCGTCGCGGTGGACACGCCCACGGCCGCGGCGGGCGTGCCGAGCGGCGGCGTGCCGAGCACCCGGGTCGGCACGGCCGGCGTCACCATCGAGCCGCCGGGCGACTGGGGCAGCCGGGTCGCCTGAGCCGGCTCAGGTCAGCGCCGCCACGACCGTGGTGGCCCGCTCCTCGTGCTGCGCGTACGCGTCGGGGAACGCCGAGATCTGCACGGCCTGGGCGGCGGCGGTCACGCTCATCTCCTCCCAGCCGGGCACCTCCAGCAGCGCCTCGTAGAAGACGCGGGCCGCGTACGCGGGGCGCATCAGGTCCCGGACGGTGCCCCAGCCGCTGCTGGGCCGCTGCTGGAACAGCCCGACCGAGTCGTGGTCGGAGCCGCTGCCCTGGTGCGGGTAGTTGGCGGACTCGGGGAGCACGTCGCTGGCCAGGTTGTGCAGGTTGCTCTCCTGCATGGCGGTGGCCACCGCGACGACGAGTCCCCGCCGGGGCAGCTTCATGTCCCGGCCCACGTCGACGATGGTCTTCGCGTTGTCCATCTGGAGCTGGCTGAGCCCGGCGACGGGGCGGGGGCGCGCCGGCTTGGCGGGCTTCGGCTTCGGCTTGCGGGTGGCGCTGGGGCTGGGCTTCGCCGTCGGGCTGGGCGAGATGGTGACCGGGACCGCCGGGGAGCGGTCGAGGGAGCGGGAGGCGCGCTGCTCGGCCTCGGCGGCGGCCGCGGCCCGATCGACGAGGGCCCCCTGGACCGGCTCCGCGGGGCCGTCGGCCTGGCGGGTGCCGGCGAACGCGGCGACGCCGAGGCAGCAGCTCACCCCCGTGACCAGGGCCGCGCGCACCCGGGTGGACGTCAGCAGCGCGCGCCGGGGCGGGTCGGGACGCCGGTGCCGGCCCACCGCCCGTTCGGCGGAGGCGGCCTCGGCCGGTCGGCCATCCGCTCGGTCGTGGGCCTGCTTCGGTTCGGCGGGTTCGTAGGGACGCACCCGCCGAGGCTAGATAGTCCGCAGCGCCCTGCCACCGGGGTGGTTGGTGGCATGCGTCACAGTTTGCGGGTTTCCCCCCGGACGAGCCGCCCGAGAAGGATGGCAACCCGGTCCAAGCTCGCCATTGCCCCGTTTACGGTATGACCGATTCGCCGTTCGGAAAGGCGTCGAGTCGGCGGGCGTGCCACGCGCTCGCGCGGCGACGCCGGGGTCGGGCGTTCGGCCGACGGCCCGGTGCCCGACCGGACGGGCCGGCCCGGGGCCGACCGACGCCGGTCCCGGCGGTGGCGGAGAAGGTCAGCCGCGCCCGTTCTCCGCCGGCGTGACCGTCAACCGGTGCCGGCTGTTGTCACCGCTGGAGAACGGCCACAACCGGTCGGCGTGCGCGACCAGCTCGGCGAGCTGCTGACGGCTCAGCCCGGCGGAGGAGATCGAGGCGTGCACGTCGGCGCGGTAGCGGCCGTCGTCGTCGCGACCCAGCCGCGCCTCCGCGCGCACCTGCACCGTGTGCGCCTCGTCGGTGATCTGCCCGGCCGCCTCCACCGCGGCGTGGTGCAGGCAGGACGCGAACGCCGCCGCCAGCAGCTGTTCCGGCGTCAGCCCCGTGCAGTGCGGCGCCAGCGGGGACGCCAGCGCGGTGGACAACCCGCCGTCGTCGGTGCGGACGTGACCACCCTCGGCGGTGGCGGTGGCCTCGTGCAGCCAGGAACTCGGATCCGGCATCGCGTCCCCCCTCAGTCACCCGCCCGGCTACCCGACGCGCGCCCGGCGAAACCGGGGCTTCCGCCCACCGTCGCCGCCTGGGTCGCCTCGGCCGCCGCCTCCCGGGTCCACGGGGACACCCCGGCGCCGCCGCGCTGCCTCGGCGGGGCCGTGGCGAGCATCGGCACGTACACCCGGGCGTCGACGGCCTCGGCCAGCAGCAGCGCCGCCATCAGGCTGCTCGGCCGCCGCGTCGGGTCGTCGGCCATCAGCTGCCGGCACAGCCCGGCCACCTCCGCCGGCAGGCCGTCGATCGGCGGCAGCGGCTCGGCCGGACGCCGGCGGCGCGCCCCCAGCAGCTCGGTGGTGCTGTCGGCCGGGTACGGCAGCCGCCCGGCGAGGCAGTAGTAGAGCAGCACCCCGAGGGCGTACATGTCGGCCGCCGGGGTCGCCGGCTGCCGGTCGAGCTGCTCGGGGGCCAGGTACGCGGGGGTGCCCACCACGATGCCGGCCGGCGCCTCGTCCGGCACCCCGGCCGGGGTGGCGATGCCGAAGTCCAGCACCTTCACCCCGCACGGGGTGAGGATCACGTTGGCCGGCTTCACGTCCCGGTGGACGATCCCGTGCGCGTGCGCGGCGGCCAGCGCCGCGGCGATCTCGGCGCAGACGCGTACCGCGATGCGCCAGTCCAGCGGCCCGGCGCGCAGGTGCGCCGCGAGGGTCTCCCCCTCGGCCAGCTCCATCACGATGTACGGCACCGGCCGGCCCGGCAGGGTCGAGGACGTGCCGAAGTCGTGCACGCTGGCCACGTTCGGGTGCACCAGCCGGGCCGCCGAGCGGGCCTCGGCCCGGATCCGCTCCACCGGGACGTCCTCGCGCCCGGGGGAGATGAGCTTCACCGCGACCGGCCGGTCCAGCACGGTGTCGTGGGCCCGCCACACCTCGGACATCCCGCCGACGCCGATGCGCTGTTCGAGCTGGTACCGCCCGTCCAGCGTCCTCATCGACCGCTCCTCGTCGCTCGTGCCCCGACGCCGCCCGTCGACGGCGGCGCTGCCTGCCCCGATACCCGGCCCCCGAGCTGGGCAAACCGCCGGGGGTGTCGCCCCGGATCCCCGGCGGGACGGTCCCGCCCGCCGCCGACCGCTCAGCCGGGGGCCGGCGCCACCGCACGGCCGGGCGTCGGGTACGCGACGCCGTCGCCGATCCGCGCGGCGAGCCAGTCCGGGCCGTGCGGGCCGTTAGCCAGCGCCCCGACGGCGAGCATCGCGGCGCGGACCGCGTCCGGGGCGACCACCGTGACCGACGCCCACGGCGAGACCGGCGCCGCGCCCGTGCGCGGATCCAGCACCCCGCCGTCGACCCGCACGTCGGCGGTGGCCAGCCCGCCGGCGGTGAGCGCGACGACCCGGTCGCCGGCGGCGACCGGCCAGCCGCCCGGCGGGGCGGGACCGGCGACGGCGACCCGGTTCCCGACGCCGACCAGCACCCCCGCCCCGGTTCGGGCCGAGATCCGCTGCGCGCAGCGCCGGGCGAGCTGGGCGGTCGCCGTGGCGGCCAGGCCCAGCGGCAGGGTCGGCGGCAGGGCCAGCAGGTCTCCGGCGAGCGTCACCGCCCGCCAGTTCGCCACCGGGACCGGGCCGGCCGCCGCGCCGCCGCAGACCGGCAGCAGCCCCGGCGTCCGCCGACGGCGCAGCCGGGCCGCCTCGACGGTGGGGTCCACCGCCCCGTCGCTGGCCTCGGCCGCGCCGAGCGCGACGCCGACGAGGTCCCGCAGCCGCGGGCCGACCGGCACCGGCCGGCCGGCGGCCCGCAGCGCCCGGGCCAGCGTGGCGTCGCCGCGACGCAGACCGGCCAGCAGCAGCGTCAGCTCCCGGCGGGCCGCCGGCAGCACGTGCCGGTCGGTCACCGCCACCCGCATCGGCCGGCCCCGGTGCGTCCAGCGGCTCTCCCAGGTGTGGCCCGGCTCCCTGTCCATGCCGGGCAGCCTGCCGGGCCCGGCTGGACCGGGCTTGGGGCGAGGCTGTGCCCGGGCTGTGCGGCGGCGGGCCGGATCGGGCCCCGCCCGACTCCCACAGCTGGTACACAGGATCTGCTGGGGTGGGGCACAGCGGGCGTGCCCACGATGGGGGGCATGGTCATGGAGGGGCAGGCCGCGCAGGGCCGCATCGAGCTGCGCCGACCGGACGGCGAGCCCGTCCGGGTGCTGGTGGTCGACGACGAGCCCACGCTCACCGACCTGCTCTCGATGGCCCTGCGCTACGAGGGCTGGCAGGTCCGCACCGCCGGCAACGGGATGGCGGCGCTGAGCACCGCCCGCCAGTTCCAGCCGGACGCGGTGGTGCTCGACGTGATGCTGCCCGACCTCGACGGCTTCCAGGTGCTGCGCCGGCTGCGCGAGCACACCCCGACCGTGCCGGTGCTCTTCCTCACCGCCCGCGACGCGGTCGAGGAGCGCATCGCCGGGCTCACCGTCGGCGGCGACGACTACGTGACCAAGCCGTTCAGCCTGGAGGAGGTGATCGCCCGCCTGCGGGCGCTGCTGCGCCGCTCGGGCTTCGCGATCGCCACCCGGGAGGACGCCGTGCTGACCGTCGGCGACCTCAGCCTCGACGAGGACAGCCACGAGGTGCGCCGCGGCGACCAGTTGATCACCCTCACCGCCACCGAGTTCGAGCTGCTGCGCTACCTCATGCGCAACCCCCGCCGGGTGTTGAGCAAGGCGCAGATCCTCGACCACGTCTGGAACTACGACTTCGGCGGGCAGGCCAACGTCGTCGAGCTCTACATCTCGTACCTGCGGAAGAAGATCGACGCCGGGCGGGCGCCGATGATCCACACGCTGCGCGGCGCGGGGTATGTCCTCAAACCCGCCGACTGACCGGGCGCGCCGGTGGCTGGCCGGCTGGTCCCTGCGCACCCGGCTGGTGGTGACCGTGGTGGCGCTGCTTGCCTTCGTCAGCGTCGGCATCGGCGCGCTGACCACGGTGGCGCTGCACCACTTCCTCATCGCCCAGGTCGACGACCAGCTCACCTTCGACCAGCGCCGCCGCCCCGGTGACCGGCCGCCGTGGTTCACCAACCCGCCCCCGTCGTCGCAGCGTCCCGTCGACCTGCCGCCCGGCTTCCCGGCCGGCTCGATCGCGGCCCGGGTCGTCGACGGCCGCGTCCAGTCGGCGACCACCCGCACCGCGGCCGACGCGACCGAACAGCTCGCCGCCGACGCGGCCGCCCCGCTGGCCGGGCTCACGCCCGACGGCCGTCCCCGCACCATCGACCTCGGCGAACGGGGCGACTACCGGGCCGTGGCCCGGCAGTACGTCGACGGCCAGACGCTGATCTTCGCCCTGCCGCTGGAGGGCGTCGAGGAGACGGTCTGGTGGATGGTGCTGGCCCAGGCCGGCGTCGCCACCGCCGGCCTGCTCGTCGCCGGCAGCCTCGGCGCGCTCATCGTCCAGGCCACCCTGCGCCCGCTGCGCCGGGTCGCCGCCACCGCCACCCGCGTCACCGAGCTGCCGCTGGACCGCGGCGAGGTGGCCCTGTCGGTGCGGGTGCCGGCCGCCGACACCGACCCGCGCACCGAGGTCGGCCAGGTCGGCGGCGCCCTCAACCGGATGCTCGGGCACGTCGCCGCCGCGCTCGCCGCCCGGCAGGCCAGCGAGACGCGGGTACGCCAGTTCGTCGCCGACGCCAGCCACGAGCTGCGCACCCCCCTCGCCGCCATCCGGGGGTACGCCGAGGTCGCCCGCCGGGGTCGCGACCGCGTCCCGCCGGACGTGGCGCACGCGCTGCGCCGGGTCGAGTCGGAGAGCACCCGGATGACCAGCCTCGTCGACGACCTGCTGCTGCTGGCCCGGCTCGACTCCGGCCGGCCCCTCGCCGTCGAGCCGGTGGACCTGACCGCCCTCGTCGTCGACGCGGTCAGCGACGCCCACGTCGCCGGCCCCGAGCACCACTGGCAGCTCGACCTGCCCGAGGCGGAGCTGGTGGTGCCGGGCGACGCCGCCCGGCTGCACCAGGTGGTGGCGAACCTGCTGGCCAACGCCCGGGTGCACACCCCGCCCGGCACGACCGTCACCGCCCGGCTCGCCGCCCAGCCCGACGGGGTGGTGCTCACCGTCACCGACGACGGCCCCGGCATCCCGCCCGACCTGCAGGGCGAGGTCTTCGAACGCTTCGCCCGGGGCGACAGCTCCCGCTCGCGCGCCCACGGCAGCACCGGCCTCGGCCTGGCCATCGTGGCGGCCGTGGTGGACGCCCACCATGGCCGGGTCGAGGTCGCCAGCCGCCCTGGTCGCACGGCGTTCACCGTCGTGTTGCCGGCGTTCACGGACCCCACAGCCACCGCATAGGCCGCCCACGGCCCGTCGCCAGTGGGGTCGCGCAGAGTGGCGGCATGGACAAGACAGAGAGCCTGCTGACCCTGCCCCCGCCGGCGTCGACCGGCCCCACGCCGACGGACGCCACGGCCGCCGCCGGCCCGCCCGCGCGTGGGCGGCGGGACCCGGCCTGGGTACGCCCGGCGCTGGCGGCCCTGCTGCTGGCCACCGCGCTGCTCTACCTGTGGGGGCTGGGCGCGTCCGGCTGGGCCAACTCGTTCTACTCGGCCGCCGCCCAGGCCGGCTCGCAGAGCTGGAAGGCGTTCTTCTACGGCTCGTCGGACGCGGCGAACGCGATCACCGTCGACAAGACGCCGGCGTCGCTGTGGCTGATGGCGCTGTCGGTGCGCGTCTTCGGCCTGAACAGCTGGGCGATCCTCGTCCCGCAGGCCCTGCTCGGCGTCGCCTCCGTCGGCGTGCTGTTCGCCACCGTCCGCCGCTGGTACGGCCCGGCGGCCGGCCTGATCGCCGGCGCGGTCCTCGCCGTCACCCCGGTGGCGACGCTGATGTTCCGGTTCAACAACCCCGACGCCCTGCTCGTGCTGCTGCTGATCGGCGCCGCGTACGCCACCGTCCGGGCGGTGGAGACCGCCGGCACCCGGTGGATCGTCCTCGCGGGAGCGCTGGTCGGCTTCGGCTTCCTCACCAAGATGCTCCAGGCGTTCCTGGTGATCCCGGTCTTCGCGGGCGTCTACCTGCTGGCCGCGCCCACCGGCTTCTGGCGGCGGGTACGGCAGGTGCTGGCCGCCGGCCTCGGCGTCGTGGTGGCCGCCGGCTGGTGGGTGGCGATCGTCGAGCTGGTGCCGGCCAGCGCCCGCCCGTACATCGGCGGCTCGCAGGGCAACAGCATCCTGGAGCTGACCCTCGGCTACAACGGGCTGGGCCGGATCACCGGCGCGGAGGAGGGCAGCGTCGGCGGTCGCGGGCCGGCGTCCGGGCAGACCGGGCTCGGGCGGCTGTTCGACACCGAGAACGGCGGGCAGATCTCCTGGCTGCTGCCGGCCGCGCTGATCCTGCTGGTCGCCGGCCTGCTGCTGGCCGGGCGGGCGGCGCGTACCGACCGCAGGCGGGCCGGGCTGCTGCTGTGGGGCGGCTGGCTCCTGGTCACCGGCGTCATCTTCAGCTTCATGTCGGGGATCTTCCACGCGTACTACTCGGTGGCGCTGGCCCCGGCCGTCGGCGCCCTCGTCGGCATCGGCGTCACCCTGCTGTGGCAGCGCCGGACGACGGGCGCGCCCCGCTGGCAGGCGCTCGCGGCGACCGCCACCCTGGCCGTCACCCTCGCCGTCACCGCCTGGTGGTCGTGGCGGCTGCTCGGCCGCAGCCCTGACTGGTACCCCTGGCTGCGCACGGCCGTGCTGGCCGGCGGCCTGGCCGCGGCGGTGCTGCTGGTCGTCGCCGACCGGCTGGCCCGACGGGCCGTCCCGGTGCTCGTGGCGCTGGGCGCGACGGCGGCGCTCGCCGGCCCGGTGGCGTACTCGATCCAGACCGCCGCGACCCCGCACACCGGGTCGATCCCCAGCGCCGGCCCCGCCGTGGAGGGCGGCTCCGGCCCGGGCCGGGGCGGCTTCCCCGGCGGCGGTCGGATGCGTGACGGCGGCCAGAACGCGCCGGGCGGCCAGAACCGTACCGACGGCCAGTTCGCCTTCCCCGGCGGTGCCCAGGCACCGGGCGGCCAGGTTCCCGGCGCCCCCGGCGGCGGTCAGGCCCAGGGCGGCGGCCAACTGCCCGGCGGGGGCGGCCAGGGCCGTGGCCCGGCCGGCGGCGGCATGGGCGGCCTGCTGGACTCCCGGGAGCCCAGCGCCGAGCTGCGCAGCCTGCTGGAGGCCAACGCCGTCGACTACACCTGGGTGGCGGCCACCATCGGCTCCCAGAACGCCTCCGGCTACCAGCTCGCCACGGGCGAACCGGTCATGTCGATCGGCGGGTTCAACGGCAGCGACCCGTCCCCGACGCTCGCGCAGTTCCAGCGGTACGTGGCCGAGGGCAAGATCCACTACTTCGTCGGCGGCAGCGGGTTCCGCGCCAACGGTGGCAGCTCCGCCTCGCAGGAGATCGCTGCCTGGGTCGCCGAGGCCTTCGAGGCGAAGACCGTCGACGGCGTCACCGTCTACGACCTGACCAGCGGACAGGAGGGCTGAGCCGATGACCGCATCCACCGAGCCGCGCCCCACCGTGGACGCCCGCGTCGCCGCCCCGCCCGCGGTGCTCGACGTGGTGATCCCCGTCTACAACGAGGAGACCGACCTCGGGCCCTGCGTGCGGCGGCTGCACGCGCACCTCACCGCGCACTTCCCGTACCCGTTCCGGATCACCGTCGCCGACAACGCCAGCACCGACGGCACCCTGGCCGTGGCCGACGGCCTCGCCGCCGAGCTGCCGCAGGTCACGGTGCGGCACCTGGACGCCAAGGGCCGGGGCCGGGCGCTGCGGGCGGCCTGGTCGGCGTCGGACGCGCCGGTGCTGGCGTACATGGACGTGGACCTGTCCACCGACCTGGCCGCGCTGCTGCCACTGGTCGCGCCGCTCATCTCCGGCCACTCCGACCTGGCGATCGGCACCCGGCTGGCCCGCACCTCCCGGGTCGTGCGGGGCACGAAGCGGGAGGTCATCTCGCGCGGCTACAACCTGCTGCTGCGCGGCACCCTCGCGGTGAGCTTCTCCGACGCCCAGTGCGGGTTCAAGGCGATCCGCGCGGACGTGGCCGCCGGGCTGCTGCCGCTCGTGCGCGACACCGGGTGGTTCTTCGACACCGAGCTGCTGGTGCTGGCCCAGCGGGCCGGGC
Source organism: Micromonospora sp. DH13 (assembly GCF_020873825.1). NCBI lineage: Bacteria > Bacillati > Actinomycetota > Actinomycetes > Micromonosporales > Micromonosporaceae > Micromonospora > Micromonospora sp. DH13. The sequence goes on from NZ_JAHWGR010000046.1 coordinate 36,833, forward strand.
TGCGCATCCACGAGGTGCCGGTCGACTGGGTGGACGACCCGGACAGCCGGGTGGACATCGTCGCCACCGCCCTGGCCGACCTGCGGGGCATCTGGCGGCTGGGTCGGGCCCTGCTGACCGGGTCGCTGCCCCTGGCGGAGCTGCGCGCGCAACTCGGCCGGGCCCCGCTGGCCCCGCCGCCGGCCCGGGTGCCGGTCGGGCTGCCGCGCCAGCTCGCCCGGTTCGCCGCGGTGGGTGTGGCGAGCACGCTGGCGTACCTCGTGCTCTTCGTCGCCACCCGGGGAGCGCTCGGCCCCCAGTGGGCGAACCTGACGGCGTTGCTGGTGACGGCCGTGGCGAACACGGCGGCGAACCGGCGGCTGACCTTCGGCATCAGTGGCGGCCGGCACGCCGGCCGCCACCACCTGCAGGGCCTGCTGGCGTTCGGCCTGGGCCTGGCGCTGACCAGCGGCTCCCTGGCGGCCCTGCACGCCGTCGCGGCGGCACCACCCCGCGCGGTCGAGCTCACGGTGCTGGTGGCGGCCAACCTGGCCGCCACGGCCCTGCGCTTCGTCCTGCTGCGCGCCGCGATGCACCACCGCCGATCGCCGGCCGCCGTCGCCGGGCACCGGGACCAGCCCGCGCCGGTGAGCGAGGCGGCCACGCCGCCGGCTCATGACGCTGGGTAATCTCCGATCGACTGGCTCCACTCCCGGCGAACCCCTTTGCTCTGCACCCGCATGCGCAACGGTGCACGCTGCGTAACCGGCGGCGACGCGTCACGCCCGACCTGATCCGATGAAGGTCAAGCTCAGCCGCATGTTGCGGATGTGGGTGCAGAGCAAAGGAGGCGCGAGGCGTGGGACGAGGTCCGGAGGTCGTGACGGAGCGCAACGTCGGACCCGGACGCTGCGGAGCGTGACCGAATGCTGGCGGCGCAGGCGAGACTGGGCGGCGTGAAAGCGGGAGCGGCGGGAGCGGAAGGCGGTGCGGGTGGCAATGCGGCGGCAGCGTGGGATGCTGGGCCGGATGTACCAGGAACGGCCGGCGGCGCTGCCCGGAGCGGTGCTGTGGACCGCCACCAGCGACGGCACCCCGAGCCGGGTGCTGCCCGACGGCTGCCTCGACCTGCTCTGGTCCAGCCGCTCCGGGCTGCTGGTCGCCGGCCCCGACCGCACGGCGCAGTTGAGCGTCTCCGCGCCGGGGGAGCGGTGGCTGGGGCTGCGCCTGCCGCCCGGCGTCGGCCCGGCGGTCTTCGGCGTCCCCGCCGACGAGCTGCGCGACGCCCGGGTGCCGCTGGAGGCGCTGTGGGGCCGGGCGGCCCGCGAGGCCGCCGAGCGGCTGGGCGGACCGCCCACTGGCGCCGGGCTGGCGGCGCTCGCGGCCGACCGGCTCGCCGCGGCCGGGGGCCCCGACCCGCTCGGCGCGCGCGTCGCCGGGCTGCTCGCCGCGGGGCGGCCGGTCGCCGGGGCCGCCGCCGAGGTCGGCCTGACCCCCCGGGCGCTGCACCGACGCTGCCGGGCCCTGTTCGGGTACGGCCCGAAGACCCTCGCCCGCATCCTGCGGATGCGCCGGGCGCTCGCCCTGGCCAGGGCCGGGACGCCGCTGGCGGAGGTGGCCGCCGCCAGCGGCTACGCCGACCAGGCGCACCTGAGCCGGGACGTGCGCGACCTGGCCGGCGTCGCGCCCGCCGCTCTGCTGCGCGGCTGAACCGCCCCGGTCAGCCGGCCGGCAGCGGGGCGAACAGGTCCACCCCGTTGCCCTCGGGGTCGTGCAGGACGGCGTACCGCTGGCCCCAGACCGCGTCCCACGGCGGCAGGTGGCCGTGGAACCCGGCCCCGGTCAGCTCGGCCCAGCGGCGGTCCACCTCCGCCGGGTCCGCGCACCGGAACGCCAGGCTCATCCGGGGCGAGCCGGTCGGCGGCGTCCAGCCCGGGTCGAAGGAACGGATCGTCTCCACCGTGTCCCAGGCCAGCCGCAGCCCGTTGTCCAACGTGAGCTCCACGTGCGGTTCGGCCTCCGCGCCGGCCGGGATGTCCAGCCCGAGGCGGCGGTAGAAGTCGAGGGTGCGGGCCATGTCGGCGACCGTCGTGCCGACGAGATCGAACTGAGGTGTCATACCGCCGACCGTACGGCCGGGGTGGCCGGGCGTCTTGAACGGAACGGACACCGCGCCGATCGGGCGGGCCGGAGTGGCCGGTGTTGCCTCGACGGGACGGAGCGTCGCGTACGGTGGCAATGAGACAAGTCCGGCTTTTGGGCACGAACACCCCAGAGTGGCGGGTGCCCGGGTCGGCTCCGAGACGGCGAGGGGAAGGAGCGGCCGTGATGCACCTGGCCTACCTGGATGCGGGATCCGGCAGCCTGATCGTGCAGGCGGTGGTCGGCGGGGTGGCCGGAGCGGCGGTGGCCGCGAAGCTCTACTGGCGCCGGCTGACGGCCCGGTACCGCCGCCAGCGCACCGACCGTTCCTGAGCGGGGGCACACCGGCGATGACCATCCCGCACACCGACGTCCGGACCGATCCGGGCTCGTTCCGCGACCCGGCCAACCGGGTCTTCTACGCCGACGGGGAGGTGCTGCGCGGCCTCGACGCCCGGGCGGCGCGCGACTGGCGGGCCCTGTCCGCCAGCGACTTCTTCCCGCCGCTGCTCGCGGCCGGCAAGGTCTGCGGCACCGAGGCCGTCGAACCGGCCCGGTTCGCCGCCGTGGCCGGCGCGCAGTGGGCGGCGGTGCTGCGCCACGAACGCATCCCGTTCGTCTCCCACCCGTACGAGTGGTCGTTCGGCATGCTGCGCGACGCCGCCCTGCTGCACCTGGAGATCCTGCGCGCCGCGCTGACCGCCGGCTTCACCACGAAGGACGGCTCGGCCTACAACCTGCAGTGGCGCGGCGTCGAGCCGGTCTTCATCGACGTCGGCTCGTTCGAGCCGGCCCGCGACGGCGAGCCCTGGGCCGGCTACCGGCAGTTCTGCCAGACCATGCTCTACCCGCTGCTGCTCACCGCGCACCTCGGCGTGGACTTCCAGCCCTGGCTGCGGGCCCAGGTCGACGGCATCCCACCGGAGCAGATGCGCCGGCTGTTCACCGGCGTCCGGCGGCTGCTGCCCGGCGTGCCCACCCACGTGCACCTGCACTCGGCGATGCAGCAGCGCAACGCCGACGCGGCCAGCGGCGAGGTACGCGAGCAGCTGCGCGGTGCCGGCTTCTCCCGGGAGCTGGCGTTGGCCGCCGTCCGCCGGATCGAGCGGCTGGTCCGGCGGCTGCGCCCCCGCCACGTGCGCAGCCACTGGGCCGACTACCAGCGCACGTGCAGCTACTCCGCCGCCGACCGCGCCGCCAAGGAGCGCTTCGTCGAGCTGGCGCTGACCGCCGCGGGACCGCCCGGCCTGGTGCTCGACCTCGGCGCCAACGACGGCCGGTACGCCCGCCTCGCCGCCCGGTACGCCGGCTACGTCGTCGCCGTCGAGCAGGACCCGGCCGTGGTCGACGAGGTGTACGCGGCGCTGCGCGCCGACGAGCAGCGGCGGGTGCTGCCGCTGGTGATGGACCTGGCCGATCCGTCGCCCGGCGGCGGCTGGCGCGGTGTCGAGCGGGCCGCGTTCGCCACCCGAGGACGGGCCGACCTGGTGCTGGCCCTCGCCGTCGTGCACCACCTGGCGATCGGGCGCAACGTGCCGCTGCCGCAGGTCGTCGACCAGCTCGCCGACGCCTGCCTCCCCGGGGGTCGGCTGGTGGTCGAGTTCGTCCACCCCGAGGACCCGATGGCCCGGCGGCTGCTGGCCAACAAGCCTGCCGGTCTCTTCCCCGACTACCGGCCCGACGAGTTCGCCCGGCTGCTCGCCGCCCGGTGCCGCGTCGAGCGGCGGGTCGAGCTGCCCGGCGGCACCCGGACGCTCTACCAGGCGGTGGTGGGTGGCTGACGCGGCCCTCGCGCCCGTACCGCCGGCCGCCGCGCCGCCCGCCGCCGCGGCGACCCCGGACCGCCCCGGAAGGCCGGCCGGCTGGCGGGCCGAGCTGCGCCGGCTGCTGGAGGTGACGGCCCTGGTCGGGCTGGTGGTCACCCAGCCGATGCTGGACGTGCTGGGCCGCGGCCCCGACTTCTTCCTGTTCCACCGGGCCACCCGGGGCGAGATCCTGGCCCTCGTCGCGCTGATCGCCGTCGCGCCCACGGTGGCGCTGGCGCTGCTCGGGGCGGCGAGCCGGCTGGCGGGGCGGTCCGCCCGCTCGGCCGTGCACACGGTGCTCGTCGGCCTGCTGCTGGCCGCCCTCGCCGTGCAGGTGGGCCGGCACGTCACGCCGCTGCGGGGCGTACCGCTGCTGGTGGTCGCCGTGCTGGCCGGCGCGGCCGGGACGGCGGCGCACCGGCGGTGGCGCTGGCCGGGCCTGGCGCTGCGGGTGGCCGCGGCCGGGCCGGCGGCCTTCGTGGCGCTGTTCCTGTTCGCCTCGCCGGCCTCGGCGGTGGTGCTGCCGCGCGGCGACGCCGGCGCGGCCGGGGTGGCCGCCCCGGGCGGGCACCCGCCGGTGGTCATGCTGATCCTCGACGAGCTGCCCCTGGTCTCCCTGCTCGGCCCCGATGGGCGGATCGACGCCGCCCGCTACCCGCACTTCGCCGAGCTGGCCGGCGGCTCCACCTGGTACCGCAACGCCACCGGGGTCAGCGGCTGGACGCCGTACGCGCTGCCGGCCATGCTCACCGGCCGCTACCCGGCGAAGCCGGTCGCCCCGCACTACTCGCAGTACCCGGACAACCTGTTCACCGCCCTCGGCGGCCTGTACGACATCCGGGCCGAGGAGAGCATCACCCGGCTCTGCCCGCCCAGCCGGTGCGACCAGCCGGTCAGCCCCCGGCAGGGGCTCGGCACCCTGGTCCGGGAGAGCGGGAAGCTGCTGCGCCAGGTCACCGCCCCGGTCGACAGCCACGTCGACCCGGAGGAGTCCTACCGCGAGCAGACCGCCGCCGAGGCGGGCCTGGACGCGGCCGAGCCCGTCCCCGCCGACCCGAAGTTCCGCTGGGACCGGCTGAACGCCAACCAGCCGGCCCGGTTCACCAGCTTCCTGGCCGGGCTGCGCCCCAGCGACCGGCCCACCCTGCACTTCCTGCACCTGCTGATGCCGCACGCGCCGTGGCAGTTCCTGCCCTCGGGGGCCCGCTACGCCGCCCCGGAGGACCTGCCCAACGACGGCGCGGGCTGGGTCGACCTGGCCCGGCGGCGGCACCTGGCCCAACTGGAGTACACCGACCGGCTGATCGGCGAGACGCTGCGTACGCTGCGCGCCACCGGCCTGTACGACCGGGCCCTGGTGATGGTCACCGCCGACCACGGGGTCAGCTTCGACAACGGCGCCCAGGGGCGGGGGATGGACGCGATCCGCGCGGCGGCCGGGCAGGTGGCGTGGGTGCCGATGTTCGTCAAGGAGCCCGGGCAGCGCGCCGGCCGGGTCGACGACCGCAACTGGGAGCACGTCGACCTGCTGCCCACCGTCGCCGACTACGCGCACGTGCGGATCCCCTGGCAGGTCGACGGGCGCTCGGCCCGGCAGGCCCCGCGCGAGCGCGCCGACAAGCGCTTCTACGACCGGCCGGCGGAGCCGGTCACGATCTCCGGCGGGGTGCCCGCTGCGCTGCCGCCGCCGAAGCCGCACCCGCTGGTCGGCACGACCGTGGGCCAGCGGCCGGCCGGCGGGTCGGCGCGGGTCGCCGACCTCGCCGCGTTCCGCGCCGTGGACCCGGACACCGGCGAGCTGCCGGCCCTGGTCTGGGGCACGGTGCCGGCTTCGGTACGCGACGGCACGCTGCTCGCCGTCGCCGTCAACGGGCGGATCGGGGCGGTCGTCCCGGTGGTGCCGCCGGATGTCGGCGGTCGCCGGTTCGCGGCCTTCCTCACCGACGACCGGTTGTTCCGCGCCGGGGACAACCGCGTGGACCTGTACCAGATCGGCCCGGGCGGCGAGCTGCGTCACCTGAGTATTTCCTGAGAGTTTCGTTCCCGCTGCCCACCGGGCCCCCGGTCACGCTTCGTGCGTGATCGGGGGCCTTTTGTCACATTGGCCCCGTTCGAGGTCGGTCCCCGGCCCCCGGGTTTCCGCGCCCACCTCCCGGGAATCGGGTGACGCATACCTCACCTGCGGAACCACGACGGGCGGTGTCCCCGCAACCGTGTTTACGGTAAAAGCGAAGGCAATTTCAACGTAGATCTGCCGGCGAAGCGAGGAACACATGACGGAAGTCAAGCTCGATCACCCCGGTGGGCAGCTGTCGATGCCGGTGCAGTCGGCGGTCGAGGGCCCCGCCGGCATCGGCGTGAGCAAGCTCCTCAAGGAAACCGGGATGACAACGTACGATCCCGGTTTCGTGAACACCGCGGCCTGCTCCTCCGCGATCACCTACATCGACGGCGACGCGGGCATCCTGCGGTACCGGGGCTACCCGATCGAGCAGCTGGCCGAGAAGTCCTCCTTCCTGGAGGTCTCGTACCTGCTCATCTACGGTGAGCTGCCCGGCCAGCAGCAGCTCGACGAGTTCAGCGAGCGGATCCGGCGGCACTCGCTGCTGCACGAGGAGATGCGTCGCTTCTTCGACGGCTTCCCGCGCGACGCGCACCCGATGGCCGTGCTCTCCTCGGCCGTCAGCGCCATCTCGACCTTCTACCAGGACAGCCTGGACCCGTTCGACTCCGACCACGTCGAGATGTCCACGGTCCGGCTGATGGCGAAGGTCCCCACCATCGCCTCGTACGCGTACAAGAAGTCGATCGGGCAGCCGCTGCTGTACCCGGACAACTCCCTGGGCTACGTGGAGAACTTCCTGCGGATGACGTTCGGCGTGCCGGCGGAGCCGTACGAGGTCGACCCGGTCATGGCCAAGGTGCTGGACATGCTGTTCATCCTGCACGCCGACCACGAGCAGAACTGCTCCACGTCGACCGTGCGGCTGGTCGGCTCCAGCAACGCCAACCTCTTCGCCTCGGTCTCGGCCGGGGTGAACGCCCTGTTCGGCCCGCTGCACGGCGGCGCCAACCAGGCCGTGCTGGAGATGCTGGAGAAGATCCAGCTCGACGGCGGCGACGTGCAGTCCTTCGTCCGCAAGGTCAAGGACAAGCAGGACGGCGTCAAGCTGATGGGCTTCGGCCACCGGGTCTACAAGAACTACGACCCCCGGGCCGCGATCGTGAAGAAGGCCGCGCAGGACGTCCTCGGCCGGATGGCCAAGCCGGACCCGCTGCTGGACATCGCGATGCAGCTGGAGGAGATCGCCCTCGCGGACGACTTCTTCGTCTCCCGTCGGCTCTACCCGAACGTGGACTTCTACACCGGCCTGATCTACAAGGCCATGGGCTTCCCGACGAAGATGTTCACCGTGCTGTTCGCCCTCGGCCGGCTCCCCGGCTGGATCGCCCAGTACCGCGAGATGCTCGGCGACGCGGAGACCAAGATCGGCCGCCCGCGGCAGATCTACATCGGCTCCCCGGAGCGCGCGTACGAGCGGCCCGCCGACCGCTGACGCTGCCTGTGCGCTGTTAAGAAGGGCCCCCTGCTATGCAGATAGCGTTAACAGGGGGCCCTTCCTTGCGCCTCAGCGCAGGCCGGCGGCGGCCAGCAGGTTGCCCTCGGCGACCCGCCGCAGGGCGGCGCCCCCGCTCATCCGCCGCTCGGCGCGCTCGGCGGTGAACGCCGGGGCCTTGGCGATCGCCGAGGCGTACGCGTCGGCCGTGCGGCGCGCGATGGCGGCCCAGCCGTACTGCTCGTGGACCATCCTGCGGGCCCGGCGGGCCAGCGCCCGGGCGCGCTCGGTGTCGGACAGCAGGGCGTGCACCGCCTCGGTCAGCCCCGCCGGGTCCTGCGGGGCGAACGTCATCCCGGTCACGCCCGGCTCGACGATCTCGGCCAGGCCGCCCGTCGAGGCGACCGCGAGGGGCGCGCCGGCCGCCGCCCCCTCCAGGGCGACCATGCCGAACGGCTCGTAGATGCTCGGCACCGCGAAGCAGTCCGAGGCGGCCATCACCGCGGGCAGGTCGGTGCCGCCGAGGAAGCCCGGCATGCTGACCGTGCCGCCGAGGCCGAGCCGGTGCACCTCGGCCTCCAGCGCCGGCTTGTACGGCCCGTCGCCGACGATCACCGCGCGCAGCCCCGGGTGCCGCTCCCGCAGCCGGGGCAGCCCGGCCAGCAGGTGCTGCACGCCCTTCTCGTAGACCAGCCGGCCGGCGAAGGTGACCAGCGGGCCGTCCCCGGCGAACCGGGCCCGCGCCGAGGCGACCGCCGACGTCGGCACCTTCCAGCGGTGCGGCTCCACCCCGTTGGGCACCACGTCGACCCGGGCGGCCGGCACGTCGAACAGCGCGCCGACCTCGTCGCGCATGTACGCCGAGCAGACGATCACCCGGTTGGACTCGCCGCTGAGCCACTGCTCGACGCCGTGGATGGTGCGGTTCATCTCCTGCGGCAGCCAGCCCTGGTGCCGGCCCGCCTCCGTCGCGTGGATCGTGCTGACCAGCGGGATGTCGAGGTGGTCCCGCAGGGTCATCGCGGTGTGCGCGACGAGCCAGTCGTGGGCGTGGATGACGTCGTAGGAGCCGCTCTCGGTGGCGCGCAGGGCGGCGCGGGTGAGGGTGTGGTTGAAGGCCATGGTCCAGGCGAGGAGGCTGCCGGTGGCCAGGGGGAAGGCGACGGGGTCCTCGGCGGCGCGCAGGACGCGGACGCCGTCGGCGTACTCCTCCAGGGGTGCGCCGTCGGCGTGGCGGGTGACGACGGTGACCTCGTGGCCGGCGGCGGCGAGGGCGACGGAGAGGGCGTGCACGTGGCGGCCGAGGCCGCCGACGAGCACCGGCGGGTACTCCCAGGAGAGCATGAGGATGCGGCGGGTCTGCGGGGGCACCCCGGAGCCGACGGGCTGCGGGAGCGCCGGCTGCGGGATCAGGGACCGTGAGGTGGTGCTGGGCCGGCAGAGCCGGTCCGCGGCGGTGGCGGTCTGCTCGCCGGCCCGCAGGGTCGTCACATCGAACTCCGTCCGTGCAGGGTGGAACGCGCCGGCAACGATGGCGGCGTGACAGGACATGGTGGGGTGGCCGAGGGCCGAGCGGGAACGCGCGCTTCCACACGCCCCCGTATCAAGGAAAGGGCATCCGGGCCCGAACCGCATCCTGAGAGGGCCCAAGGTGACGGACACCACCCAAAGGTCTAGTCGGTATCAGGTGGGTGGAAATGGTTACGGCACCAACGGGTGGATTGGGCCGACCGACGGCGGGGCATTAGCGGCGTGCGCACCCGGCGGGCACGGCCCCGTCCGGGGCGCTCATCATCATGGGCTGAGGAGCGACATGCAGGTCTGGCCGGGCGAGCGGTACCCGCTGGGAGCCACCCACGACGGGATGGGCACAAACTTCGCGATCTTCTCCGAGGTGGCCGAGCGCGTCGAGCTCTGCCTGTTCGACGAGTGGGACACCGGCGCCGAGCGCCGCGTCGAGCTGCGCGAGGTCGACGCGTACGTCTGGCACTGCTACATCCCGGGCATCGAGCCGGGGCAGCGCTACGGCTACCGGGTCCACGGCCCGTGGGACCCGGCGAACGGGATCCGCTGCAACCCGAACAAGCTGCTGCTCGACCCGTACGCGAAGGCCGTCGACGGTGACGTCGAGTGGAATCCGGCCGTCTACGACTACGAGGTGGGCGGCGACGAGAACCGGATGTCGGAGACCGACTCGGCCCCGTTCATGCCGAAGTCGGTGGTGGTGAACCCGTACTTCGACTGGGGCAACGACCGGCCGCCGCGCACCCCGTACCACCACTCGGTGATCTACGAGGCGCACGTGCGCGGGCTGACCATGCGCCACCCCGGCATCCCCGAGGAGCTGCGCGGCACGTACGCGGCCATCGCCTCCCCGGTCATGATCGAATACTTCCAGCGGCTCGGGGTCACCGCCGTGGAGCTGATGCCGGTGCACCAGTTCGTGCACGACCACCGGCTGGCCGACCTGGGGCTGCGCAACTACTGGGGCTACAACACGATCGGCTTCTTCGCCCCCCACCACGGGTACGCGGCCCTCGGCGGCCTCGGCCAGCAGGTGCAGGAGTTCCGGGGCATGGTCAAGACGCTGCACGCCGCCGGCATCGAGGTCATCCTCGACGTGGTCTACAACCACACCGCCGAGGGCAACCACCTCGGCCCGACGCTGAGCTTCAAGGGCGTCGACAACCCCAGCTACTACCGGCTCTCGGAAGAGGACCGGCGCTACTTCGTCGACTACACCGGCACCGGCAACAGCCTCAACGTCCGCAGCCCCCACTCCCTCCAACTGATCATGGACTCGCTGCGCTACTGGGTCACCGAGATGCACGTCGACGGCTTCCGGTTCGACCTCGCGGCCACCCTGGCCCGCGAGTTCTACGAGGTCGACCGGCTGTCGACGTTCTTCGAGGTGGTCCAGCAGGACCCGGTGGTCAGCCAGGTCAAGCTCATCGCCGAGCCGTGGGACGTCGGCCCCGGCGGCTACCAGGTGGGCAACTTCCCGCCGCTGTGGACCGAGTGGAACGGAAAGTACCGCGACACGGTGCGCGACTTCTGGCGTGGCGAGCCCGCCACCCTCGCCGAGTTCGCCTCCCGCATCTCCGGCTCCGCCGACCTCTACCAGGACGACGGCCGCCGCCCGTTCCACAGCATCAACTTCGTCACCTGCCACGACGGGTTCACCCTCAACGACCTGGTGTCATACAACGACAAGCACAACGAGGCCAACGGCGAGGACAACCGCGACGGCGAGGGCCACAACCGGTCCTGGAACTGCGGCGTCGAGGGGGAGACCGACGACCCCGGCGTGCTGGCCCTGCGGCAGCGGCAGCGGCGCAACTTCCTGGCCACCCTGATCCTGTCGCAGGGCGTGCCGATGCTCGGCCACGGCGACGAGCTGGGCCGCACCCAGCGCGGCAACAACAACGCCTACTGCCAGGACAGCGAGCTGGCCTGGGTCGACTGGGACGACGCCGACGAGCCGCTGCTGGACTTCGTCCGGAAGCTGGTCGACTTCCGCCGCAACCACCAGGTGTTCCGCCGCCGCCGCTTCTTCACCGGCCTGCCCGTCGGCGGCCGGGCCGCCGGCTCGGGGCTGCCCGACCTGGCCTGGTACACCCCCGACGGCCGGGAGATGACCGGCGAGGACTGGGGCAACGACTTCGGCCGCTCGGTGGCCCTGTTCGTCAACGGCGACGGCATCCGCGAACGCGGCCAGTACGGCCAGCGCCACCACGACTCGTCCTTCCTGCTCTGCTTCAACGCCCACGACGCCCCGCTCGACTTCACCCTGCCCGGGGAGGAGTTCGGCCAGCGCTGGGAACAGGTGATCAGCACCGCCGACCCGGACCCGGAGAAGCCGACCCTCGTCGAGGCGGGCGGCACCATCTGCGTGCCCGACCGCTGCCTCGTGGTCCTGGAGAGGACGGTCTGAGCCGATGCCCGACACCCCCTCCGTGCCCGTCGGCTCGACCTACCGGGTGCAGGTCCGCCCCGGCTTCGACCTCGACACCACCGCCGGCCTCGCCGGCTACCTGGCCGACCTCGGCGTCACCCACCTCTACAGCGCCCCGCTGCTCACCGCCACCCCCGGCTCGCAGCACGGCTACGACGTGGTCGACCACCGGGCCGTCAACCCCGAGCTGGGCGGCGAGGCCGCCCGGGTGCGGCTGGTGCGGGCGCTGCGCGCCGCCGGGCTCGGCCTCGTCGTCGACATCGTGCCCAACCACGCCGGGGTGGCCCGGCCGGCGGCCAACCCCGCCTGGTGGGACGTGCTGCGCCGGGGCCGCGACTCGGCGTACGCGCGCTGGTTCGACATCGACTGGGACCGGGGCCGGCTGCTGCTGCCCGTGCTCGCCGACACCCCCGAGGCCCTGGACGACCTCACCATCGCCGACGGGGAGCTGCGCTACCACGAGCACCGCTTCCCGATCGCCGACGGCACTGGCGACGGCAGCCCCCGGCAGGTGCACGACCGGCAGCACTACGAGCTGGTCTCCTGGCGGCGCGGCGACCGCGAGCTGACGTACCGCCGGTTCTTCGCCGTCGCCGACCTCGCCGGCCTGCGCGTGGAGGACCCGGAGGTCTTCGCCGCCACCCACGCCGAGATCCTGCGGTGGGCGGCGGCCGGCGAGGTCGACGGCATCCGCGTCGACCACCCCGACGGGCTGCGCGACCCCGCCGGCTACCTGGCCCGGCTGCGCGCCGCCGCGCCACAGGCGTGGCTGCTGGTGGAGAAGATCCTGGAGTACGGCGAGGAACTGCCCGACTGGCCGGTCGACGGCACCACCGGCTACGACGCCCTCGCCGCCGTGGGCGGCCTGTTCGTCGACGGCGCCGCCGAGGCCGACTTCACCGCCCTCGACGCCCGGCTCACCGGCCGGCACACCTCCTGGCAGGACCTCACCCACGACACCAAGCTGGAGGCCGCCACCCGGCTGCTCGCCGCCGAGCTGACCCGCCTCGCCGCGCTCGCCCCCGAGCTGGCCCCCGACTCCGCCCGCGCCGCCCTGGCGGAGCTGGCCGCCTGCTTCCCGGTCTACCGGGGCTACCCGCCGCACGGGGCCCGCCACCTCGCCGCCGCCCGCGCCGAGGCCGGCCGCCGCCGCCCCGACCTGGCCCCCGCCCTCGACGCGGTCACCCGCCGGCTCCGCGACCCCGACGACGAGCTGGGCGTACGCTTCCCGCAGCTGAGCGGCGCGGTGATGGCCAAAGGCGTCGAGGACACCGCCTACTACCGGTGGAGCCGGTTCGTCGCGCTCAACGAGGTCGGCGGCAGCCCCGCCCACTTCGGCACCCCGCCGGCCGAGTTCCACCGGTTCGCCGCCGCCCGCCAGGTGCGCTGGCCGGCGGCCATGACCACCCTCTCCACCCACGACACCAAGCGCGGCGAGGACGTCCGGGCCCGCCTCGCCGTGCTCTCCGAACTGCCCGACCGCTGGGCCGAGCGGGTCACCCGGTGGACGGCCGCCGCGCCGCTGCCCGACCCGGCGTTCGCCCACCTGCTCTGGCAGACCGCCGTCGGCGCGTGGCCCATCGAGCGGGAGCGCCTGCACGGGTACGCCGAGAAGGCCGCCCGGGAGGCGTCGGCGGCCACCAGCTGGGCCGACCCCGACCCCGGCTTCGAACGCGCCATGCACGCCCTGGTCGACCGCATGTACGACGACCCGGAGCTGCACGCCGAGCTGACCGCGTTCGCCACCGAGATCACCCCCGCCGGCTGGTCCAACTCGCTGGGGCAGAAGCTCGTCCAGCTCGCCATGCCCGGGGTGCCCGACACCTACCAGGGCACCGAGCTGTGGGACAACTCCCTCGTCGACCCCGACAACCGCCGCCCGGTCGACTTCGGCGTACGCCGGGAGAAGCTGGCGCGGCTCGACGCCGGCCTGTCCCCGGCGGTGGACGCGTCCGGCGCGGCGAAGCTGCTCGTGGTGTCGCGGACGCTGCGGCTGCGCCGCGACCACCCGGAGCTGTTCGCCGGCTACCGCCCGGTGCCCGCGCACGGCCCCGCCGCCGCCCACGTCGTCGCCTTCGACCGGGGCACCGCCGACCGGGGCGTCTTCTCTGCGGGCGGTTCGCACCCGCCCGGGGCCCTCGCCGTGGCCACCCGGCTGCCGCTGCGGCTGGCCCGCGCCGGCGGCTGGCGGGGCACCCGCCTGTCGCTGGGCGGCAACAGTGTTACCGACGTGTTCACCGGGCGGGTCTACAGTGGCAGTGAGCTGCTGCTGGACGATCTGCTCGACACTCTCCCCGTCGCCCTCCTCGCACCCACCGACTCCGTGGAGGCTGCCGCATGACCGAGTTCACCGTGTGGGCGCCCGAGGCCGCCCGGGTCCGGCTGCGGCTGGCCGGTGACGACGACCACGAGATGCGCCCCGAGCCGGGCGGCTGGTGGCGGGCCGAGGTGCCCGGCGCGGGCCCCGGCACCGACTACGCGTTCGTCCTCGGCGACGACGGCCCGGCCCTGCCCGACCCCCGCTCGCCCTGGCAGCCCGCCGGGGTGCACGGGCCGAGCCGGCGCTACGACCACGCCGCCCACCGCTGGGGCGACGCCGGCTGGACCGGCCGGCAACTGCCCGGCAGCATCCTCTACGAGCTGCACATCGGCACGTTCACCCCCGAGGGCACCTTCGACGCGGCGATCGAGCGCCTCGACCACCTCGTCGACCTCGGCGTCGACCTGGTCGAGCTGCTGCCGGTCAACGCCTTCAACGGCGAGCACAACTGGGGGTACGACGGGGTCTGCTGGTTCGCCCCGCACGAACCGTACGGCGGCCCCGACGGGCTGAAACGGTTCGTCGACGCCGCCCACGCCAAAGGGCTGGGGGTGATCCTCGACGTCGTCTACAACCATTTCGGGCCCTCCGGGGCCTACGCGCCGATGTTCGCGCCGTACCTGACCGAGCGGAGCAACACCTGGGGTCGCACCGTCAACCTCGACGGCCCCCACTCCGACGAGGTACGCCGCTACATCGTCGACAGCATCGTGATGTGGCTGCGCGACTACCACGTCGACGGCCTGCGCCTCGACGCCGTGCACGCCATGCCCGACTCCCGCGCCACCCACCTGCTGGAGGAGATCGCGGTCGCGGTGGAGGCCCTGTCGACCCGGCTGGGTCGGCCGCTGTCGCTGATCGCCGAGTCCGACCTCAACGACCCGAGGCTGGTCACCCCCCGCGAGGCCGGCGGGTACGGCCTGCACGCCCAGTGGAACGACGACGCCCACCACGCCCTGCACACCCTGCTCACCGGGGAACGGCAGGGCTACTACGCCGACTTCGGCTCCCTGGAGTGCCTGGCGCAGGTGCTGACCGGCGGGTTCTACCACGCCGGCACCTGGTCCAGCTTCCGCGAACGCAGCCACGGCCGGCCCGTCGACCGGCAGCGCGTGCCGGGGCACCGCTTCGTGGCGTACCTGCAGAACCACGACCAGATCGGCAACCGGGCCACCGGCGACCGGATCTCCGCGACGCTCTCCCCGGCGCTGCTGCGCGTCGGCGCGACGCTGCTGCTCACCGGCCCGTTCACCCCGATGCTGTTCATGGGGGAGGAGTGGGCGGCGAGCACCCCGTGGCAGTTCTTCACCAGCCACCCGGAGCCGGAGCTGGCCACCGCCGTCGCCACCGGGCGCAGGCGCGAGTTCGCCGCGCACGGCTGGCCGCCCGGCGACGTGCCGGACCCGCAGGACCGGGCGACGTTCCTGCGCTCCCGGCTCGACTGGGCCGAGCTGGACAAGCCCGAACACCGCCGGATGTACGACTTCTACCGGCGACTCATCGCCCTGCGCAAGAGCGACCCCGACCTGTCCGACCCCCGGCTCGACGCCGTCGACGTCCGGCACGGCGACCAGTTCCTGGTGATGCACCGGGGTGAGCGGATGGTGGTGGCGAACCTCGCCGGCCGGGCGCAGCGGATCACCCTGCCGGGCGTGGCGCGGCGGGTGCTGCTGACCACGGAGGAGGGCGTCTCGGTCACCCGCGACCGCATCGAACTCCCCCCGGAGTCGGCGGCGGTGGTGGCCCTGTGAGGGGAGCGCGGCTGGCGTGATCGTCTGCTGATCAGTGAGACGACACGCCGGACGAGTTCTCCGGAAACAGCAGACGATCATGCCGCGTGCGGCTTCGCCCACTCCGATCGGTCCGGCGCCAGGGTCCCGATTTCCGATCGAATCGCGCGAACCACCCCCGCCCCACCCGGCCGGGTGCCCGGAGCGACGCGCCCCGGGCACCCGTGGTGGAGGCTGGATCAGAAGTGGGGGTCGATATAGGAACCCCAGGTCCAGTTGCCGGACGGGGAGATGACGAAATCATCGCTGATGGTGGCGTTGGCCCATCCGGAATGATCCGGGTCCAGCGTCGTCGTCTGCCGGTAGTACCCGTTCTTCGGGTCCAGGCAGGTCGTCCACGTGTAGGTGGTGGCGCCGAGGTACTGATCCTGGACCGAGCCGGGGTAGTAGTTGCCCCAGGTGTAGTCCCCCGCCGCCAGGGTGATCCGTTTGCTGGTGCACGTGGTGGCCAGCGAGTCCGTGGGGGTGCTGGTGAGGTACTGGGTCTGCTCCAGGTAGGCGGTGTCGGCGGCCATGGCCGGGCTTCCGGTCAGCAGAATCATCGCTCCTGCCGACGCACCCACCAGAGCAATCGCCGGCGGTATAGCTCTCATTCTCACAGGATCTCCCATCCCCGTAAATTCGCCAAGCTGGCAAAATGACAGTAATCGATTTGATGCACAACTTCCACGATGGCGAAGGAAGTTCACAAGCATTTACGAATTCGTTGGCATTCTTTCGTTTGCGGCAGGTTCTGTCTCGCGGGTCATGGGTGTCACCCGTCAAGCCTGACTGGGCGCGAGGTGATCTCAGGAACCGCGGGCGGGCAGTGCTGGCACCGTTTGTTGCCGGCGCAGCCCGTACGGGGTGGCCCGGTGGTGGACCCACCAGCACGCCGCCGGCAGGTCGACGATGACGGCGCCCCGACCGTGTGCCGACGGACACGGCACAGTTCCGATTCTCCGGTGCCTGCGCCGATGTCGGTCGTTGCGGCTATCCTGCGCCGACGCGTCGGGGCCGACCCGGCAGCGGGGCCGGTGTGCGGGGTGGCCGTCGGGTGCGGAGGGGGTCACGTGGTGGACGATGCGGCGGGCGTCGAGGAGTGCCGGGCGGCCGGCCGGCAGGTGCTGGCTGCGGCGGGTGGGCAGCGGGAGGCCGCCCTGCGGCGGCTCGCCGAGGTTGGCGCGGCCCACCCCGACCTGCGGCAGGATGCCGCCGACGCGGTGTGCGCATACCTGCGTACGCCGGCTGACGGTCCTGCCAACCTGGACGCCGACGGGCGGCGGGTGGCGGGGCGCGTGCTCGCCGGGCTGCTCCGGCCCGACGCGGGTGCGTCAGCCGTCGGCGTCGACCTGGCCGGGGCGACCCTCGTCGACGCCGATCTCGGCGGCTGCGTGCTGGCCGGGGCCCGGTTCGACGACGCCCGTTTCCTGGGGACGGCCTCGTTCGCCGGGGCCCGGTTCACCGGCGAGGCGATCTTCGCCCGCGCGCTCTTCCACGGTGCGGCCCGCTTCGACGAGGCGCACTTCGCCGCCGACGCCGTGTTCGGGCGGGCCCGGTTCCGGGGGCCGGCGAGCTTCGCGGGCGCGGCGTTCGGCGGGCTGGCCTGGTTCGGGCGCGGCGAGGAGGAGTTCTGGGAGGACGACCCGGCCTGGGACACCATCGAGGAGGTCCGGCCCGCTGAGTGGGACGAGCCGAACGAGGACGACCCCGGCTGGCCGGTGGCGGTGCTGATGGGCGACTACCAGGAGTGGACCGAAGGCGGTGACGGGGCCCGCTTCGTCGGCCCGGCTTCGTTCCGCCGGGCCCGCTTCGCCGGCCCGGCCTGGTTCTACAAGGCGCGCTTCGGCGCGGAGGCGACCTTCGGCGGGGCGTGGTTCGGTGGGCCTGTGCACCTGGACCAGCCGGCCGTGGACCTCACCGACGCCCGGTGGGCCGGCTCGGCCGACGACGAGCCGATGTGCTGGCCCCTCGGCTGGACGTCGGAACTCGGCCCGGACGACGCGACCGAACCGGCCGGTCCGCAGGGGCCGTCCGGCGCACAGGGACCGGCCGCCCCGGGCGGCGCGGCGGTGCTCGTGCCCGACGGCTCCGTCGCGCCGTACGCCCGCCAGCTCGCCGATCCCGATCCCGAGGTGCGTCGGGTCGGCCTGCGCGTCCTCGGCGAGTTGGGCGATGCTCGACCGGAGCTGCGCCAGCGGGTGGTGGACGCCGTCTGCGGCTACCTGCGCGTCCCGCTGCCGTTCCACGTGACCGGCGAGCTGGACGCCGCGCAGGCCGGCGAGGTGGAGCTGCGCCGCGCCGCCCAGCGACTCCTCGCCGCACGCCTGCGCCAGGGGGCCGGTGCCCCGGGTGAGCCGGGCGGTTCGGGCAGGCTCGACGAGCGGAACGGGCCGGGCGGGCCGGATGAGCCGGGCGGGCCGAACGAGCCGGATGGGCCGGATGGGCCGGGCGGGCCGGCTTCCGGGGCGGTGAACTGGGCGGGCATGAGCCTGTCGCTGTCCGGCGCGACCCTCGTCGACCTCGACCTCAGCGGGTGCGCGGTGGACTACGCCGACTTCACGGCCGCCCAGTTCCACGGGGTCACCCGCTTCGACGGGTCCACGTTCGAGGGTGCGGTGTTCCGGCTCGGCGGCCCGGAGGGGCGCGCCTCGTTCCACGGCGACGTCACCTTCGCCGACGCGCGCCTCGACAGGTTCCGCGCCCCGGCGGAGGTCCTCGGCGCGGTCATCTTCCACGCCACCCACGACCTCCCCACCCCCACCCCCACCCCCTGACTAACGCCCCCCGCCCGCGCCCCCGTTCTCCGCGATCTTGCAGTTTCGGCCCCCGCATAACGTTGATAACGGGCGAACCGGGGGCCTCAAGTGCAAGATCGCGGGGCGAGCGGGGAGAGCGGGGGAGGGGCGTGGGGGGTGG